>JAIBEO010000173.1 GCA_019459185.1 Rhizobium sp. | reverse complement strand
CCCGCCCCCCCCCCCCCCCCCCCCCCCCCCCCCCCCCCCCCCCCCCCCCCCCCCCCCCCCCCCCCCCCCCGGGGCCGGTATTGCTCGGCGCTTACCTTACTTGAAGTTCGCGGCCCAGTAAGCCTTGATCTGCGCGACCAGCTCGTCCGGCAGCGGCACGTAGCCGAGCTGGGTGGCGGAGGCGTCGCCCTTCTCGTAGACCCAGGCGAAGAACTCGCGGGCCTGCTTGTTGCCCTCGGCGTTCTTGGGCTGCTTGGACATCAGGATGAAGTTGGTGGCGGCGATCGGCCAGGAGTCCTTGCCCGGGGCGTTGGTGACGACCAGGTAGAAATCCTTCGAGGTGGCCCACTCGGCGCTGGCCGCGGCGGCCTGGATCGAGGCGTTGCTGGCCTGCACGTAGTTGCCGGCCGCGTTCTTCATCGAGGCGTACGGCACCTTGTTGGTCAGCGCGTAGGACAGCTCGATGTAGCCGATGGCGCCCTTGATCTGCTTCACGTAGGCGGTCACGCCCTCGTTGCCCTTGCCGCCCACGCCGGTCGGCCAGCGCACCGAGGTGCCTTCGCCGACCTTGGACTGCCACTCAGGGGACACCTTGGACAGGTAGTTCACGAAGTTGAAGGTGGTGCCGGAGCCGTCCGAGCGGTGCACGACGGTGATGCGCTGGTTCGGCAGGGCCAGGCCCGGGTTCAGGGCGGCGATGGCCGGGTCGTTCCAGGTCTTGATCTTGCCCAGGTAGATGTCGGCCAGGGTCTTGCCGTCGAGCTTGAGCTGGTTGGCGGCGATGCCCGGGATGTTGTAGGCCGGCACGATGCCGCCCATCACGGACGGGAACTGCACCAGGTTCGAGGTGGCCAGGTCTTCCGGCTTCAGCGGGGCGTCGGACGAGCCGAAGTCCACGGTGTTGGCCTTCATCTGGGCGATGCCGCCGCCCGAGCCGATCGACTGGTAGTTGATGCGGTGGCCGGTTTCGGCGTTGTAGTCGGCCGACCACTTGGACATGGTCGGGAACACGAAGGTGGCGCCGGCGCCGGTGATGTCGGCGGCCTGGGCCTGGGTGCCGAGCACGGCGGCCACCGCCAGCACGGCGATGCGGGACTTGTTCTTGAGGGAGCTAAACACGGTCGACTCCTTGGAATTCGGGGAGGGGGAAGGGCGGACCCTTGCCCCTGATGTCAATGATTTATGACGAATGTGACAGCGGGGTTACATGGTCACGCGGGGCCCGCCGGAGCCGGCCCCGCGTTCAGGTTCACCAGAAGAAGGAAGCGCGGGCCTCCAGGATGTTCGGGTCGTCGCTGATGCCGCGGCGCTCCGAATCGACCGCCACGTAGTTCAGGGCGAACTTGAAGTTCGAACGCCAGTACCAGTTCACGCCGGCGGTCCAGGAGTCCATCTGGCCGCCCAGCACGCTGCCGTCGTCGAGGTCGATGGTGTCGTAGCGCAGGCCCAGCTGCCACATGCCCGAGGCCGGCTCGGACGGGCCGGAGGTGGTGATGACGCCGTTCTTGTAGCCCCAGGTCTCGCCGGTGACGTTCCACAGGCCCGAGACGTACCAGCTGTCGCCGGAGAAGTCGCCGGCGGCGTAGCGGTCCACGGTGGACTGCATGTATTCGGCCTGCACCTTCACCGGGCCCTCGACCCAGATGCCTTCCAGGCCCAGGGTGCGCTGGCGGTCGCTGGCCACCAGGTTGCCGGTGTCCACCAGGCGCGCCGCGGCCAGGTCGGCCTGCGGGCGGGTGCGGATGCGGATGGCGTCGGCGTCGGTGTCGTAGTCCACGGCCGACAGGCCCAGGTGCAGCAGCTTGCCGGTTTCGTTCACCGGCGCCCAGGTGAAGCGGCCGCCGTAGCCGCTGCCGTGGGCCAGGTTGCGGGTCAGCTCGCGGCCAAACACGCTGCCGGTCAGGGTCCAGGTGTCGCCGGCGGTGGCCAGCTGCACGCCGAGGCGGCGGGCCACGCCGAAGGTGTTGGTCACCATGGCCTTGGAGATGAAGTCGTTGTTCTTGGTGCTCGACAGCTCTTCGAGGCTGTTGGGCTGCTTGAACTGGCCGGCGGTCAGGCTGGTCACGCCGCTGAAGCGGTACTGGATGTTGTTGTCCAGGTACTTGTCGCCCTTGGCGTCGTAGCCGACGACCCAGCTGAACATGCCCGGGCCCTTGCCCTTGACCACGATCTCGGCGCGGCGCATTTCGAACTCGCTGTCGTCGCCGTTGATGCCGTTGCCGTTGAGGTCGGCCACGTCGTTGTCGTACCAGTTGGCGTCGGCCTGCATCAGGCCTTCCAGGGAAACCTCCGAGCCACCGATCACGTCGAAGGTGATCTCGGCGAAGGCTGGGGTGGAGAATGCGCCCAGCAGGGCGACGGTCAGGAGCTTGCGTGAAAGATTCATGGCACGGGCCTTGTCGGTTGGGCGGCTCCGGGCGGGGACGTCCGCCGGATGGGCGCAATCTAGGAAGGGTCTGTGACGGAGAAATGACAAAAAGTCAGTTTCGTGTCTCATTGGTGTCGTTCAGGTTGCGCTTAAGTGTCAGTGGCGGTCCAGCCAAGTCCTTGTCGTAAAAGGATTCAAGGGCTGCAACGCCCCGCCGCGCAGGCGGTAGCCATCTGGCCGTCATGAAACCAACACCGCGCCCTCGGCTTTGTTGCGGGGCCGTCTCCCAGCTGTCTCCGGGTTGTCATCTGCGCTTTCCAGACTGGCCCCGAACCCTTCCGAGGCCCCACCATGCCCGCCGTGGACATCCCGCCGACCCTGCGCCAGTGGATCATCGACCAGGCCCGCCAGGGCCAGCCGCCCGCCACCGTGGTGCGGGCCATGCTGGCCCAGGGCTGGCAGGAAGAGCAGGCCGTGGACGCGGTGCAGGAGGTGCTGCACGGCTACCTGGTCGAGCACGCGCGCGAACACGGCCTGCCCGAGCCCACCGCGGTCCCCGAGCCGATGGAACGCGGCGGCCCGCACCGGCTCGATGGCGGCGATCGCGAGGTGCCGGTGCTCGCGAGCCTGCTGCACCCGCGCGTGGTTGTGCTGGGCAGCGTGCTCTCGGACGACGAGTGCGACGAGCTGGTGGCGCTGGCGCGCCAGCGCCTGGCGCGCAGCGAAACCTTCCTGCTCGAGGAGGGCGTGAGCCAGGTGCACGAGGGCCGCACCAGCGAAGGCATGTTCTTCCTGCGCGGTGAAAACGAGCTGTGCCGTCGCATCGAGGCGCGACTGGCGGCGTTGTGCCAGTGGCCGGTGGAAAACGGCGAAGGCCTGCAGGTGCTGCGCTACGGCCCCGGCGCCGAATACAAGCCGCACTTCGACTATTTCGACCCGGCCAAACCCGGCACCCGCGGCATCCTGCAGCGCGGCGGCCAGCGCGTGGCCACCGTGGTGATGTACCTCAACACCCCGGCGCGCGGCGGCGAAACCACCTTCCCCGAAGCGAAGTTCGACGTCGCACCGGTGAAGGGCAACGCGGTGTTCTTCAGCTATGACCGGCCGCATCCCATGACCGGCACGCTGCATGGCGGCGCGCCGGTGATCGAGGGCGAAAAGTGGGTGGCCACCAAGTGGCTGCGGCTCGGCGCCTACACCTGATCAGAAGCGCAGTTCGGCTTCCAGGCCGGCATCGCCCGCCGACAGGGACACGCCGCGCGGTCCGGTGCCGGCGAGGCGCTGCTGCTCGATCCAGGCGAACACCAGGTCCGGCGCGGCCGGGCCCAGCGTAAGCCGCGCCTGGCCGTCGGCCTCGTCGCGGGCTTCGCGCACGGTCAGGCCCAGCGCCCGAGCACTTTCGGCCAGGGCTTCGGCGCGCGGGCGCGGTGCCTGCGCGGACGCGGGCGGCAGCGCAGCGAGGGCATCGACCACCTGCAGCGCGGCGGCCTGTTCGGCCACTGCGCGGGCGTGCCGCGCTTCGGCGGCGTTCGCCCAAGCGCGCAGCGGCGCCGCCAGCGCGAACCAGTAAAGGAACGCGGCGACGGCCGCGAACATCAGCGCCAGCATCTGGCGCTCGCGCGGCGTGCGCGCCTGCCAGGCGGAAGACAGGGAGGCGGGGACGAGGGTCATGGCGCGTCGCTCAGCAGGAGGAGGGTGTGCCAGCGTTCGCCGGCGGGCTGCGGGGGTTGGTCGACCAGGCTGACGCCGCGCTCGGCCAGGGCCAGGCGCAGCGGGTCGAGCGGCGCGGCGCCGTCGTGCTCCAGCGTGGCCGTGAGCACGCCGTCTTCGCCCAGCGAGAGCGCCGCCAGTCGGGTGCCGGGCAGGGTGGACTGGGCTTCGAGCAGGGCGGAGGCCAGCACGCCGAAGCGGTCGGGGGGCGGGCGGCGCGCGGGCGCGGGGCGGGGGCGGGGCCGCGGGCGGGCGGGGGCGGGGGGGGGCGGGCGCCACGGCCAGCAGCGCGGCGTGGGCGCTTGCTGCGGCCCGCGCCGCGCCCAGTTCGTGGCGCAGGCCCTGGGCGGCCCAGACGAGCAGC
>JAIBEO010000168.1 GCA_019459185.1 Rhizobium sp. | reverse complement strand
ATCGGCGCGACGCTGTGTTGCATGGGGCAGGCCTGGATACGGACGGGCGGCTGCGCATCTTACCCGCTATGGCGCCGCGCTGCGCGACGTCGGGCCGCGGCCGCTCGGGGGGGGGCGGCCCGGCGCCCGGGGCTCTACCCCGCCCTCGGGCCCCCGGGGGGCGCCCCGCGGGAGGGTACACCAAGCGGTCAGTTGGCTTTGTGGATGGCGCGCTTGTCCACCGCCATGGCGGCGTCGTGGATGGCTTCCGACAGCGTCGGGTGGGCGTGGCAGATGCGCGCCAGGTCCTCGGCCGAGCCGTGGAATTCCATGGCCAGCACGCCTTCGTGCACCAGCTCGGACACGTTCACGCCGACCAGGTGCATGCCCAGGATGCGGTCGGTCTCTTCGTGCGCGATCACCTTGACGAAGCCGGCCGGTTCGCCCATGGCCACGGCGCGGCCGACGGCGGCGAACGGGAAGCTGCCGGTCTTGTACGGGGTGCCCTCGGCCTTGAGCTGCTGCTCGGTCTTGCCGACCCAGGCGATTTCCGGCTCGGTGTAGATGACCCAGGGGATGGTGTCGAAGTTGACGTGGCCCGGCAGGCCGGCGATGAGCTCGGCCACCGCGATGCCTTCCTCGAAGCCCTTGTGCGCCAGCATGGGGCCACGCACGCAGTCGCCCACCGCCCAGATGCCCTCGACGCCGGTGGCGCAGTGCTCGTCCACCACGACCTGGCCGCGCTCGTTGAGCTGCACGCCGGTGCCCTCGGCCAGCAGGCCCTTGGACGCCGCCTTGCGACCCACGGCCACCAGCAGCTTGTCCACCACGAGCGCGTGGTCGGCCTTGCCGTCGTTGTAGGTCAGGTGCACTTCGTTCTTCTTCACCTCGGCCTTGGAGACCTTGGCGCCGAGCTTGATGTCCAGGCCCTGCTTCTTGAATTCCTTCAGCGCGACCCTGGCGGCTTCGGCGTCGGCCGCGGCCAGGAAGTCGGGCATGGCCTCGAGGATGGTGACCTCGGCGCTCAGGCGCTTCCAGACGCTGCCTAGCTCGAGGCCGATGACGCCGGCGCCGATCACGCCCAGGCGCTTGGGCACCTCGGTGAAGTCGAGCGCGCCGACGTTGTCGACGATGTGCTTGCCGTCGAACTTCGCGAACGGCAGCTCGATCGAATCCGAGCCGGCGGCCAGGATGACGTGCTTGCCCTGCAGCTCGACCTCGGTGCCGTCGTGCTGCTTCACCTTGACGAGCTTGCCCGGGTGCAGGGTGCCGAAGCCGTAGTAGGCCGTGATCTTGTTGGCCTTGAACAGCTGGGCGATACCGCCGGTGAACTGCTTGACGATCTTGTCCTTGCGGCCAACCATCGTGCCCACGTCGAGCTTGGCGCCATCGGTGCTGATGCCGTGCTCGCCGAACAGGTGGTGCAGGTTGTGCCACTGGCGCGAGCTGTCGAGCATGGCCTTGGACGGGATGCAGCCCACGCGCAGGCAGGTGCCGCCCAACGCCGGCTTGCCGTCCTTGCCCAGGGCGGCGTCGATGCAGGCGACCTTCATGCCCAGCTGGGCCGCGCGGATGGCGGCGTGGTAGCCGGCCGGGCCGGCACCGATGACGACGACGTCGAAGTTCTCGGCCATGGTCAGAGCCCCAGCAGCATGCGGTGCGGGTTTTCCAGCTGGTTCTTGATGTCCACCAGGAACAGCACCGCGTCCTTGCCGTCGATGATGCGGTGGTCGTAGCTGAGCGCGATGTACATCATCGGCGCGATCACGACCTGGCCGTTCTCGGCGATCGGGCGCTCCTTGATGGCGTGCATGCCCAGGATGGCCGACTGCGGCGGGTTGACGATGGGCGTGGACATCAGCGAACCGAAGGTGCCGCCGTTGGTGATGGTGAAGGTGCCGCCCTGCAGGTCCTCGAGCTTCAGGCCGCCCTCGCGGGCCGCCTTGGCGTAACCGGCGATGGCGCCCTCGACGTCGGCGAAGGACATGTTCTCGACATTGCGCAGCACCGGCGTGACCAGGCCCTTGTCGGTGGCCACGGCGATCGAGATGTCGGCGTAGCCGTGGTAGATCACGTCGTTGCCGTCGACCGAGGAGTTGACGATCGGGTGCTTCTGGAGGGCATTGGCGGCGGCCTTGGCGAAGAAGCTCATGAAGCCGAGCTTGATGCCATGGGTCTTCTCGAACGGTTCGCCCAGCTCCTTGCGCATGGCCATGACCTTGCCCAGGTTGACCTCGTTGAACGAGGTGAGCATGGCGATGGAGTTCTTCGACTGCATCATGCGCTCGGCGATGCGCTGGCGGATGCGGGTCATCGGCACGCGCTGCTCGGGGCGGGCGCCACCGCCGACCTTGATGTGGTTGACGATGTCTTCCTTGGTCACGCGGCCACCGCGGCCGGTGCCGGCGACGTCGGCCGGGTTCACGTCGTTGCGGGCGGCGTGCGCGGCGGCACCGGGCGGCAGCTCGACGCTGGACTTGGCGGCGGGGGCGGCGGCCATGGGCCGGGAGGCGGGCGGGGCCCCCCCCCCCAGGGGCGGCCCCGGGGGCGGGGCCCGGGGCC
>JAIBEO010000158.1 GCA_019459185.1 Rhizobium sp. | reverse complement strand
ATTCTTCGTCGCCGGCGGCGCCCGCCGCGTCGGCGATGGCCTGGCCGAAGGGCAGGTCGGCGATGTCGTCCAGGTCGGCCGCGCCTTCGGTGGGCAGGGCGTCGGCTTCGGCGAAGCCGTCGTCCTGGCGCGCAGGCGGTTCGGCACCGGCGTCGTCGGGTGGGGTGTCGGCGGCAGGATTCGGGGCGGCCGATGCGGCGGCTTCCGGGGCGGTGGCATTGCCGGGGGCGGGTTCACCCCCGCAGGCCGACAGCAGCACGCCCAGGACCAGGGCGGGAACGACGCGGGCAAGGCACATGGGCACTCACTCCGGCAACCGGGGTGCCCCACTCTAACAAAGCGGCGGCGCGCCGGAATGCGCGCCCGGCTCAGCCCCCGACGGCGCGGGACGGGCCGCCGGCCAGGGCCGGCCAGCGCGCCAGCACGGCACGGCGGATGCCGTCGGCGTCCAGGCCCGCTTCGGCCAGCAGCTGTTCGCGGCTGGCGTGTTCCTGCCAGGCGTCGGGCAGGCCCAGGTGCAGCATCGGCAGCACCACGCCTTCGGCCGCCAGCAGCTCGGCCACGCCGCTGCCGGCGCCGCCCATGACCACGTTGTCCTCGAGCGTGGCGAAGCCTTCGTGCGTCTTCGCCAGGTCCAGCAGCAGCGCGCGGTCCAGCGGCTTGACGAAGCGCATGTTCACCACCGTCAGGCCGAGCTCCGCGGCGACCTTTTCGGCCGCCGGCAGCACCGCGCCGAAGGCGAGCAGGGCGACGCCGCCGCCGCGCTGGCGCAGCTCGGCCTTGCCGATCGGCAGCACGTCGAGCGAGGGCTGCACCGCGACGCCGGGGCCGGTGCCGCGCGGGTAGCGCACGGCGGCGGGGCCGGGGTGGCGGTAGCCGGTGCTGAGCATCCGACGGCATTCGTTTTCGTCGGCCGGCGCCATCACCACCATGTCGGGCACGCAGCGCAGGAAGCTGAGGTCGAAGCTGCCGGCGTGGGTGGCGCCGTCGGGGCCGACCACGCCGCCGCGGTCGATGGCGAACAGCACGTCGAGCTGCTGCAGCGCCACGTCATGCACCAGCTGGTCGTAACCGCGCTGCAGGAAGGTGGAGTAGATGGCGACGACCGGCTTGGCGCCTTCGCAGGCCATGCCCGCGGCCAGCGTCACCGCGTGCTGTTCGGCGATGGCGACGTCGAAATATCGTTCCGGGAATTCCTTGCTGAAGCGCACCAGGCCCGAGCCTTCGCGCATCGCCGGGGTGATGCCCATCAGCCGCGGGTCGGCGGCGGCCATGTCGCACAGCCAGTCGCCGAACACCTGGGTGTAGGTGGGCTTGGAAGGGCCGGGTTTTTTCACCACGCCCACGCTGGGGTCGAAGGGGCCGACCGCGTGGTATTCGATCTGGTCGCCTTCGGCTCGCTCGTAGCCCTTGCCCTTGGTGGTGATCACGTGCAGCAGCTGCGGGCCCTTCAGGCCGCGCAGGGTGCGCAGGGTGGACACCAGGGCCGGCACGTCGTGGCCGTCGATGGGGCCGGTGTAGTGGAAACCCATTTCCTCGAACAGGGTGGAGGGCACGAACATGCCCTTCCAGTGTTCTTCCCAACGGCGCACGAACTTCGCGGCGGGGCGGTTCTTGTCGCCCAGCAGCTTCTTGCCGCCTTCGCGCAGGGCGTTGAGCGTCTTGCTGCCGGACATGCGGCCGAGCATCTTGGTCAGGCCGCCGACGTTTTCGGAAATGGACATCCGGTTGTCGTTGAGGATGACCAGCAGGTCGGGCTCCGGCTCCATGCCGCCGGCGTGGTTGAGCGCCTCGAAGGCCATGCCCGCGGTCATGGCGCCGTCACCGATCACGGCCACCACCTTGCGGCCGTCGCCTTTCGCCTGGGCGGCGATGGCCATGCCCAGCGCGGCCGAGATGGAGGTGGAGCTGTGGCCGACGCCGAAGGTGTCGTACTCGCTTTCCTCGCGCTTGGGGAAGGGCGCCACGCCGTCCTTCTGCTTCACCGTGTGGATGCTGTCGCGGCGGCCGGTCAGGATCTTGTGCGGGTAACACTGGTGGCCCACGTCCCAGACCAGGCGGTCCTCGGGCGTTTCATACAGGTAGTGCAGGGCCACGGTGAGTTCGATCACGCCCAGGCCGGCGCCGAAGTGGCCGCCCGACTGGCTGACGGCCTCGATCAGGTAGGCACGCAGCTCATCGGCGATGGCGGGCAGTTCCGCTTCGGGAAACTGGCGCAGGTCGGCCGGGACGGCAATGCGGGAGAGGCGCGGATAGCGCTGGGAGTCCATTCGGAAATCGTGCGTGGGGGCAGGACCCAATTGTCCGGCACCCCACCGGTGGGGGCAAGGCGAAGCGGACCGGCGTTCAGCCGGTCCACACGCGGCTTAGCGCCGGAAACGCCCCAGCAGGCCGCCCTTGGCGGCGTCCGGCGCGGCCACCACGGCCACGTCGGGCTCGGCCACGCCGACGGCGAGGCTGGCGTTGACGAAGTCGATGACCTCGGCCAGCTCGGCGCCGCTGAGTTCGGCGATCTCAGTGAGCAGGGCCGGGCCCTTCATCATCACCGTGGCGATGCGGAAGTGGCGCGGGAATTCGCGCTCGGTCTGCGGCCACTTGAGCAGCTTGTAGCGGTCGTTCGGGTTGTAACCCGCGGCCAGGCTGCCGTTGCCGCCGCCCAGCGCGCAGATCCAGGCCAGGCGCGGAAACGGATGGCTGCCGCCGAGCTGGGTGGTGAGCGCCGGCAGTTCGGCCGGGTCCACCGGGGTGAAATCGCCCGGGTGCACGATGGCCGTGCAGTAGGGCAGCAGCGGCTTGAGCGCGGCGCCGCCGAGGTAGGCCTGCTTGCCGGGGTCGAGCACCAGCAGCGGCGCGTCGGACAACTGCAGCTTGACCGGGCCGGGCAGGGCGCCGGGGCGCAGGTAGTCGGCCAGGCGCGGGTCGGCCGGCGGCGCGGCGGCCACCACCGGTTCGGGTTCGGGTTCGGGGGCGGGGGCGGGCGCGGGCGCCGGGGCCGGTTCGGGGGCAGCCGCGACGACGGGCGCGGGTTCGGGCGCCGGCGCGGCGGGTGCCAGGTCTTCCACCACCGGCGCCGGCGCGGGGGTCGCCGGGGCCTGGGTTTCGATCTGGGACAGCAGCGCGGCGATGCCTTCCGCGGTGACCGGGCGGGCCAGCTGGTAGTCGGCGTCCACGCGGCCGCCGGCGGTCAGCGCCACCACGACCTTGCCGTTGCTCAAGGCCTTCATCAGGCTCATCTGGCCGTACATGGAGTCCATGTCCACGACCACCACGGCGGCTTCGTTTTCGTTCGCCAGCGACCAGCGGTTGCCGTGCTGCGCGTTGGCCTGCCTGAAGGCGGCCTCGATGCCGGCCTGCTCGTCACGCGGCAAGCCTGCAAAACAGATGCTCTGCGTCGTCATTCCCTGTGTTCCCCCTGGTCACGCGGCGGTTGCCGCGTGAAGGCCGGCAGTGTCGGCCGGCCGGCGGGGCGGCGTCAAATGCCCTCAGGCGGGGCGGCCGCTGCGCTTGGGCAGGTGGCTTTTCAGGAAGGCCATCTGGTCGGCCAGGATGTGCCGGTTCGACAGGATCAGGTGTTCCACCCAGCTCGGCCGGTAGGGCACGGCCAGCAGCGGCATGCCGGCCTGCTGGGGCGTGCGGTTGCCCTTGCGGGAATTGCAGTGGAAGCAGGCGCAGACCACGTTCTCCCAGACGTCTCGGCCGCCGCGCGACACCGGCATGACGTGGTCGCGGGTGAGCGAGTGCCGGCTGTATTCCTGGCCGCAGTACAGGCACAGGTTGCCGTCGCGGGCGAACAGCGCGGTGTTGGTGAGCGCGGGCGAGGGGTCGAGCGCCTTGCCGTCGGCGTGGCTGCGGCCGGCGACGATGGGGTGCAGGGAAATGGAACTCTGCAGCCCGGTCCAGCGATTGGTGCCGCCGCGCACGGTGAGGCAGGGTTCGCCCAGGGTCCAGGCTACCGCGCCGCGTACGTAGAGGCAGACCGCGTCCTGCCAGTGCATCCAGTCGAGGATGCGGCCATGCGCGTCGAGCGAGAGCACGCGCGGCAGGGCGGTTTCATGGGAAGACGGGGCCCCTGCCGGGTGGGTTTGCTTCCCGGTGCCCACCAGACTCAATCGGGTCGGCGGTGTTCCCATCTGGAACTGAGCATACACCTCGTCCATGACAGTTCAAGCCTTGGGGCGCGGGCCGGCGAGCGGGCTAGAATCAGGTTCCCACCCCGGCACCGAGGCGAGCATGCGCGGCCTGTACCCCGATACCGAACCCTTCGACAGCGGCTTCCTGCAGGTGGACGCGCGGCACCGGCTCTACTACGAACAGTGCGGCAACCCGGAAGGCAAGCCGGTGGTGCTGCTGCACGGCGGCCCGGGCGCCGGCTGCGGCGCCAAGATGAGGCGTTTCCACGACCCGGCCAGCTACCGGATCATCCTGTTCGACCAGCGTGGTTCGGGACGTTCCGCCCCGCACGCCGACCTGGTGGACAACACCACCTGGGACCTGGTGGCCGACATCGAAAAGCTGCGCCGGCACCTGGGCATCAACCGCTGGCAGGTGTTCGGCGGCAGCTGGGGCTCGACCCTGGCGCTGGCCTACGCCGAGGCGCACCCGGGCCAGGTGAGCGAACTGGTGCTGCGCGGCATCTTCATGCTGCGGCGCTGGGAGCTGGAGTGGTTCTACCAGCAGGGCGCCTCGCGCCTGTTCCCCGAGGCCTGGCAGCGTTACCTGCAGCCCATTCCCGAAGTCGAGCGGCACGACCTGATGAGCGCCTACCACCGCCGGCTGACCTCGCACGACGAGGCGGTGCGGCTGTCGGCCGCGCGCGCCTGGTCGGTGTGGGAAGCCAGCACCAGCTTCCTGCGCCAGGACGAGGCCTTCATCGACAGCCACGAGGACGCGCACTTCGCGCTCAGCTTCGCGCGCATCGAATGCCACTACTTCGTCAACGGCGGCTTCTTCGACGCCGACGACCAGCTGCTGCGCGACGCGCACCGGCTCAAGGGCATCCCCGGCGTGATCGCGCACGGCCGCTACGACGTGGTCTGCCCGGTGCAGAACGCCTGGGACCTGAAGCAGGCCTGGACGGAGGCGAAGCTGGAAATCGCGCCGACCGCGGGCCATTCGGCCTTCGAGGAAGAGCTGACCGACATCCTGGTGCGCGCGACCGATTCGTTCCGCTGAGCGTCTTTGTAGGAGGACCATAAGGCCCCCCCCCCCCGGCGGGCCGGGAGGGGCAGCAGCAGCATCAGGCCGGGCGGCCGTGGGGG
>JAIBEO010000149.1 GCA_019459185.1 Rhizobium sp. | reverse complement strand
CGCGCCTGGCTGCGCTGGCCGAAGCGCTGCTGCGCGCGCTGCTGCGCCTGGCCGAGGACGACCTGGCGCGCCAGCACGGCCGCGTGCCCGGCGCGGGCCTGGCGGTGCTGGGTTACGGCAGCCTGGGCGGGCGCGAGCTGGGCTTCGGTTCCGACCTCGACCTGGTGTTCCTGCACGACGCCGCCGCCGACGCCAGCTCCGACGGTGCGCGCCCGCTCGACGCCGGCCGCTGGTTCGCGCGGCTGGCGCAGCGCCTGGTGAGCCTGCTCGGCGCGGTCACCGGCGCCGGCAAGCTCTACGACGTGGACGTGCGCCTGCGCCCGGACGGCGCCAAGGGCATGCTGGTGTCGAGCCTGGAAAGTTTCGCCGACTACCAGCGCCAGCGCGCCTGGACCTGGGAGCGGCAGGCGCTGGTGCGGGCGCGGCCGATCGCCGGCGCGCCGGCGGTGTTCGCGGCCTTCGAGCGCATCCGCACGGAAACCCTGCAGGCGCCGCGCGAACCGGCGGCGCTGCGCGAGGACGTGGTGGCGATGCGCCGGCGCATGCGCGCCGAACTCGACCGCAGCCGCCCGGGCCGCTTCGACCTCAAGCAGGGCGAGGGCGGCCTGGTGGACCTGGAATTCCTGGTGCAGGCGCTGGTGCTGCAGCACGCCGGCGCGCACCCGTCGCTGTGCACGCCGCGCGACACGCCCGGCCTGCTGCGCGTCCTCGCCGGGGCCGGCGCACTACCGGCGGCGCACCTCGAACCGCTGCTCGCCGCCCACGCCCTGATGCTCGACCGGGGCCTGGACTGCACCCTCGACCAGCGCCCCCGCATCGTGCCCCCCGACGACACCCTGGATGCCGCCCGCGCCTCGGTCCGCGCCGCTTGCTCCGAATGTGGGCTGGTTTTTTAGCCACGAATGAACACGGATAAACACGGATAGAGCCAAGAAGAAAATAGGGGTCAGAGTACAAATTCTTCGGCGCGAATTTGTACTCTGACCCCAATTGGTTTGCTTCTGCTTTATCCGTGTTTATCTGTGTTCATCCGTGGCCCGACAGCCTTTCCCTTACGATCGCGGCGATGCGCGGCGTTTCGCGCAGGGGTTCTGCGGTTGCGTCGTGCGGAAGCTTGCCCTGGGGCTGGATGCGGCCGCGGGCGAGCAGGTCGTCGAGGTAGCGGCGCACGCGGCCGGTGGCGCGGCCGGGTTCGGCCACGTGCACCGGCGCCGCGGTGGCGCAGGCTTCCGACACCATGTTCACCGAGTCCGGCGAAACCACGATGCGCTCGGCCCAGGCCAGTGCGCCTTCGTAGGGATTGGCGCCGTCTTCCGGGCCGAACCAGCGGTGGCCGGGCGTGTCGGCCCAGTAGCTGCGCGCCAGCGCCGCCAGCTTCGGCGGCGTGCGGCGCGAGCCCAGCACCAGCAGGCTGCCGCCGCCCATGGCCAGCCAGTGTTCCAGCTTCGAGGCCATCACCTCGAAGGCGCCGCGGTCGAAACGCACCGCCGGCGTCGGCCCGCCCAGCAGCACCAGCGTGCGCGGCGAGGGCAGTTGTGCGAATTCCGGGAAGGCGGCGCGTGCGCGCGCCAGCCAGGCCTCGTCCACGGGGTTGAGACTGCCGCAGAGCGTGATGACGTTGGGGCCCGTGAGTCCGTCGTGTTCGGGTGCCACCACCAGGTCCCAGTGCCCGGTGTCGATGCGCGGGTGCAGCACCTGCACCGCCCTGGCGCCGCGTTCGCGCAGCAGGCGCGTGGCCAGCGCGGCGCGGCGGCCGGCGCCCAGGGCCAGCGCGGGCGGCGCGTCGAGCGCGGCGCGGAAGTCGTCGCCGAACGCGGCCTGCGCCCCGGGCCCGCGCCGCGGCGCCACCCAGGACCAGGGGGCGGCTGCATGCAGCGACCATTCGCGCGGCGAGGGCGCCAGCGCTTCCGCCAGCGCCAGCACCTGCCGGCGGTGGCCGGCGGCGCCGTCGTGCAGGGCCCAGGCCGGGAAAAGGGGGTTCGACATCCCGGAAGCGTAGCCGGAACGGTGGCCGCGGCCGCGGCGGGCCGCCCCGCCCCCCGCCGCCCC
>JAIBEO010000139.1 GCA_019459185.1 Rhizobium sp. | reverse complement strand
TCAGCCGCGACTGCTTTCCGGCGAAAGGCGGTCGCGGCTGAAGCCGCGCCGAACGGGGGCGGTGTTGGAGAAGGCGGGCCATGACGGATTTCAGGGCCAGGGGCTTGAGCGGTTTGTGCAGCAGGGTGCAGCCGGCAGCGGCGACGGCGTCGCGCACTTGAGTGCTGTGGTCGGCGGTGATCACCACGCAGGGCCGCGCCGGCAGCACCGCGCACAGGCGTTCGCGCAGCATCAGGCCGGTCTGGCCGCCGTCGAGGTGGAAGTCGAGCAGCACCAGGTCGGGCGTGGCGCCGGCCACGAGGCGCAGGGCCTCGTCGCCGTCGCGCGCGGCCAGCACTTCGCACTGCCAGCCGCCCAGCAGGGCCTGCATGCCGCGCAGCACGTCGGCGTCGTTGTCCACCACCAGCACGCGGCTGCGCGGCGGTTCGGGCACCGGTGCCGCGGGCGCGGCCGGCAGTGCCGGCACGGGCGCCGCGCGCGGCACCTCGATGGAAAACACGGTGCCGCGCCCCGGCCACGAACGCAGCTTCAGCGGATGCCCCAGCAGCCGCGCGATGCGCTCGGCGATGGCGAGGCCCAGGCCCAGGCCCTGCCCGCCTTTGTCGAGCCGGCGGAACTCCTCGAAGATCGCCTTCTGGTCGGCCTCGGCGATGCCCGGGCCGGTGTCCCACACTTCGATGGCCAGCGCCTCGCCGCGCCGGCGGCAGCCCACCAGGATGCGGCCGCGCGCGGTGTAGCGCACGGCGTTGCCCAGGAAGTTCTGCAGCACCCGGCGCAGCAGCTGCGGGTCGCTGTGCACCCAGGCGCGCGAGGGCACGTGGCCGAGCGCCAGTCCCTTCTGCGCCGCCAGCACGCCGAATTCGGCCACCAGGTGCTGCAGCAGGTCGTCGAGCCGGAAGGCCTGCGGATTGGGCGCCATGCCACCGGCGTCGAGCCGCGAAATATCGAGCAGCCCCGACAGCAGGTCCTCGGCCGAACCCAGCGCGCCGTCCACGTTCGCCAGCGCCTCGCGGTGCGGCGTGCCTTCAAGCTGCGGCGCCAGCGCGTGCACGAACAGGTGCGCGGCGTTGAGCGGCTGCGCCAGGTCGTGGCTCACCGCCGCCAGGAAACGCGTCTTGGCGCGATTGGCGCGTTCGGCTTCGGCCTTGGCGCCGGCCAGTTCGGCGGTGCGTTCGGCCACGCGCAGTTCCAGTGTTTCGGCCACCGACTTGAGCTCGGCCTCGCTGCGCCGGAACGCGGTGACGTCGGTGAAGGTGGCCACGAAACCGCCGCCCGGCATGGGGTTGCCGCGGATCTCGACCACGGCATCACCGAAGTGGCGTTCGGCGACGTAGGGCGTGCCCGCGCGCATGTGCTCCAGGCGCTTGCGCACCTCGGTCTCCTCGCGCCCGGCGCCGGCCAGGCCGCGGCGCACGTTGTGCGCCACCAGCTCGGCCACCGGCACGCCCACCTGCAGCAACTCGCGCGGGTAGTCGAACAGCTCGGCGTAGCGCCGGTTCCAGGCCACCAGGCGCAGTTCGGCGTCCACCACCGAAATGCCCTGGCTCATGTTCTCCAGCGCCGCCTCGAGCACGCGCTGGTTGAAGCGCAGCGCCTGCGAGGCCTCGCCGACGATGGTGGCGACGGTGTCGAGGTCGGGGCCCTGGGCGCGCCGGGCGGCGTCGAGCAGCAGCCGCGCCGACGCGGCACCGAGCACCGCCGCCAGCTCACGCTCGATGCGCTGGCGCGTGGCCGCCGGCACCCCCTGCCCGGCCGGCGCCGAGGCCAGCGCAGCATCCACCTTCGTGGCCGGCAGGAAACGCACCGCCACTTCACGCAGCACCTCGCGCGAGAGCGCACCGGCGGCGAAGGTGTCGGGCCGCGCGTCCAGCCGCGAGGCCAGCATCCACGGCAGCAGCGCGCCGGCCACCAGGCTGAGCACGGTGGCACGGGCGATGCGGCTCCAGTCGCCCAGTCCGAACAGCGTGTCGGGCGCCAGCCAGGCCCAGCCCAGTGGCCCCTCGCGCAGCCAGGCCGGCGACGCGCCCATGGCCTCGGCCAGCGCCGGCACCAGCAGCGCCCAGCACCACAGCGCCACCGCCACTGCAAGGCCGGCCAGCACCGCGCGCGCCGGCATCTGCGGCCGCCACACGGCGAAGACCACCGCCGGCGCCAGCGTGGCCAACGCCGAAAAGGAAATGGCGCCCATGTCGGCCAGCGCGTCGTTGCCGGCCATCACGCGGCTGTAGCCCCAGGCCAGTAGCACCACGGCCAGGATGCCAACGCGGCGCTGCGCCAGCACCGCGCCGCGCAGGTCGCCGCCCTCGCCCGCGCCGCCCCAGCGGCCGCGCACCAGCAGCGGCGCCAGCCAGTGGTTGCCGATCATCACGCTCAGCGCCAGTGTGGCCAGGATCACCATGCCGGTGGCCGCGCTCAGGCCGCCCAGGAAGGCCAGCAGCGCCAGGCCCTCGTGGCCCTCGGCCAATGGCAGCGCCAGCACGTACAAATCGGAAGGCACGCCCATCGGCGCCAGCAGCGCGTCGCCGGCGCGCGCCAGCGGCAGGATCGGCAGCGCGATCAGCAGCATGTACAGCGGGAACAGCCAGCGCGCGGTGCGCAGCTCGCCTTCGTCGCGGCACTCGACCACGCCCACGTGGAACTGGTGCGGCAGCGTGAACATGGCCAGCGCGCCCAGCAGCACCAGCGCCGGGACCCCATTCGCGCCGTCGGGGGGGGGGCCGGCGCGCC
>JAIBEO010000125.1 GCA_019459185.1 Rhizobium sp. | reverse complement strand
GGTCGCTTCCCGCGAAATAGAGGCTCCACTGAGCGGGAAGCGACCCTCGCTTCCACCGTGGCGACGGCGCCGGTCCCTGACTTGGGAGAAGGGCCAAATGAAAGGGCCGGCGGTTCCCCGCCGGCCCTTCGTCACGCGGTGAAACCCGACCCGGTCAGAACTTGATGTCGGCGCGCAGGTACCAGAAGCGGCCGCCCGGGATGTCGTAGGTGGACGCGTCGTAGCCGTTGAGCGAGCACGACAGGCAGATCGGCGGGTCCTCGTCGAAGACGTTGTTCACGCCCACGGCGATGCGCAGGTCCCTGAAGTCCTCGAAGCGGTAGCCGAACTGCAGATCGTTGTAGGTGATCGCCTCGAGCACGTTGGTGCCGGTGGCCGGGTTGCTGCACACCGGGAAGCCCACGGCCCGGCCGCATTCCTCGCGCAGCTCGCTGATGTGGCGCAGCGTCCAGGCGGCATCGAAGTTGCCGCGCTTGAAGTCCAGGGTGAAGTTCGAGGTCCACTCCGGGATGGCGCTGTCGACCACCTCGATGCCCGGGCCCTGCGGCTGCACCTGGCCGGCGGCGCCGACGGCCTGGTAGTCGCCGACGAAGGTGTTGCGCCACGAAGCCTTGAACTGGCCGAAGTCGGTGGCGGGGAACACCCAGAACAGGTCCACGTCCCAGCCGTCGGTGTCGATGGTGCCGAGGTTGGTCAGGCGGTTGTTGAAGCCGTTGATGCCGCCGGTGGGCGCGCGGCTGATGCCGTCGCAGTACAGCGCGTCCAGGGTCTGCACGCACAGGTCGAGCTGGGTCTGGGCGTCGATGGCCTGGATGGCGCCTTCGATCTCATGCCGGTAGTAGGTGACCTCGAAGTCCACGCGCTCGGCCCAGGCCGAATCCTCGAGGAAACCCGGGCTCCAGATGAAGCCGGCCGAGAAGCTCGTGGAGCTTTCCGGGTCCAGCTGGTCGTTGCCGCCGGTGGTGACCGAGATCTGCGGGTTCGGCTGCTGGTAGTTGGCCGGCACGCCCAGCGCGGCGCAGTTGCCGGCCAGCGACGGGTTCAGCAGCGGCGTGTCGCAGGGGTCGTTGAGCTGGGCGTCGAAGCGGCTGGCCGAACCGAACAGCTCGCCGATCGACGGCGCGCGGAAACCTTCGGCGTAGCTGGCGCGCAGCACCAGTTCCTCGACCAGCTGGAAGCGCAGGCCGTACTTGGGCGTGAACTCCGAGATGCCGGTGGAGTAGTCCGAATAACGGCCGGCGACGGTAAAGTCGAGCTTCTGGCCGATTTCGGTGTCCTGCAGCAGCGGGAAATTGAGCTCGAAGAACAGCTCGCTCACGTCGTACTTGCCCGAGGTGGGCAGGGACGGCACGCCGTTGTAGTCGCCGGCGATGGTGAGCGCGTCGGGCTGGTACCAGCCCTTGAGGCGGCGGTGCTCCAGGCCCGCGGCGAAGTCCACCGAACCGGCCGGCAGGTCGAACAGGCTGCCGGAGAGGTTGGCCGTGAACAGCGCCAGTTCGTTCTGGCTCTCGTCGCGCACGATCGGCTGGATCCAGGCCAGCATGGCCGGCGTGATGGTGCCCGGGCCGCCGAAGATGTTGAGCGGGGTGCAGCCGGCCACGGCCGCGCAGGCCGCCGGGTCGCCCAGGGCCAGGGCGATGTTGCGGATGTTGTAGCTGCCGAAGTTGGTCTGCTCGGCCTTGTTTTCGCTGAAGGCGACGTTGACGTCCCAGTACAGCGTGCGCTGGCCGGCGTCGAACACGCCTTCGAGGCCGGCGCCGAGGTACCAGGTGTCCACGTCCTGCTCGAACACGCGCGCGCCGCCCTCGACCGGGCGACGGCCGATGAGGATCAGGTTGGTGGCCGAATCGAGGTCGAAGCCGAACGGGTTGTACGGATTCAGGGCCGAAATGAAGATGTTGTCGGCCTGCGGGTTGCCGGTGCCGGCCTCGGGGCCGAAGAACAGCGGCTCGGGCGCGGCCTGATTGGTGGACTCGCGGCGGTTGTACAGCACCTTGGCGTAACCGCTCACCGCGTCGCTGAACTCGAAGCGCACCTGGCCGAAGGCGCC
The DNA here is from genome assembly GCA_019459185.1 of Rhizobium sp. Lineage (GTDB taxonomy): Bacteria > Pseudomonadota > Gammaproteobacteria > Xanthomonadales > Xanthomonadaceae > Arenimonas. The sequence continues at coordinate 6,162 of JAIBEO010000125.1, read as the reverse complement.
CATGCGCTCGGACGGCGTCAGCAGCAGGTTGTACTGCGAGAAGTTGAAGCGGTCGGCGGTGGAGAAGCAGTGGTAGTCGTCGGTGCGCACGCAGCCGATCTGCGAGCCGTCGTAGGTCGGGTCGCTGGCGCCGTTGTTGGGCGTGATGTCGAGCACTTCGCCGGTGTTGGGGTCAACGAAGATGAAGCGGCCGGTCGGCGTGCCCGAACTGCCGAAGGCGACGCCGGTGCCGGGCACCGGGAAGCCCGACTGCTCGCGGTCGCGCGAGTAGATCACTTCCTGGTCGGTGTAGCTCAGGCCCAGGAAGAAGTTGGCACGGTCGGTGCTGCCGCCCCAGGCCAGGTCGATGGACGAGGTCGCGCCATCACCTTCGCCGTACTGGCCGTACTGGGCGTTGACCGAGATGCCTTCGAAATCCTTGCGGGTGATGATGTTGATCACGCCGGCGATGGCGTCCGAGCCGTACAGCGAGGACGCGCCGTCCTCAAGCACTTCGATGCGCTCGATGATGGCCAGCGGGATGGTGTTGAGGTCGGTGGACGAACCCACGCCCGAGGCGGAAGCTTCGTTGACCCAGCGCACGCCGTCCACCAGGACCAGCACGCGCTTGGAACCCAGGTGGCGCAGGTCGGCCTGCGCGGAACCCGCGCCGACGCCGCTGCCGTCCGGCGGGAAGCCGAAGTTGCCGCTGGAGTTGAACTTGGTGTTGAGCGCCGAACCCGAGCCCGTCAGGGACTGGATGATGTCGGCGACGGAAGTCAGGCCGCTGCGGTCGATGTCCTCGCGCGTGATGCGCTGCACCGGCACCAGGCCTTCGGCTTCCGAGGTCTTGATGCGCGTGCCGGTGACCTCGATGCGATCGAGCGTCTTGACCTCGTCTTCGGCCGGCGCGTCCTGCGCGGCGACCGCCGCCGGGATCAGCGCGAACAGCAATGCACCGCGAACCGCCTGGCTCAGGCGGGTAGTACGGATGGTCTTCATTGCATTCCCCATGGGTTGGTGGTGCCGGCGCCTTGCCCCCAGTGCCCCGGCTGCCTTCCCTTGTAAAGAAAACGTCAAAACGTGACAACGGTCACGTCATCTAAGCCTGTTAGCGATTTTGGACAGTCCGGATCGGTCTTGTTCAGGGAGCCAGCCAGACGCTGGTACCGACCACTGCCAGGAAGGCCGCGAACAGCCGGCGCAGGGCCGGTCCACTGATGCGGTGTGCCAGCCGCGTGCCCAGCGGCGCGGTCAGCACCGAGGCTAGGGCGATGCCCACCGCGGCCGGCAGGAACACGTAACCCCAGCTGCCCGCGGGCAGGCCCTGGGGGGCGCCCTGCAGGGCGTAACCGGCGGCGCTGGCCAGGGCGATGGCCACGCCGCAGGCGCTTGACGTGCCCACCGCCCGCACCGGCCGCACGCCGCGCCAGACCAGCAGCGGCACCGTCATGCTGCCGCCGCCGATGCCCACCAGCGCCGACACCGCGCCGATGCCGGCGCCCGCGGCGGTGTAACCCGGGCCGCGCGGCGCGTCGGCGCGTTCGAGCCGCGAGCGTGGCCAGTCCAGCGCCATCTGGGCCGCGGCCAGGTAGCAGTAGACGGCGATGAAGGCGCGCAGCCAGCCGCCATCGAGCGACGTGGCCAGTCCGCTGCCCAGCCAGCCGCCCAGCACCAGGCCCGGCACCAGCCAGGCCACGGTGGGCCAGAGCACGCTGCCGCGCCGGTGGTGCGCGCGCGCCGAGGACAGGCCGGTGAGCACGATACTGGCCAGCGCGGTGGCCAGGGCCACGTGCACGGCCTGTTCGGCGGGCACGCCCTGGGTCGGCAGCAGCCACACCAGCGCGGCCACCAGCACCAGGCCGCCGCCGATGCCCAGCAGGCCGGCCAGCACGCCCGCCACCGCCCCCAGGGCGAGGTAGAGCAACCAGGCAAGGCTCATGCGGCGCAAGCCGCGCGGTGGGCGGAGGACTCGGGGACCATGGGCTAGACTCTGCCTCATGTCGCGCCGAATTCCGAGTTTCCTGGCCCTTTGCCTGCTGGCTGGCGCCAGCCTGGCGCAGGACCGCCCGCCCGACCTGTCCGGCGAACGCCGCGCCGTACTCCAGGCCTTCCGCCTGGCCGAACTGGGCCAGCTGGACGTGGCCGGCCGCGCCCGCGTGGCCGACCACCCGCTGCTGCCCTGGATCGACGCCACCCAGCTGCGCAAGCAGCTGGCCAGCACGCCCGCGAACCAGGTTCGCGCCGCCCTGCGCCGGCACGACGGCACCGCCGCCGCCGACTGGCTGCGCGAAGCCTGGCTGCGCGAGCTGGCGAAGCAGTCGCGCTGGGCCGACTTCCTGGCCGACTACCGCGACAACCCGGCCGCCGACCTGCGCTGCGCCCACCTCGCCGCACGCCTCGCCACCGGCGCCACCGACGCCGCCTGGATCGCCGACGGCCGCGCGCTCTGGCTCACCGGCGAAGCGCTGCCGGCGGCCTGCGACACGCCCTTCAAGTCCCTGCAGTCGCTGGGCCATCTGGGTGCCGACCTGCGCTGGCAGCGCATCGAACTGGCCGCGCTCGCCGGCCAGAGCGGCCTGGTGCGTTTCCTCGCCGGCGGCCTGCCGGCCAGCGACGCCGCGCTGGCGCGCGACTACGCTGATTTCCTCGACGCGCCGCACGCCCGCGCCGCCCATTGGCCCAAAACCGCGCGCAGCCGCGCTATCGCCGCCGAAGGCCTGGCGCGCCTGGCCAAACGTTCGCCAGACGCCGCCGAGGCGCAGCTGGCCACGCTGGCACCGGCGCTGGATTTGAGCGAAACCGAACGCGGCAAGGTGCTCTACCAGGTGGCGCTGTGGACGGTGGCCTCCTACCTGCCCGGTGCGCAGCAGCGGCTCGAAGCCGTGCCCGATGCCGCCTACGACGAGCGCCTGCACGAATGGCGCGCCCGCGAAGCCATGCACCGGCGCGACGACGCCGGCGCCCTGCGCGCCATCGAACGCATGCCCGCCGCGCAGCGCCAGGACCCGCGCTGGTTGTATTTCGAAGCGCGCCTGCGGGAACGCCTGGGCCAGCACGACGCGGCCAAGGCGCTGTACCTGCAAGCCGCCGGCACCGCGACCTTCCACGGCTTCCTGGCCGCCGACCGCAGCGGCCAGCCCTACGCGCTGTGCCCGCTGGAGCCGTCGAAGGATGCCGCGCTGCGCGCCCGCGTCGCCGGCCACCCGGGCCTGGTGCGCGCGCTGGAGCTGTGGGAGATCGAACGCGTGCCCCTGGCCACCCGCGAATGGGCGGCGCTGCTGCGCGCGCTCAGCCCGGAGGAGCGCAAGGTCGCCATCGAATTCGCGCGCGACGCGCACTGGTACGACCGCGCCGTGTTCACCATCGGCGACACGCCCGAGGACCTGCGCCACTACTCGCTGCGTTTCCCGCTGCACCATGAAAACGTGCTGCGCCGCGAAGCGCGCCGGCACGCCATCGACCCGGCCTGGGTGGCCGCGCAGACGCGCGCCGAAAGCGCGTTCATGCCAAACGCGCGCTCGCACGCCGACGCCCGCGGCCTGATGCAGCTGCTGCCTTCCACCGCCGCGCGCACCGCGCGCAAGCTGGGTTTCGCCTTCGGCGGCGCCGCCAGCCTGTACCAGCCGGAGACCAACCTGGTGCTGGGCATCGCCCACCTGCGCCACGAACTCGACCAGCACGGCGGCATCGCCTACCAGGCCATCGCCGCCTACAATGCCGGCCCGACTCCGGTGCAGCGCTGGAACCGCGACCGCCCCGGCTTCGACCCGGATTTCTGGATCGAAACCGTGACGTACAAGGAAACCCGCGACTACGTCGCGCGTGTGCTGGCCTTCAGCGTCATCTACGATTGGCGCCTGGACGGCAGTGCGGTGCCGGTGAACGAGCGCCTGCTCGGCCGCACCGTCGCCAAGTCCGCCCGGCGCCCCTTCGCCTGCCCCCTCAGCCCTGGTTCCCTGCCCTCGCCATGATCCCCCTCAAGCTCGTCGTCCTCGGCGGCACCGGTTTCGTCGGCCGCCACCTGGTGGCCCGCCTCGCCGCCGACGGCCACGCCATCACCCTGCTCAGCCGCAACCTCGGCGTGCACCACGAACGCCTGCTGCCGCCCGGCGTGGTGCTGCGCGAGGTGGACGTGTACGACCCGGACGCGCTGCGCCACGCCTTCGCCGGTGTCGATGCGGTCATCAACCTGGTCGGCATCCTCAACGAGAAGGGCGACAACGGCCGCGGTTTCCGCCGCGCCCACGTCGGGCTGACCAAGCTGGTGCTGGCGGCCATGCAGCTGGCCGGCGTGCGCCGCCTGCTGCAGATGAGCTCGCTCAACGCCGGCCGCGGCCACAGCCACTACCTGAAGTCGCGCGGCGAAGCCGAGGCGGCGGTGAAGGCCTCGGGCCTGGACTGGACGATCTTCGAGCCCTCGGTGATCTTCGGGCCGGGCGACGGGCTGTTCTGCCGCTTTGCCGCGCTCATCCGCCACGCGCCGGCGCTGCCGCTGGCGCGCGCCGGCGCCCGCTTCGCGCCGGTGTACGTGGGCGACGTGGTGGAAGCCATGGTGCGCTGCCTGCACGACCGCCGCAGCCGCGGCGAGGTGTACGAACTCTACGGGCCGGACGTGTTCACGATGGCCGATATCGTGCGCATGACGGCGCGCCAGTGCGGCCTGCGCCGCTTCGTGCTGCCGCTGCCCGATGCGATGGGACGCCTGCAGGGCCTGGTGTTCGACTTCGTGCCGGGCAAGCCGTTCTCGTCGGACAACTTCCGCTCGCTGCTCACCGATTCGGTGGGCGGCATCGACGGCCTGCACCGCCTGGGCATCACGCCCACGCGCGTGGCGGCGAAGTTGCCGGAAATCCTGGGCCACGCCGCGGACCGCCAGGCCCGCTACGCCCGCTTCCGCGCGGCGCGCTGAAGCCATGCGGCGCTACCTGGTCGGCGGCGCGGTGCGTGACCGGCTGCTCGGCCTGCCGGGTGGCGACCGCGACTGGGTGGTGGTGGGCGCCACGCCGGAAGAAATGATCCGCGCCGGCTACCTGCCGGTGGGCAAGGACTTCCCGGTCTTCCTGCACGCGCAGACCAAGGAAGAACACGCGCTGGCGCGCACCGAGCGCAAGACCGCGCCGGGTTACCACGGCTTCGTCTTCCACGCCGCGCCCGACGTGACGCTGGAACAGGACCTGGCGCGGCGCGACTTCACCATCAACGCCATCGCCGAAGCCGAGGACGGCACGCTGGCGGACCCGTACGGCGGCCAGCGCGACCTGGAAGCGCGCGTGCTGCGGCACGTGTCGCCGGCTTTCGCCGAGGACCCGGTGCGCATCCTGCGCGCGGCACGCTTCCTGGCGCGGTTCGCGCCGCAGGGCTTCAGCATCGCGCCGGAGACACTGCAGCTGATGCGCGACATGGTGGCCGCCGGCGAAGTGGACCACCTGGTGCCCGAGCGCGTGTGGCAGGAGCTGAAGAAGGCGCTGGAAATGCCGAAGCCCTCGGCGGCCATCACCCTGCTGCGCGATAGCGGCGCCTTGGCGCGGCTGCTGCCGGAGGTGGACGCGCTCTACGGCGTGCCGCAGCGGCCCGAATACCACCCCGAAGTCGACACCGGCGTGCACCTGGCCATGGTGCTGGACACGGCGGCGCGGCTGGCGCCGGGTGACGCGCTCATCGGCTTCTGCGCGCTCACCCACGACCTGGGCAAGGCACTGACGCCCAAGGACCAGTTGCCGAAGCACATTGGCCACGAACACGCGGGCGTGCGGCCGCTGCGGGCGCTGTGCGCGCGCTACAAAGTGCCGGCGGAATACGCGGCGGTGGCGGAAATCGTCTGCCGCGAACACCTGAACATCCATCGCCTGGCCGAGCTGCGCCCCGACACCGTGCACGACCTGATCGCGCGCTGCGACGGCTTCCGCAAACCCGAGCGCATCCGCCAGCTGGCGCTGGCCTGCGAGGCCGACGCCCGCGGCCGCCTGCACCGCGAAGAGACGCCCTACCCTTCCGCCGCCCTGCTCGTGAGGCTGCACGCCGCCGCCGCAGCCATCTCCGCCGGCCACGCCGTCGCCTCCGGCCTCAGCGGCCCCGACGTCGGCGAATGGCTCCGCAAGGCCCGCATCGCCGCCATCCGCAACGCCAAAGAATAGGGGTCAGAGTACTAATTCTCGGGCTCCGCCGAGAATTAGTACTCTG
>JAIBEO010000121.1 GCA_019459185.1 Rhizobium sp. | reverse complement strand
AAAATATTTTGGGGTCATTTTACTATTGCGCCCGGGGCTAATTAGTATGGTGACCCCTATTTTTTTCAGAGCAGGTCGCCGCCGGCGGAGAGCATGCGCTCCATCTGGTCGCCCAGGCCGCCGATCTCGAGCACCAGGCGGTCGATCTCGGCCGCCTTGAGGGTGTCGTAGGGGCGGTTCTCGCACAGTTGCAGGTAGGGCACCGAGTCGAGTTCACCGATGGCCAGGTAGCCCACGCGGCTCTCCCAGTTGAACGACAGCATGCGGCGGGCGTCAATGCCGGTCATCGGCGCGATCACGGTGCTCACGCGCAGGTAGGGGCGTTCGTCTTCGCCCACCATCTCCGACAGGAAGATGCTCTGGTGGCGCTTGCCCTTGTCCAGCGACAGTTGCACGCAGGCCAGGTAGGGCTCGCTGGCGGTGAGCTTGTACTTGCCCTGGAGGTGGCCGCGGATCTGTTCGAAATTCTGCATGTCTGGACGGTTCTAACGGGGGGAGCGTTATCCTAAACCCCCATGCCCGGAAAACCCACCGAAACCCCGGCCGAAACGCACCGCCGCCTGATCCTGGCCGCGGTGCGCGCGGTGCCGCGCGGGCAGGTGGCCGGTTACGGGGAAATCGCCCGCCGCGCCGGCCTGCCCGGGCGTGCCCGGCTGGTGGCGCGCATCCTGTCGGCCGGCGACGAGCCCGGGCTGCCCTGGCACCGCGTGCTGCGCTCCGACGGCCGGGTGGCCTTCCCGCCGGGCTCGGATGGTTTCGACGAACAGGTGCAGCGCCTGCGCGCCGAGGGCGTGGTGGTGGAGGGCGGGCGGGTGCGCGGCCAGCGCGCCGCGGCCACCCTGGACGAGATGCTCTGGGCGCCGCCGCCGCGCTGAACCGCCTGCACGAAGCCTTCCGGCGCGGCCGGGTATGATGCCCGGCAACCCCACGGAGCCCGGCCCCGCATGCGCCTTCCCCCGACCACCACCGCCCTGCTCTGGGCCCTCGGCATCGGCTTCCTGCTGCAGAACTTCGGCGGCGACGCCATGGTGCGCTACTTCGCGCTGTGGCCGCTGGGCCAGTACACCGCGGGCGTGTCGGCGCAGGGCGACATCATCACCGTCGGCTTCCTGCCCTGGCAGGTGCTGAGCTACGCCTTCCTGCACGGCGGCTTCGGCCACCTGTTCTTCAACGGCCTGGCGCTGTACATGTTCGGTGCGCCGCTGGAGATGACCTGGGGCCGCCAGCGCTTCCTCACGTATTTCCTGGTGTGCGTGGCCGGCGCCGGCCTGATCCAGCTGCTCGTGGCCACCAGCGGCGTCACCGGGCAGGGCATCTACCCGACCATCGGCGCTTCCGGCGGCGTGTTCGGCCTGCTGCTGGCCTACGGCATGCTGTTTCCGAACCAGCGCGTGATGCTGCTCATTCCGCCGATCCCGATGAAGGCGCGCACTTTCGTGATCGTGTTCGGCGCCATCGAGCTGCTGCTGGGCGTGTTCAGCAGCAACTCGGGCGTCGCCCACTTCGCGCACCTGGGCGGCATGCTGTTCGGCTGGCTGATGATCCGCTACTGGCGCGGCCAGCCGCCGTTCAAGCCGCGCGGGCCGCGCCTGGTGCGCTAAGAAGCGTTCTACCCGCGCGGCCGGCGCCTCGCATC
>JAIBEO010000119.1 GCA_019459185.1 Rhizobium sp. | reverse complement strand
CCCGTGCAATGATCGCGCGCCGGGGGGCTTTGGGCCCGCCCGGCTCGTTTAATTAAAAAAAAATGCCCGCTCTGGGGTAATTGGGGCCCCGGGGGGGCCCCAAAAACCAAACCCGGCGGGTTTGGGCCCGGCCCGTTCGCTGCTTCAACCGCTGGTACCGGTGATAGGACTCGAACCTACACGCCATCACTGGCAAGGGATTTTGAGTCCCCCGCGTCTACCATTCCGCCACACCGGCACGTGGGCGCGGTGATTATAGCCTAGGCGGCCTCGTCCAGCCCCAGCTGGCGGGCGGCGCGGGTGTACCACTCGCCCTGGTCGGGGTGGAACATGGAGCAGCAGGTGAGCGCGCGCTTGTAGATGTGCAGCGACACCGACACGCCGCTGGCGCTGGGATTGCGGATGGTGTGGTACTCGTGCGGCGGGATCAGGCTGCCGGCCGAGCCCACGCCGGCGATGTTGGTGCCCACGGCCTCGAAGCGGAAACGCTCGCCGTCCTGCTCGCGCAGCTCGTACTGGGTGATCTCCAGCTGCCCGTGCCAGACGCCTTCCACGCACCACAGGCCCGAATGGTCGTGGATCAGCGTGCCCTGCCCCGGGCCCCAGGTCATGGCGACCACGCTGTAGCCGCTCTCCTCGCAGCGGTAGAGCTCGCGGCGGGCGTAGTGGTCGGCCACCGGTTCGAGCACGCAGGCCGGCAGCTGCACCGCCTGGGTGCGGATGAGTTCGGCCAAGCCGTTGCGGATGCGGGTGGTTGTCTCGCGCTCGCAGCCGGTGGCGACGGCATCGTCGATCATCGCGAACAGCTGGCGACAACCGGGGAAATCGAGGGCCTGCATGGCGGCACCGTGTGTCGGGAACGTGAAACCAGTCTACCAGCGTGGCCCGGCCGCGGTTTGCGCGCCGTCAACCGCGGGCCCAGGGCCACCAGCCGCGGCCGCTGCGGGCATAGCGGTCGGCAGCCTGTTCGAAGCGGTTGCGGTGGCTGATGCCGCCGCAGGCGAAATACAGCGGCAGGAACAGCGGTCCCAGCGCCAGCGCCTGGTACACGTGGGCGCGCTCGTGGTCGCCCAGCCGCACGGTGTCGTCGCGGCCGCCGCGGGCGGCGCAGGCGTAGGTGACCGTGCTTTCGTCCAGCGACTGGCCGGTGTGCAGGATCACGTTGCCCAAGGTCAGCGCCCCGCCTGGCCCCCAGGGATAGCGGTGGAACACCAGGGCGGCGTCGGACCAGCGCGGCCGGGCGCCGAAGGGCAGCGCCACCAGCCCCGCCAGCAGCCCGGCCAGGCTCAGCGGGCTGGCCCAGGCCACGCCCAGGGCCACCGCCAGCGCGAGCAGGGCCCGGCGCAGGGGGTCAGCCGCCCCCGCCCCAGATCAGGCGGGACATGGCCTCGGCGCTTTCGTCGTCGAGCTGGGTGGAGGTGTGGGTCATGGAATTGATGGCCCAGCAGGCGTCCTCGTCGGCGGCACGCACCGGGTCGCGCAGCACCGCTTCGAGCCGGCGCCCGAAATCGCCCGGGTAGGCTTCGCCCAGGTGGCGCAGGGCGCGCTGGCTGACCTCCTTGTCCACGCGCACCACCGGCGCGCCGTGCACTTCGGCCTTGAGTGCCTTGAGGTAGAAGTCCAGGAAGTTGCGGTGGTGCCGCGCCGGCAGGCGTTGGAAGGCATCGCGCACGTCCTGGCCCAGCTCCGGGTCGAAGTCGTCGGCCGGGCGGATCAGCTTGGCGCAGCTCACCTCGGGCAGGCGCGGAATGACCGCCGCCATGGCGCGGGTGGCGTTGACCAGGGTGCCGGCATCCAGCGACTGCGCTCCCCGCGCCAGCGCCAGCTTGAGCTCGGCGTACAGGCCCTTGCTGGTGAAGGTGCCGGCGAATCGCTCGCGCACTTTTTCATCGGCATTGGCGGCGTCAACGAAGGCCTGGTGCTGCGCATGCAGCTCCGACGACGGCGGATAGGGGTTGGTGAACTGCCCGCTGCTCACCCGCACCAGCGGCTGGTCGGACAGGAAGGCCTTGTGCAGCACCGCGCCAAGCACCACCAGCACGACCAGGACCAGCAGGTTCTTCATCCACGTTTTCCTTGTCGGGCTCCCCGGCCCAGGCGGTCGCGATGCTAACACCGTCACCTTGTTACCCCGCAGGGCGTCTGACAGGCCAAGCCGCATTCCGAAGGACGCCCATCGATGCCCATGCAGGACCCGAACGACGCCGACGCCACGCCGCACGCCCTGCCCAGGCGCACCACGCCCACCTGGGAGATGGAGCTGCTGCTCTCGGGCGCCACCGTGTTCACCATGTTCCAGGCCACGCAGGCCATGACCGCCTGGGGCGGCGGACTGATCCCGCGGCTGGCCGAGAACCCGCGCATGATCTTCGGCGTGCTGTTCACCTACGGCAACGGCGCCCTCACCCTGTTGACGATGGCCTTCGCCTTCCACCTGCTGCTGCGCGCCTGGTGGGTGGCGCTGGTAGGCCTGGAATCGGTTTACCCGGGCGGCCCGCGCTTCGACCGCCTGCGCGGCGGGCCCATCCACCGTGCGCTGATGGTCCGGCGCTGGAAACCGATGCCCGAGCGCATCGAGGCGGCGGACAACCTGGCCACGCTGGTGTTCGTGCTGGGTATTTCCCTGGCGCTGATCCTGGTGCCGATTTCGGCGCTGGTGTCCGCGCTGTTCCTGCTGGCGCTGCTGGCCGGCTGGCTGCTGGGCCGGCCCGAGTCCACCAGCGCCCTGTTCGCCCTGCTCTCGGTGCTGACCTTCCTGCCCATGATGTTCGCCGCGGTGCTCGACAAGCGGCGCGGCGACAAGCTGGCGCCGGGCTCCTTCCTGCACCGCGCCTGCGAAAAGACCCTGGAGTTCTACTCGCGCATCGGCATGGGCCGCGACTCCAACCCCATGGTCACGGTGTTCCAGACCAACGTGGGCGAGAAGAAGGGCATGGTGGTGGTCTTCATCGTGATGCTCGCCGGCATGCTGGGCAGCACCGCCGGCCTGGCGCTGACGCGCAACCAGCTGGGCCTGGGCAGCTACGCCGCCTTCCCGACGCCGCAGCGTGGCATGGCCGACAGCGTGGACGGCCGCAACTACGCCTCGATGCACGAGCCGGGCGCGATCCCGGCGGTACCTTTCGTCCCGGCGCCAGTGGCCAGGGGCGATTACCTGGCGCTGGTGGTTCCGTACGTGCCGGCGCTGCACGGCAGGTTGTTCGCCCGATGCGGCGGCGGCGATTCGCCGAAGCCACTCGATGCCGACGAACGCGAGCGCCGGCGCGCGCGGCTCGCCTGCGTGGCCGCCGGCTTCACCGTGACGCTCGACGGCCAGCCCGCGCCGCCGCCGCAGTGGTACGCCGACCCGCGCCGCGACCTGCGCGGCCTGCTCTACATGCTGCCGGTGGCCACGCTGTCGCCGGGCCGGCACGAGCTGGCGGTGATGCCGCCCGAGCCAGGCGACGAGAAGGCAAGGGACGAGGATGTCACCCTGCCCTGGATCATTCCGTTCTGGCGCTGATCAGGCTTCGCGCGCCGGGTCGCCCAGCGCCAGCGAACCGAGCAGCACGCCGGCCTGGGTGCGGTTGCGCACGCCCAGCTTCTCGAAGATGGCGCTCATGTGCGCCTTCACCGTGCGTTCCTGGATGCCCAGCTCGTCGGCGATCTGCTTGTTGAGCCTGCCTTCGGCCACGCGCGTGAGCACCTTGAACTGCTGCGGGCTGAGCGTGGCCAGCCGGGCCGCGGTCTCGCGGTCGCCGGGTTCGGCGGGCGCGTTCGCCACGGCCTCGCGCAGCGTCGGCGGCAGCCATTCCTCGCAGGCCAGCACGGCGCGTAGGCCGGCCTGCAGTTCGCCCAGGTCGGCGCGTTTGGTCAGGTAACCCGCGGCGCCGTAGGCCAGCGCGCGGCGGATGGTGGCCGGGTCTTCATGCGCCGAAATCATGGCCACCGCCACGCCCGGGTGCTCCGCGCGCAGCGAGGCCAGGCCCACCAGGCCGTGGCTGCCGGGCATGTGCAGGTCCAGCAGCACCAGGTCGGTGTCGGGGTGTTCGCCCAGCGCGGCCTGCACGCCGGGCAGGTCCTCGGCTTCGGCGATCACCGCCTCCGGCAGCACGCCGCGCACCGCCTGCGTCAGCGCCAGGCGGTACAGCGGATGGTCGTCGGCGATCAGCAGGCGCGTCATGGCGCGATTCTAGTCCTTGGCTGCGACGACGCGGATTCATCGCAGGTTTGGGGTGGCGGGGGGATGGTCGGGTTCCCCCAGCACGGAGACCCGCCATGAAACAGCTCTCCACCCTTGGCCTGCTTGCCAGCCTCCTTGCCGGCACTACAGCCTCGCAGGAGCCGCCCAAGGCCGAATTCGAAGCCGGGACCGGACCGGTCACCGTGGTTTCGGTCCAGCCGCCCCTTCCGAACGCGGCGGACTACCGCGCCAGCCACGCCGAGCTCGACACCAATGGCGACGGCGTGATCACGCGCGGCGAACTGCCGACGACCCACGCCCTCTACTTCGAGTTCAAGCTGGTCGACCGCAACCGCGACGGGCGAATCACCGCAACCGAACTGGCAAACTGGAAATAGCGCCACAGCTGAAGCCGTCGAACCAGGTTCATTTTCCGCCACGGCAAATCGGCTTCCGGCAAGAACCCAGGCGGAAAATGAACCTGGTTCGTTCGCTTTTATTGCGAGGTCCAGCCGCCATCGACGGGGATGGCGGCGCCGGTGAGGTTGTGCGCCTCGGGGCGACAGAGGAAGACGACGGTGGCGGCGATATCCTCGGGCAGCGACATACGGCCGCTGGGCTGCTTCTCGGCCAGCAGTGCGCTCACGCCGGCGTCGCGGTCGCCGCCGTGTGCCGCGGCGCGGGCGGCGATCTGCGGCTCGATCAGCGGCGTTTCCACCCAGCCCGGGCAAACGCAGTTCACCGTCACGCCGCCGCTGGCGCGGCTGCCGGCGCCGGCGGCTTCCAGAGCGGCCACCTTGCTCAGGCCCACCAGGCCGAACTTGCTGGCCACGTAGGGCGACTTGTTCACCGAGGCCACCAGGCCGTGCACCGAAGCGATGTTCACCACCCGGCCGAAACCACGCGCGGACATGCCCGGCATCGCCAGCCGCATGGTGTGGAAGGCGGCGCTGAGGTTGATTGCGATCAGCTTGTCCCAGGTGGCGGCCGGCATCTCGCCGATCGGCGCGGTGTGCTGCACGCCGGCGCAGTTCACCAGCACGTCCACCGGGCCCCAGTCGGCCAGAGACTGCATCATGGTTTCCACCGCGGCCGCGTCCGACAGGTCAGCGCCGAAGTGGCGGGCCTCGGGTGCACCGGCATCGCGCACCGCGGCGAGCGCGGCGGCCACCTGCTCGTTGCTGCCCAGGCCGTTCAACGCGACGCGCGCACCAGCGGCGCCCAGTGCCCGGGCGATGGCCAGGCCGATACCCGAGGTGGAGCCGGTGACCAAGGCCGTGCGGCCGCGCAGGAAGGTGTCGCCCATGGCGGGAATCCTTGTTCCGTAAACGATTTCCCACCCTAGCAGGCGCGTGTTCCCGGCGCGTCGTACCAAGGTACGATGCCGGCCGCCGGCGCCATTGCTAAGGTCTGGGCATGAATAGATCCCCCGCCCTGCTTCCGCTCGCCGGCCTCGCCGCCGCCCTCCTGCTGGCCGGCTGCGCCGGCGTCGCGCCCCGCGCGCTTGACCTCGAGGCAGGCCTCGACCTGAAAACCTACCGCGACGGCGACGACCTGCTCACCGCCGGCCTCGGCGAAACCGGACTGCGCAGCCCCGTCCCGCCCGCCTTCGCCGACCCCGATGCCCCCACCGCGCAGGAACTGCGCAGCCGCGCGGTCTGGACGAACTGGCGCGGCATCGCCGACCTCGCGCCCGGCGGCGGCTACGGCAGCGTCTACGGCCAGCTGGCGCCGGTGCCGGGCCGCGAATACCACGCACTGGTGCGCCTGCCCGGCCGCAAGCAGCCGCACCGCGTGATGGTGCAGCTGCCCGACGCCTTCGACGCGCAGGCGCGCTGCGTGGTGGTCACGGCCTCGTCCGGCTCGCGCGGCATCTACGGCGCCATTGCGCTCGCCGGCGCCTGGGGCCTGCCGCGCGGCTGCGCGGTGGCCTACACCGACAAGGGCGCGGGCACCGGCTACGTCGACACCGCCGACGGCCGCGGCTTCACGCTGGATGGCCGCCTGGCCGACGCCGGCGAGCCGGTGGAATTCGCGGTGCCGCGCGCCGCGGCCGGCGACGGCATCGCGCCCATCGCGGTGAAACACGCGCATTCCGGCGACAACCCCGAGGCCGACTGGGGCCGCCACGTCGAACAGGCCGCCGCGGTGGCGCTGCAGGTGCTGGAACTGGCGCACCCGGAAGCGGGCCCCTGGACGCACGACAACACCCGCGTGATCGCCGTGGGTGTGTCCAACGGCGGCGGCGCTGTGCTGCGCGCGGCCGGGCTGCCGGGCGACACTTTCGACGCCGTCGTGGCCGTATCGCCGAACGTGCTGGCGGGCGAACAGGGCCGCGCCCTCTACGACTACGGCACCGACGCCGCACTGTGGATGCCCTGCGCGCTCAACGCCGCCGCCTACGACGGCGTGCTGCTGGCCCGCCCGGGCGGCGCGAAGTCGCCCGCCGGCGCCAACCACTGCGCATCACTCAAGGCCGCGGGCTTGGTGTCCGCCGACGACGCCCAGGCCCAGGCCGAAGCCGCGCGCGAACACCTGCTGGCCGGCGGCTGGACCGACCAAGCCGTCGCCGCCGGCGTGCTCAGCAGCAACTTCGACCTCTGGCGCGCGGTGAACGTCACCTACGCCTCCGCCTACGCCCGCACCGGCCCGGGCGACATGCCCTGCGGTTATTCCTTCGCCGCCATGGGCGCCGACGGCGTGGCGCGCGCGCCCACCACCGCCGAACGCGCCGCGTGGTGGAGCGACGCCAGCGGCATCCCGCCGGGCAGCGGCGTCGGCCTGCGTGATGCCATGGCCAGCGGCGCCGACCCCAGCCTGGCGGGCAACACCTGCCTGCGCGCGCTGTGGGACGACGCCGGCAGCGCCGTTCGCGCCGGCATCGAACAAACCCGCACCGCGCCGCCGCGTGCCGGCCTGCCGGTGATCGTGGTGCACGGCGCCGACGACGGCCTGGTGCCGGAAGCCTTCAGCGGCGGCGCATACGCGCGTTGGGCCGAGACACGGGGCCGGCCGGTGAGCTACTGGCGCGTGCGCAACGCGCAGCACTTCGACGCCTTCCTGGGCCTGCCGGTGCTGGGCATGCGCTACCTGCCGATGCTGCCCTACGGCTACCGCGCGCTCGACGCGGCCTGGGCGCACGTGGCCGATGGCGCGCCGCTGCCGGGCGACGCCGAGATCACCACCACCCCGCGCGCCTTCAAGGACGGCGCGCTGGCGCCGCTGTCCCGCGAGAACCTGGGCGCGATGCCCTGAGCGCGCCTGCTTCTGTAGGAGCGGCTTCAGCCGCGACTGCTTTCCGGCGAAAGGCGGTCGCGGGGGGAACCCCGGCAAAATGGGGGGGTGGTTGTGAAGGGGGGGGCTGAACGGGTTTAGGGGCCGGGGCGTGGGGGGGTTTTTGGGCAGGGTGGAGCCCGCCCC
>JAIBEO010000102.1 GCA_019459185.1 Rhizobium sp. | reverse complement strand
TTCACTACCGCTGACTGCGCCGACGCGGCCCCGGCGCCCCCCCCCCCCCCGCCCCGGGGGGGGGGCGGGCGCCCCCCCCCCCCGCTCCTACAGGGGGCGGATCACAGAAGGCCCAGGCTCAGCCCCGGCCACCAGGTCAGCAGCGCCACCGCCAGGCCCAGGATCAGGAAAAACGGCAGGCAGGCCCGCACCAGGGTGCCGATGGGCTTGTTGAACCGGTAGGCGGCGATGAACAGGTTCATGCCCACCGGCGGCGTGAAGTAACCCAGCTGCAGGTTGGCCAGCATCACCACCCCCAGGTGCACCGGGTGGATGCCGAAACCCGCGGCCACCGGCAGCAGCAGTGGCGTCAGGATGACGATGGCCGAAAAGATGTCGAGCAGCATGCCCACCACCAGCAGGAACAGGTTGAGCAGGCCCAGGAACACCCAGGGACTGTCCACGTGCTCGCGCAGGGCTTCGAACAGGGTGGTCGGCACTTCCTGGTCCACCAGCCAGTTCGACAGCGCCAGGGCGGCGCCCAGGATCAGCAGGATGGCGCCCACCATGCGCATGGACTCGGCCATCACGCCGGGCAGGCTTCGAAGGCTTATTTCCCTTTTTATACCGACGGTTACGACCAACACATAAAGTGCCGTCACAGCTGCCGCCTCGCTCGGCGCCAGCTCGCCCGAGTAGATGCCGCCCAGCACGATCAGCGGCAGCGGCGACTCCCAGGCGCATTCGCGCAGCGCCGCGACCAGCTCGCCGGCGTCGAAGCGGTGGCGCGACTTCGGCAGGCCCTGCCCCACCCACATGGCATGGGCGGACAGCATCGCCACCATCAGCAGGCCCGGCAGCAGGCCGGCCAGGAACAGGTCGGGGATGGTCACCGGCGTCTCGCCGCCCACCTGCCCGGCCACGAAGCCATAGACGATCAGCGGCAGCGAGGGCGCGAACAGCAGGCCCAGGCTGCCGGCCGACGTGACCAGGCCGAGGCTGTAGCGCTCGGAATACCCGGCCTGGCGCAGCGCCGGGTACAGCAGCGCGCCCAGCGCCACGATGGTCACGCCCGAGGCGCCGGTGAAGGCGGTGAAGAAGGCGCAGGCGACGATGGCCACGATGGCCAGGCCGCCCGGCAACCAGCCCAGCAGCGCGTTCGACAACCGCACCAGGCGCTTGGGGGCCGCGCTTTCGCCCAGCAGGTAGCCGGCCAGGGTGAACAGCGGGATGGCGATCAGGCCCGGCATGTCGCCCAGCCGGTAGAACTCCACCGCCACCACCACCAGGTCGTAGCCAGCCAGGTGGAAACCCAGCAGCGCCACGGCGGCGATGACCGCGAACAGCGGCATGCCCAGCGCCGCCAGCGCCAGGATGATGACAAGCCCGAGCGCCAGGCTCATGCCCCGCCCTCGCCTTCAAGCGGCGGCGGCTCGGCCAGCGCCGACAGCACGAAGCGCACCGCCATCAGCCCGAAACCCGCCGGCAGCGCCAGCATCGGCACCCAGCTCGGCACGCCGGCGATGAAGGGCACCGGCGCCTCGCGCTCGAAGCCCACCATGCCGGCGCCGAACCAGGCCAGCGCGGCGCAGACGCCCGCCGCCGACAGGTGCGAGATGGCCCAGGCGACGCGACGCGCCGCCGGCGGCAGCACGCGCGGCAGCGCATCGATGGCGATGTGCTTGTGGCCGCGGGTGGCGCCCAGCGCGCCCAGCAGCGCCAGCCACAGCACACCGGCGCGGCTGAGCGGCTCGGCCCAGGGCAGGCCGCCGTCGAAGAACACGCGCAGCGCGATCTGCGCCACCGACAGCAGCAGCAGCGCGCCCAGCAGGCCCGCCAGCAGCGCGTCCTCGGCGCGGTGCAGGCGCGCCAGCCAGCGGCCCGGCCCGCCCTGCGCCATCAACGTGCCCCGGGCTGGGCCAGGGCCTGGCGCAGCGCGGCCAGGATTTCCGGCGAGATCTCGCCCTTGGCTTCCATCTCCGCCGTCACCTGCCTGCCGAAACCACGCCAGCGCGCAGCCTCGGCCGGGTCGAGCGTGGTCACCACCAGGCCCTGCTTCTTCAGCGCCTCGAGCGCGGCCACGTCGTCGCGGCGCACGTTGGCGTCCATCCGCCGGGCCGCGCCGTCGAAGGCCTTCTGCACCACCGCCTGGTCGGCCGGGGAAAGCTTCTTCCAGGCCTTGTCGTCCACCACCAGGTAACCGACGACGAAGCTCAGCGGCAGGTCCACCAGACTGCGCAGTTTGCCGTGCCACTGCAGCGCGATGGCGCCGCTGGGGGTGTTGGCCACCGTGTCCACCATGCCGGTCTGCAGGCTGGTGAAGACGTCGCCGATGGGCAGCGGGATGGTGTTCACGCCGCCGATCTCGAAGGTGCGGATGGCGATGAGGTCGTTGGCGGGCACCCACAGCTTCACGCCGGCCATTTCGGCCTGGCTGCGCAGCGGCTTGTTGCCCATCAGGTAGGCGAAGCCCACGCCCGAGGCGCCGAGCATGTGCAGGCCGCGCTGCTCGAAGCCCTTGGCCAGCATCGGGTCCACCACCGGGCGCACCTTGTCCACGTCGGCCCAGCCGGAGAACTGGAACGGCAGGCTGTAGGCGGTGGCGTCGGGGTAGACCATCGACAGTTCGCTCGAGGTGAGCACGCCGCCCTGCAGCTGGCCCAGGCGGATCTTGCGCAGCACCACAGCGTCGTTGCCCATCACGCCGCCCGGGAAATACTTCACCTCGACGCGGCCGCCGGTGCCCTGCTTCACCTCGGCGGCGGCGGCGCGAAGTTCGCGCATCCAGGCCGAGCCGTCGGGCGCCAGCGTGGCGATCTTGAGCGTCTGCGCGGCCGCGGGGGCGGCCAGGCACAGGGCGAGCAGCAGCAACAGGGTCCGGCGCAGCATGGAGGCCTCGGGGGCAGTCAGAAAAAGTCGCGTCCGCTGGCCTGCAGCGCTTGCGCACGCTGCTGGGCCAGCACGTTCATGAGGGTGAAGCCGGGCTGGCGCGGTTCGGCGGCCAGCACTTCGGCCAGCAGCCGGTCGTGCAGCGCCTGGTCGAACACCAGCCGGGCGTAATACTCGGCCATCAGGGTCTTGGCGTAGAGGTTGTGGCCGCCGCTGAGGGCGATGGCCGCCTCGAAGTGTTCGCGGCCGAGTTCGGGCTTGCCGCCGATGGACTCGGGCCGCAGCGAATTGAGCACGCCCAGGTAGACGCGGGCCATGCCGCGGTCGTGCCCCGGGTCGATGGCGACCACGCGTTCGAGCAGGGCCTGCACCTTGGGCAGTTCGGCGATGGCGGCCCAGTCTTCGCTGTGGGCCTGCAGGTAACCGGCCCAAGCGGCGCCGAGCGCGTACAGCGTGTCCACGCGCTTGCCGGGGGCCGCGGCCACGGCATCGAGGAAGGGTTGCACCGGGCCGTCTATGGCGGTGCACAGGCGCTCGTCCTGCAGGCAGGTGCCGCGGCGCGCGTAGTCCATGGCCTTGGCGGCGAGGCGGCGCGCGCGCGCCTGGTCGCCTTCGGTGAAGTTGCCGGCGTAGGCGCCGTTGAGTTGGGCGGCGGCGAACAGCAGCGGGGCGTTGGCAGCCTTGCCGGGGGTTTGCCCCGCGACGAGGCCGTCGAGCAGCAGCAGGTAGGCCGGCAGACCGTCGCGCACGGTGGCCGGGTCGTCGCTGGCCAGCACGGCGGCGCCCAGGTTGGACGCCAGGCGGTCGCTGGCCTTGCCCATCACCGCCGCGCAGCCGCCCGCGGCCAGGGCCACGAGGCCGGCCAGCAGCAGTCGGGTCAGGGCGGGTCGGAGCATTCGCATGGCTTCAGGCTCCAGTGTGGCCGGTCAAGATGACGCCAATGCGGCGTCGAAGGCCTCGGCGGCCTCGAGTGTGTTCTGCATCAGCGTGGCGACCGTCATCGGCCCGACGCCGCCCGGCACCGGCGTGATCCACGAGGCGCGCTCGTACGCTGCGTCGAAGCCGACATCGCCCACGCGGCGGCCGTCCTCGAGCGGGTTGATGCCGACGTCTATCACCACCGCGCCCGGCTTCACCCATTCGCCCGGCACCAGGCCGGGGCGGCCCACCGCCACGACGAGGATGTCGGCCTCGCCCACGTGCCGCTGCAGCACCTCGCGCGGGGTGAACTTGTGGCAGCAGGTGGTGGTGCAGCCGGCGATCAGCAGTTCCAGCGCCATCGGACGGCCGACGTGGTTGCTCACGCCCACCACGGTGGCGCTCTGCCCGCGCACGGGGCGGTCGGTGTAGGCCAGAAGCGTGGTGATGCCACGCGGTGTGCAGGGCCGCAGGCCGAACTGGCGCAGGGCCAGGTGGCCGACGTTTTCCGGGTGGAACCCGTCCACGTCCTTGCGCGGGTCGATGCGGTGGATCAGGTGGCTGCTGTCGCGGCCGCCGGGCAGCGGCAGCTGCACCAGGATGCCGTGGATGGACGGGTCGGCGTTGAGCTGGTCGATCAGCGCGGAAATCTCGCCGTCGGTGGTGCTGGCCGGCAGGTCGTAGTCGACCGCGCGGATGCCCACCTTCTTGGCGGCGCGGCGCTTGTTGCGCACGTACACGGCCGAGGCCGGGTCTTCGCCCACCAGCACCACCGCCAGGCCGGGGGCCGGCTTGCCCGCGGCCAGGCGCGCCTTCACGCGCTGCGCGAGGTCGTCCAGGAGCTTGTCGGCAATGCCTTTGCCGTCGAGGATGCGGGCGGTCATGGCAGGATTATCCCCGAACCCCCCTGCGGACCGCCACATGACCGATACCACCGCCCTCGAAGCCGCCGCCTTCCGCCGCCTGCTCGCGCACCTGCGCGAACGCAGCGACGTGCAGAACATCGACCTGATGATCCAGGCCGGCTTCTGCCGCAACTGCCTGTCGAACTGGCTGCAGGAGGCCGCCGAGGCCGCCGGCACGCCCATGGACAAGGAGCAGGCGCGCGAACACGTCTACGGCATGCCCTTCGCCGAATGGAAGGCGCGCTACCAGCGCGAGGCGACGCCGGAGCAGCTGGCCGCCTTCGAGGCCGCCCAACGCCGCCACGGATGAGCCGCCCGGGCGCATAAAAAAGGTTCTTCACCCAAGTCCGGGGCCGGCGCCGGCGCCACGGCGGAAGCGAGGGTCGCTTCCCGCTCAGTGGAGCCTTTATTTCACAGGAAGCGACC
>JAIBEO010000196.1 GCA_019459185.1 Rhizobium sp. | reverse complement strand
CGGGCCAGCGCCCCGCTGAGGGCCGCGCCATCGCCCCCAACTACATGCCCCTGGGCCTGCGCGCGCCTACCCTCTGGTCCCGCGCGCGCCTGAAGTACGCCGACGCGCGCGCGCCCGGCGGCCAGGTGGACGTCAGCGGCTTCACCCTGCCCGGCATCCCGGCGGTCATCGTCGGCAGCAACGGCCACGTGGCCTGGGGCTTCACCAACAGCTACGGCGACTGGCTGGATTTCTACCGCGTCGAGTTCACCGACGCCGACAAGCTCAGGTACCGCGTGCCCGGGGGCGAAGCCGCGCTGCGCGTGGACAGCGAATGGATCGCGGTTAAAGGCGGTGAGCCGGTGGAGCTGAAGGTGCGCGAGACCCGCTGGGGCCCCATCACCGTGGAGCTCGACGACGGCAGCGCGCTGGCCCTGCGCTGGACCGCGCAGCTGCCCGGTTCGCTCAACTTCGGCTTGGCCGACCTGGCCCACGCCGCCAACCTCGACGAAGGCCTGGCCGCGGCCGACACCGCCGGCATCCCGGCGCAGAACCTGATGATGGCCGACCGCCACGGTCGCATCGCCTGGCGCCTCACCGCGCAAATGCCGCAGCGCGACGGCGACTGCGAACCCACCGCGCCGCTGCGGCCGGAACAGGCCTGCCGCTGGAGCGGCTGGCTGCCGTCCACCGAGAATCCCAGCGTGGTGGATCCGGCCGACGGCGTGCTCTGGACCGCCAACGCCCGCGTGGTGGACGGCGCCGCGCTGGCCCTGGTGGGCGACGCCGGTTATGCCAACGGCGCCCGCGCCCGGCAGATCCGCGACGCGCTGCGCGCCAAGCCGGTGCTGGGCGAAAGTGACCTGCTGGCGGTGCAGCTCGACGACCGCGCACTGTTCCTGGCCCGCTGGCACGAAAAGCTCCAGGCCGAGGCCACGCGCAGCGGCAACGCCGACCTGCAGGCCCTCGCCGCCGCCAGCGCGGAGTGGACCGGCCACGCCAGCGTCGATTCCGCCGCCTACCGCATCGTCCGCGCCTGGCGCCTGGCGGTCATCGAGCGCATCCAGAACGGCCTGACCGCGCCGGCGCAGGCCGCGCTGGGCAAGGCCTTCGTCATGCCCGACCTGCCGCAGATGGAAGCCATCGCCTGGCCGCTGCTGCAGCAGCGCCCCGCCCACCTGCTGCCGCGCAAATTCGAAACCTGGGACGCGCTGCTGGCCGACGCCGCCCGCGACATCCGCGGCCAGCTCGAAGCCACCGGCCCGCTGGCCGAGCGCACCTGGGGCGAACGCAACACCGCGCGCATCTGCCACCCGCTCGCGGGCGCCCTGCCCGGCCCGCTGCGCGGCCCGCTGTGCATGCCGGCCGAACCGCTGCGCGGCGACGGCAACATGCCGCGGGTGCAGGGCCCGGACTTCGGTGCCAGCGAACGCATGGTGGTGTCGCCGGGCCGCGAGGCCGAGGGTTTCGCGCACATGCCCGGCGGCCAGAGCGGCCACCCGATGTCGCCGTTCTGGGGCGCCGGCCACGCCGCCTGGGTGCAGGGCGAAGCCACGCCCTTCCTGCCCGGCGAGGCCCGGCACGTGCTGACCCTGCACCCGGAAATGTGAGCCACCTCACATTTCGAAACCAAGAACCTGACAGCCGTCACGATTTGCGCCATAAACGGATCACTGCCCGGTGCGCTCCGCCGGGCGGAGGACGGAGGGATCGCCGTCAGGGGGAGCGATCTACCACCCGGGTTTCCACTTCGGCGAGGTAGGTTGGATGGACATGTTGATCACGCTGCTGGTGCATTGGCGCCGGCACACCCTGCACAAGCAGGCCGCGGCCGTTCGCAAGGCCGTGCACGCCCTCGATGGCGCGCAACGCAAGCTCGTTGTTGACCAGACCCTGGCCGAGATACAGGCCGCCGCGGTACTGCCCCTTCCCCACCTGCATGGCGACAGCGAGCCGGTGATGTACCGGCCGTGGAGCCCGGTGGCGGCGGTGGCGGCCAGCCGCGTGCGCGACCGCTCGATCCTTCTGCGCCAGCGCTCCATTGCGCTGTGGCTGGCGGTGGTCTACCACGAGACGCGGCAGTCGCCCGACGCTGGCCTGCAGGCCGTGCACCGCGAGGTGCTGGGCATCCTGCGCGAGCTGCGCGACGCGCGGCCGCTCACCACCAGCGAATCGGCCTGGTTCAAGGCCGCGGCATAAGCGAACACCGGGGAGGAAGCGGGAGGCTCAGGCGAGAAGCAGGCGCTCGGCGATGGCTCGGTAAAGCGCGGGGAGGCGCGCGAGCTCATCAATGGCGACGCGTTCGTTGACCTTGTGGATGCTGGCGTTGATGGGCCCCAGCTCCACCACCTCGGCGCCGAGAGGCGCGATGAAACGGGCATCCGAGGTGCCGCCACCGGTGTTTTCCTCTGGAACCACGCCCAGCTGCTCGCGCAGCACCGCGCGCGCGGCGGCGCGCAGCCGGCCTTCACCGGTGAGGAAAGGTTCGCCGCCGCGGTGCCACAGCAGCTCGTATTCCAGGCCATGGCGGGCCAGCACGGCCTCGACCTCGGCTTCCAGCTGCGCCGCCTGCCAGCCCGGGTTGAAGCGGAAGTTGAACACCACCTCGCAGTGGCCCGGGATGACGTTGTTGGCACCGGTGCCGGCGTGGATGTTCGAGACCTGGAAACTCGAGGGCGGGAACTCGGGGTAACCCTCATCCCAGCGCCGCGCGCACAGTTCGGCCAGCGCCGGCATGGCCTGGTGGATGGGGTTGCGGGCCTTTTCCGGGTAGGCCACGTGGCCTTGGATGCCCTTCACCGTGAGCACGCCCGAGAGCGTGCCGCGACGGCCCACGCGCAGCAGGTCGCCCAAGGCTTCCTTCGAAGAAGGCTCGCCGGTGATGCAGTAGTGGATCGGCTGGCCGCTGGCCTTGAAGTGTTCGGCCACCTTGCGCACGCCGTCGATGGCGTCGCCCTCCTCGTCCGAGGTGAGCAGCAGGGCCAGCGTGCCCGGGTGCCCGGGGTGCGCGGCGACGAATTCTTCCGCGGCCAGCACGAAGGCGGCCACGCTGCCCTTCATGTCGGCGGCGCCGCGGCCGTAGAGGTAACCGTCGCGCTCGGTCGGCACGAACGGGTCGCTGTGCCAGGCTTCGCGCGGGCCGGGCGGTACCACGTCAGTGTGGCCCAGGAAACACAGCACTTCGCCGCCGCTGCCGTGCGTGGCCCACAGGTTGCGAACGTTGCCGAAATCCAACTGCTGCACCGTGAAGCCGGCGCGGCGCAGGCGCTCGGCCACCAGCGCCTGGCAGCCGGCGTCGTCGGGCGTCACCGAGGGGCGCGCGATGAGTTCGCGGGCCAGGGCCAGCACCTCGCTCACTTGCCCACCCCGAACCGCGCCTTGAAGGCATTGTCGGTGAAACCCACGGTGACCACGCCGTCGGCCGTCACCACCACGGGGCGCTTTACCAGCGCCGGGTATTCCTTCAGCAGCAGCGTCCACTCCGGGTCGCTGCCCGGCGACTTGCGTCCCTCGGGCAGCTGGCGCCAGGTGGTCGAAGCCTTGTTGATGAGCTTGTCCCAGCCGCCCAGCTGCGCGGCCCAGGCCTTGAGCGTTTCGGCCGGCACCCGCCGAGCGCGGTAGTCCACGAATTCGTGCGCGACCTCGAAACGCCTGAGCCAGTTGCGCGCCTTCTTGCAGGTGTCGCAGTTGTCGAGGCCGTAGACCGTCACCATCCGGGGAACTCCGTCATTTCGGGGCGGCACCGCCGATATGACGGGCCAGGAAGGCCAACAGTTTGCCGTAGTACTCGGCGCGATGCTCCTCGGTGTAGAAACCGTGGCCTTCGTTCGGGTAGTAAAGGGTCTCCACCGGCACGCCGGCCTTGCGCAGGGCCTTTTCCATGCGCTTGGTGTGCTCCACCGGGGCCACCCGGTCCTCGCCGCCGGCCGCCAGGAACACCGGCACCGTGATGCGGTCGGCCAGGCGGTTGGGCGACACCTCGGCCAAGCTGCCGGCCTCGCCCACCCACTGGCGCGTGAAGACCGAGCTGGCGCGGCTGTCGTCGCTGCGCTCGCGCACAAACATGTCCAGGTCGTAAACGCCCACGTAGCCCACCGCGCAGCGGTAAAGCCCGGGCTCGCGCGCCACGCCCATCAGCGAGGCATAGGCGCCGTAGCTGCCGCCGTAGATGCAGATGCGCTTCGGGTCGGCGATGCCCTGCTCCGCCGCCCAGCGGGTGGCGTCGGTGAGGTCGTCCTGCATGGCCTTGCCCCACTGACTGGCGCCGGCCTCGTGGAAGGCACGGCCGTAGTTGCCCGAACCACGGAAGTTCACCTTCAGCACGGCATAACCAGCCCGCGCGAGCATCTGCGCCTCGGCGTCGAAGTGCGGGGTGTCGAAGATGCCGAAGGGGCCGCCGTGCGGGTTCACCACCAGCGGCAGGTTCTTGCCGTCCGAACCGGGCGGCAGGGTCAGGTAGCCGTGCAGCGGCAGGCCGTCGCGGGCCTTGAAGCTGACCGGGCGCACTTCGCCCATCTGCGCCGGATCGATCCATTCGCGCCGGCTCAGCAGGTAGTTCGCCTTCTTCGTGGCCACGTCGAACAGGTAGAAATCGCCCGGGTTGGTGCCGCTGGTCACCTGCACCAGGGCCAGCTTGCCGTCCCGCGTAGTGGAAGTGACGTACACCGCCTGGCCGGCAAAGGCGGCCTGGAGCATCTTGTACAGGCGGGCCTCGGCCGAGGCGTCGTCGAAGAACTGCCGCTCGACCTTGTCGCCGATGAACTGGGCGCCCACGGGGATGTCCTGGTCGCCGAGCGTGTAGAGGATGGTGAACGGGTCGACCTTCTCGTGCTGCAGCAGCGGGCGGCGGCCACCGGCCACGGTGTCGAAGGCGACCACCTTGTCGGTGCCCTGGCGGTCCTCCACCAGCAGGTAGGCGGTGCGGTTGTCGGCGGCGAAGCCGATGGGGTGCTCGATGCGGCCGGTCTTGGACTGGTCGTTCACCAGCTGCCACTCGGCCCCGTCGCCGCTGCGGTGGTAGAGCATGCTGGCGTTCTCGGCGCCGATGCCGCGGGCGAAACGCACCTGCCGGGCGTGGTCCACCGTGAAATCGGCGTGCTGGACCGGCGCGCGGGTCACCGGGCGGCGCCGGCCGGTGCGCACGTCAAGGGTTTCGACGCGGGTGTAGGGGTCGTCTTGGAAGGGCCAGACCTCGATCAGCACGGTGTTCGGGTCGTCGGCCATCGTGTCGAGCAGGTAGGCCGCGACATCTTCCTGCGTGCGGCCCTGGATGCGGGTGCCGGCGCCGTTGCCCTCGACCCGGAAACCCACCAGGTTCTTGATGTTCTTGCCGTCGGCATCCACGACGTAGATCTCGCCGGTGGGGCTGGGTTCGTCGTCGGCGCCGAAGGCCTCGGCCATGCCCAGCAGCAGCCGGTCGTCGCTGACCCAGGCGAAGTCGTCGATGTGGGTGTCCTTGCCCAGCGCGAAACGTGCCGACACCGAATTGTCGGCGCGCCGGAGCACCACCAGCCCGGTGCGGTCGCCCAACGGCACGGTGGCCGCGTAGAACTCGCCGGTGGGCGAAATCTCGATGTCGGTGAAGCTGTCGAGCTTGGTGAAGGTGGCGACGTCCACCTGGGCGGACGCGGGGCCTCCCGCCAGCGAGGTTGCGCACAGCAGCCAGGCGGCGACGCGGGACAGCTTCGACATGGGTACTACTCCGGGTTGGCCAGGGGGCTGGTCACTCCACGGCGCCGCGCAGCAGTTCGTTGACGGACGTCTTCGCGCGGGTCCTGGCATCGACCTGCTTGACGATGACGGCGCAGTACAGCGAGTACCGGCCATCGGACGAGGGCAACGAGCCCGATACCACGACACTACCCGCGGGAACCCGCCCGTAGGTGACCTCGCCGGTCATTCTGTTGTAGATGCGGGTGGATTGGCTGAGAAAAACTCCCATACCGATCACGCTGCCCTTTTCCACCACGACGCCTTCCACCACCTCGGCCCGGGCGCCGATGAAGCAGCCGTCCTCGATGATCGTGGGGCTGGCCTGCAGCGGCTCGAGCACGCCGCCGATACCGGCGCCGCCGGAAATGTGGCAGTGCTTGCCGACCTGGGCGCAGCTGCCCACCGTGGCCCAGGTGTCGACCATGGTGCCGGCGCCGACATAGGCGCCGATGTTCACGAAGCTGGGCATCAGCACCACGTCCTTGCCGATGTGGGCGCCCGAACGAACGATGGCGCCCGGCACCACGCGGGCGCCGAGGTCGCGGAAGTCGCCTTCGTCGAAGTTGTCGAAGCGCAGGCGCACCTTGTCCCAGTACGGCGCCGGGAAACCTTCCATCATCTGCATGTCGTTGACGCGGAAGTAGAGCAGCACGGCCTTCTTCAGCCACTCGTTGACTTCCCATTTACCGCCGCTGGGCGCGGCGACGCGGGCCTTGCCGGATTCGAGCAGGGCGATGGCCTCTTCCACCGCCGGGCGGGTGGAGCCATCGATCTCGGCTGCGGTGAGCGTGGCGCGGCGCTCGAACGCGTCCTCGATGATCGCCTGCAGCTGCTCGGTGCTTGCCTTCTTTCTTGCCATCTCAGTGTTCTCCATCCACGGCGGCCACGATGGCCGCGCGCAGCTCGTCCAAAAGGGCCTGGTCGCCGACCGGCTGGTCGCGCTCGTCGGTGAGCAGGAAAAAGTCTTCCACCTTCTCGCCGAAGGTGGCGATGCGGGCGTCGTGCACGCGCAGGCGGAACTTGCGCAGCACCTGGGCCACGCCGGCCAGCAGGCCGGGCTGGTCGGTGCAGACCAGGCTCATGCGCGTGCGCCGGCCGTCGGCCGACAGGTCGAAATCCACCCGCGCCGGCACCCGGAAGTGGCGCAGCTGGCGCGGCGCCGCGCGGCGCGGCGGGCGCACCCTGGCCGGGTCGCGCAGCGCCGCCTTCAGCGCCGCTTCCACCGCCGCGGGTTCGGGCGCGTGGCCCTGCGGCGCGATCAGCTGGAAGTTGTCGAGCGCGTGGCCGTCGCTGGAATTGAGCACGCGCGCCTCGAGCACGTTCAGGCCCAGGCGGTCGAAGGTGGCCACCAGCGCCGCGAACAGGCCGTCGCGGTCGGGCGTGCGCACGAACACCTCCAGGCCGCCGTCCTGCAGGTGCGGGCGCACCATCACCAGGGTTTCGGCGCCGCCCGATTCGGCGATGCCACGCGTCTGCCAGGCGATCTGCTCGGGCCGGTAGCGCAGGAAACCCACGTCCGGGTAGGCGGCCCAGATGCGCTGCACGGCGGCCTCGTCCAGGCCTTCGCCGAGCAGGCGCTCCATGGCCACGGCGCGGGTCTCGGCCATGATCTCGGTGGCGTGCACCGGGTTTTCCAGGCCGCGGCGCAGGGCGAAGCGGGTCGCGGCGTACAGGTCGGCCAGCAGCCGGTCCTTCCAGGCATTCCACAGCTTGGGACTGGTGCCGGCGATGTCGGCGCAGGTCAGCAGGTACAGGTAATCAAGGTGTTCGCGGTCGGCCACCTTGTTGGCGAAGCGCGCCACCACTTCCGGGTCGGAAATGTCCTGGCGCTGCGCCGTCACCGACATCAGCAGGTGCTGCTCGACCAGCCAGGCCAGCAGGTCGGCGTCGGCCTGCGGCAGCGCGTGCGCCGCCGCGAACTCGCGCGCGTCCACCGCGCCCAGCTCCGAATGGTCGCCGCCGCGGCCCTTGGCGATGTCGTGGAACAGGCCGGCCAGCAGCAGCAGGTGCGGCTTGCGCAGGCGCGGCAGCACTTCGTGGGCGATGGCGAAACGCTCGTCGGCGCGGCGCGCGAAGCCGTCCATGTGCGCCAGCACGGTGAGCGTGTGCTGGTCCACGGTGTAGACGTGGAACAGGTCGTACTGCATGCGGCCCGACACCTTGCCGAAGGCCGGCAGGTAGCGCGCCAGCACGCCCAGCCGGGCCATGCGTGTGAGCGTGGCCACGGCCCGCGGCGACTGCAGCAGTTCCATGAAACGCTGGCGCAGCTGCGGTGGCTGCTCGGGATAGGGCCGGATGGCGCCCAGCGATTCGCCCAGCGCGCGCGCGGTTTCCGAATGCAGGCCGCGGGCGTCGGGCAGCGCGTCCCAGGTGGCCACCAGCTCGAGCACCGGGCCCAGGCCCTCGCGCAGGCGCGCCGGCTCGGCCATGGCGAGGTAACCGTGGCGCAGTTCGTAGCCCCCGCCCGCCGGCACCGGCGCCTCGCGGCCCGAGAGTTGTTCCTCGAAGCGTTGCAGCAGCCGGTCGTTGATGCGCATCACGGTGGCGGCGCTGCGGAAGAAGCCCTGCATCATCTGCTCGACCGCCAGGTTGTCGCGGCGCTCGTCCTTCAGGCCCAGCATGGTGGCCAGGTTCTTCTGGTAGTCGAAACCCAGGCGCTCCTCGCGCCGGCGCGCCAGCAGGTGCAGACCGAAGCGCAGCCGCGCCAGCACGCGCCACTCGCGCTCGAGGCTGGCGCATTCGTCTTCGCCCAGCAGGCCCAGCGGCACCAGGGCGCGCAGGCCGGGCACGCCGTACAGGCGCATGCCCATCCAGGTCACGGTCTGCAGGTCGCGCAGGCCGCCCGGGCCTTCCTTGATGCTGGGCTCGAGGTTGTGGGCGGTGTCGTGGAAACGGGCGTGGCGCTGGCGCTGCTCGGCGCGCTTGGCTTCGAAATAGGCGGCCGGCGGCCACAGCGCCGGCGGCGCCAGCGCGGCGGCGAGCGCGCCGGGCGCGGCCGGGTCACCGACGAGCACGCGGCATTCCATCAGGGCGGTGAGCACGGTGATGTCGTCGGCCGCCGCCTCGACGCACTGCGCCAGCGAGCGGACGGCCTGGCTGGTGTGCAGGCCGGCGTCCCACAGCAGGGAAAAGAAGCGGCCGATGGCGGCCTCGTGGGCCTTCTGGCGGTCCGGCTCGCCCAGCACCAGCAGGTCGAGGTCGGACTGGGGGTAGAGCTCGCCGCGGCCGTAGCCGCCGGTGGCCAGCAGGTCCAGCCCGGCGCCGGCGGGCAGGCAGCGCCGCCAGGCCGAGCGCACGACCTCGTCGGCGGCCTCGCAGCAGCGCGAAATCAGCCGGTCGATGGCCTCGCCGGCCTCGAAGTGCTGGCCCAACGCGGCCCGGCTCGTGGCCAGGCCCGCCTTGGCGGCCTCGCGCCAGGCGGCATCGTCCGTGGCCGCGGCCAGGCGGGCCGCGAGGGTCGGTTCGGGAGGGGTCGGGGCGGCGCTCACCGGCCGGCCCCGGTCACAGCTCGTTGTCGTCGCCGGGCAGGCGGGTCAGTATCTCGACGCCGTCGTCGGTCACCACCACCGTGTGCTCCCACTGCGCCGACAGCGACTTGTCGCGGGTGACCACGGTCCAGCCGTCGCCCAGCAGCTTGGTGTGGCGGGCGCCCTCGTTGATCATCGGCTCGATCGTGAAGGTCATGCCCTTCTGCAGCACCACGCCGGTCTGCGGCTGGCCGTAGTGCAGCACCTGCGGCTCCTCGTGGTAGATCCGGCCGATGCCGTGGCCGCAGTACTCGCGCACCACCGAGAAACGCTCGCCTTCGGCGTACTTCTGGATGGCGTGGCCGATGTCGCCCAGGGTGGCGCCCGGGCGCACGGCGCGGATGCCGCGGAACATGGCCTCGCGGGTCACTTCCACCAGGCGCCGTGCCTTCACGCTCGGCTCGCCGACGAAGTACATGCGGCTGGTGTCGCCGTGCCAGCCGTCCTTGATGACGGTGACGTCGATGTTGATGATGTCGCCGTCCTTCAGGACCTTGGCGTCGCTGGGGATGCCATGGCAGATGACGTTGTTGACCGAAGTGCAGACCGTGGCCGGGAAGCCCTTGTAACCGACGTTGGCCGGGATGGCGCCCTGCACGTTGACGATGTGGTCGTGGCAGATCCGGTCGAGCTCGGCCGTGGTCACGCCCGGCTTGACGTGGGGGGCGACGACCTGCAGCACCTCGGCGGCCAGGCGGCCGGCCACGCGCATGCGCTCGATGTCCTCGGGACTCTTCAGGGTGATATGCATGGCCCGATTATCCCTCAGTTGCGGCCAAATGGGCCAGCGGGCTATACTCCCGCGGCTCGAAACCCCGGTCCACCGGGCTTCGGCCGCCCACGCCGGGCGCCACCGGCGAATACACACACCAGGCCATCCCCCGTCCCGGGGTGCCCCGGAACCACGGTTCCAGGGTTCGAGACGGCAGCCTGGTGGAGGCCCAACCCCGGAGCTTCGAAGCCGCCAGAGCGCGGCCGGCTCCCTGTCGTGAAAGGAATACAAGAATGTCCCAGGTCACCATGCGCCAGATGCTGGAAGCCGGCGTGCACTTCGGCCACCAGACCCGCTACTGGAACCCCAAGATGGGCCCGTACATCTTCGGCGCCCGCGGCAAGATCCACATCATCAACCTGGAAAAGACCCTGCCGCTGTTCCAGGACGCGATGAACTTCATCTCGGCCATCGCCCAGAAGCGCGGCACCGTGCTGTTCGTCGGCACCAAGCGCTCGGCCCGCGAGTCGATCAAGGAAGAAGCCATCCGCTGCGGCATGCCGTACATGAGCATGCGCTGGCTGGGCGGCACCCTGACCAACTTCGCCACCGTGAAGAAGTCGGTCGCCCGCCTGAAGGAGCTCGAGGCCGCCGAGACCGACGGTACCTTCGAGAAGCTGGTCAAGCACGAGGTGCTCACCCTGCGCCGCGAGCGTGACAAGCTGGAAGCCTCGCTGGGCGGCATCAAGGAAATGAACCGCCTGCCGGACGCCCTGTTCGTGATCGACATCGGCCACGAGAACATCGCCGTGCAGGAAGCCAAGAAGCTCGGCATCCCGGTCATTGCCGTGGTCGACACCAACTACGACCCGAACCTGGTGGACTACGCCATCCCGGGCAACGACGACGCCATCCGCGCCGTGCAGCTGTACGTGCGCGCCGCCGCCGACGCCGTGCTCGAGGGCAAGGCCGCCTCGCCGCAGGCCCACGTAGCCGCCGACGACTTCGTCGAGCTCGACGCCGAGGGCAACCCGGTCGCCAAGGAAGAGAAGAAGGCCGCCCCGCGTGGCCCGCGCGCCCCGCGCGACGACGCCAAGCGCGCCCCGCGCCGCCCGGCCGGCGACAAGCGCTAAGCAACACCCGCGTCATGCCGCGGCGCCAAGCTGCGCCGCGGCTCCCCATTCGTGCGTGCCGGCCCGCCGACGCGCCCAATCAATCCAGTTGGAGATACCCATGGAAATCACGGCTTCCCTCGTGAAAGACCTGCGCGAGCGCACCGGCGCCGGCATGATGGAGTGCAAGAAAGCGCTCACCGAGAACAAGGGCGACATCGACGCCGCCGCCGAGTGGCTGCGCAAGCAGGGCCTGGCCAAGGCCGACAAGAAGGCCGACCGCGTCGCCGCCGAGGGCCGCATCGTCGCCGCCAGCGAGGGTGGCAAGGCCGTGCTGGTCGAGATCAACTCCGAGACCGACTTCGTGGCCAAGGACGACAACTTCGTCTCCTTCACCACCGCCGTCGCCCAGGCCGCCCTGGCCTCTGGCGCCGCCGACGTCGACGCCCTGAAGGCCGCCAAGCTGCCGTCGGGCGAGACCGTCGAGGAAGCCCGCGCCGCCGTCATCGCCAAGGTCGGCGAGAACGTGCAGGTGCGCCGCATGGCCAAGGTCGACAGCGCCAACCACGTCGCCGCCTACATCCACGGCGGCCGCATCGGCGTGCTGGTCGAGCTCAAGGGCGGTGACGTCGAGCTGGCCCGTGGCATCGCCATGCACGTGGCCGCGATGAACCCGCCGTACAACAAGGCCGCCGACGTGCCGGCCGAGTTCCTGGCCAAGGAAAAGGAAATCGAGCTGGCCAAGATGTCCGAGAAGGACAAGGCCAAGCCGGCCGAGATCCTCGAGAAGATCATCAGCGGCAAGGTTGCCAAGATCGTCAACGAGGTCACCCTGTACGGCCAGCCGTACGTGCTCAACACCGACCAGTCGGTCGAGCAGGCCGTGAAGGCCGCCGGCGCCGACGTGGTGCAGTTCCAGCGCCTGGCCGTCGGCGAGGGCATCGAGAAGGTGGTCGAGGACTACGCCGCGGAAGTGGCCAAGGCGATGGCGGTCTGACCGACCGCCCCGCCCGGCGCCAACCCGGCATGGAAAAACCCGCGGGCGACCGCGGGTTTTTTCTTGCGCCGCCGCCGGCCACGCGCCGATCGGCTAGAATCCCGCTGTTTGCCCTGCCACCGGAGAGACCATGAGCGCCCAGCCCCTGAAGTACCGCCGCATCCTGCTCAAGCTCTCCGGCGAAGCCCTGATGGGCAACGAGGACTACGGCATCGACCCGAAGGTGATCCAGGCCCTGGCCGCCGAGATCGTCGAGGCCCAGCGCGCCGGCGCCGAGATCGGCCTGGTGATCGGCGGCGGCAACATCTTCCGCGGCGCCGGCCTGGCCGCCGCCGGCATGGACCGGGTCACCGGCGACCACATGGGCATGCTGGCCACCGTCATCAACGCCCTGGCCATGGCCGACGCGCTGGAGAAAGCCGGCGGCTTCGCCCGCGTGATGAGCGCGATCAAGATCAACGAGGTGTGCGAGGACTACATCCGCCGCCGCGCCATCCGGCACATGGAAAAGGGCCGCATCGCCCTGTTCGCCGCCGGCACCGGCAACCCCTTCTTCACCACCGATTCGGCGGCCGCGCTGCGCGCCAGCGAAGTCGGCGCCGACCTGCTGCTCAAGGCCACCAAGGTCGACGGCATCTACGACGCCGACCCGAAGAAGAACCCGGCGGCGAAGCGCTACGACCGCCTGACCTACGACGACGTCATCGCCCGCAACCTTCAGGTGATGGACACCGCCGCCTTCGCGCTGTGCCGCGACAACAAGGTGCCGCTGCGCATCTACGACATGATGCAGGCCGGCGCGCTGATGCGGATCCTGCGCGGCGAGCCGCTCGGCACCCTTGTCGACGCCGGCTGAGCGGCCCCCCGGCCCAACGCCTATAATCCCGGGCCTGCCCCGGAACCCAGCCAGACACACGCGGAGCCCGCGATGCTCAACGACATCAAGAAAGACGCCCTGACCCGAATGACCAAGTCCGTGGAGGCTTTCCGCCACGACCTGACCAAGCTGCGCACGGGCCGCGCCACCACCGCCCTCGTGGACCACCTGAAGGTGAACTACTACGGCTCCGACATGCCGCTGACGCAGGTCGCCACGGTGTCGGTCGCCGATGCCCGCTCGCTCACCATCACGCCCTGGGAAAAGGGCATGGTGGCCGCGGTCGAGAAGGCCATCCTGGCCTCCGACCTGGGCCTGACCCCGAACACCGCCGGCACCGTCATCCGCATCAACCTGCCGCCGCTGACCGAGGAGCGCCGCAAGGAGCTTTCCAAGCACGTGCACGCCGAGGGCGAAAACGCCAAGGTCGCCATCCGCAACGTGCGCCGCGACGCGATCCAGCACGTCAAGGAAATGCTCAAGGAAAAGCAGGCCACCGAGGACGACGCCCGTCGCACCGAGGAAGAAATCCAGAAGCTCACCGACAAGCACGTCAAGGACGTGGACGAGGTGGTGAAGGCCAAGGAGCAGGAGTTGATGGCGGTTTGAGCCAGGCCGCCCCGATGACCGCCGCGCCCCCGCAAAGCCGCCTGCCCCGCCACCTGGCCGTCATCATGGACGGCAACGGGCGCTGGGCGCAGCGCCGCAACCGCCCGCGCACGCTCGGCCACCGCGCCGGCGCCAAGGCCGTGCAGGTCTGCGTCGATTTCTGCCTGTCGCGCGGCATCGAGGCGCTCACGCTGTTCGCCTTCTCCAGCGAGAACTGGAACCGGCCCGAGGAAGAAGTCGGCGCGCTGATGAAACTGTTCCTGCGCATGCTCGACAGCGAGGTCGGCGAACTCAACCGCCGCGGCGTGCGGGTGGCCTTCATCGGCGACCGCGCCGGCTTCCCCGAGGCTATCCGCGAGCGCATGGCCCTGGCCGAGGCCCTGCGGCCAGCCGACCAGAAACTCGTGCTGACGATCGCCGCCGGCTACGGCGGCCGCTGGGACATCACCCAGGCCTGCCGCAGCCTGGCCGCCGACGTGGCCGCCCGGCGCGGGGCGCCGGGCGACATCACCGAGGCCCTGCTCGACAGCCGCATCGGCCTGGCCGGGCTGCCCACGCCCGACCTGTTCATCCGCACCGGCGGCGACCTGCGCATCAGCAACTTCCTGCTCTGGCAGCTGGCCTACACCGAGCTGTGGTTCACCGAGACGCTCTGGCCCGACCTCAGCGACGATGTCCTGGACGCCGCCCTGGCCGCCTTCGCCGACCGCGAACGCCGCTTCGGCCTCACCAGCGCCCAGGTGGCCGGGGGCGCCACGTGAGCCGGCGCCAGCGCATCACCACCGCCCTGGTCCTGGCGCCGCTGCCGGTGCTGGCGGTGCTGTTCCTGCCCACGCCCTGGCTGGCCGCGGCCCTGGCCCTGGTGCTGCTGGCCGGCCTGTGGGAATGGACCGCCTTCGCCGGCATCCACGACCGCCTGCCGCGCGCCGCCTTCCTCACTGCCAACGCGCTGCTGATGGCCGCGCTCATCTGGGGTGGCGGACCCAGCTTCTTCACGCTCAAGCTGCTGAGCCTGGTGGGCGTGCTCTGGTGGGTGGCCGCGGTGCCGCTGTGGCTGGCACGCCCGGCCTTCGCCAGCGCCGACACCTCCGCCAACCGCGCCCTGAAGCTGATGGCCGGCACCCTGGGCATCGTGCCGGCCTGGTGCGCACTGGGCTGGCTGCACGCCGAGGACCCGCTGGGTCCGCGCTGGACGCTCTACGCCCTGCTGGTGGTCTGGATCGCCGACAGCGGCGCCTATTTCGCCGGCTCGAAGTTCGGCAAGCGCAAGCTGGCCCCGTCCATCAGCCCCGGCAAGACCTGGGAAGGGGTGTACGGGGGCCTCGCCGCCACCGCCCTGCTGGCCGCGGTCGGCTTTCCGCTGCTGGGCCTGGGCTGGACCTCGTTGCCGGCGCTGCTGCTGGCCACCCTGCTGGTGGCCGGCATCTCGGTAGTGGGCGACCTGTTCGAAAGCCTGATGAAGCGGCACTCGGGCGTGAAGGATTCCGGCGCGCTGTTCCCGGGCCATGGCGGCCTGATGGACCGGCTGGACAGCATCCTGGCCGCGTTGCCGGTCTTCGTGGTGGCCAAGGCATGGCTGGGCCTCTGAAAACGATCGCGCTGCTCGGGGCCACCGGTTCGATCGGCGGCTCCACCCTCGACGTGGTGGCCCGGCACCCGGACCGCTTCCGCGTCGGCGCGCTCAGCGCCAACGGCCGCGTGGACGAGCTCCTGAAGCTTTGCGCCCGCTTCCGCCCCGACGCCGCCGTGGTGGCCGACGAAGCCGCCTGGCCTGCCCTGCGCGACGGCCTGGCCGCCCTGGGCCTGCCCACCCGCGCCCTGGCCGGCGCCACGGCGCTGGAGGAAGTGGCCGCCGACCCGGCCAACGACACCGTGGTGGCCGCCATCGTCGGCGCCGCCGGCGTCGCCTCCACCCTGGCCGCCGCTCGCGCTGGCAAGCGCCTGCTGCTGGCGAACAAGGAATCGGTGGTGCTGGCCGGCGACCTGCTGCTGCAGGCGGCGCGCGAAGGCGGCGCCACCATCCTGCCGGTGGACAGCGAGCACAACGCCATCTACCAGTGCCTGCCGGCCGACGGCAACCGCCAGGGCGTGCGCCGCCTGCTGCTCACCGCCTCGGGTGGCCCCTTCCGCGGCCGCCGCCGGTCCGAACTGGCCGACGTCACCCCCGACCAGGCCTGCGCGCACCCGAACTGGTCCATGGGCCGCAAGATCTCGGTCGATTCCGCCACCCTGATGAACAAGGGCCTGGAAGTCATCGAGGCCAAGCACCTGTTCGGCCTGCCCGCCAGCCGGATCGAGGTGGTGGTGCACCCGCAGAGCGTCATCCATTCGCTGGTGGACTACGTGGACGGCTCGGTGCTGGCCCAATTGGGCAACCCCGACATGCGCACCGCCCTGGCCTACGGCCTGGCCTGGCCCGAACGCATCGATTCGGGCGTGGCGCCGCTGGACCTGGCCGCCCTCGCCCGCTTCGATTTCGGGAAGCCAGACCTCGAGGCCTTCCCCTGCCTGGGCCTGGCCTACCGCGTGCTCGAGGCCGGCGGCGCCGCGCCCGCCGTGCTCAACGCCGCCAACGAAGTGGCCGTTTCAGCCTTCCTTCAGGGCAAACTGGGCTTCCTTGGCATTCCGGACCTGATCCAGGCCTGCCTCGACGCCCACCCGGGCGGCCCGGCCGATTCCCTGGAGCAGCTGTTGGAAACCGACGCCGAGGCCCGGCGCCTGGCCGGTGACCTGATCGCGAGGATGCGGCGCCCATGACGGAATTCTTCGGCTCGGTGTGGTGGCTCGTCGTGAGCCTGGGCATCCTGGTCACCTTCCACGAGTTCGGCCACTACTGGGTGGCCCGCCGCTGCGGCGTGCGCGTGCTGCGGTTCTCGGTGGGCTTCGGCCGGCCGCTGTGGAAGCGCACCGGCAAGGACGGCACCGAATACGTGGTGGCCATGCTGCCGCTGGGCGGCTACGTGAAGATGCTCGACGAGCGCGAGGTCGAGGTGGCGCCGCACGAGCGCCACGAAAGTTTCAACGCCAAGACGGTCTGGCAGCGCATCGCCATCGTGGCGGCCGGCCCGCTGGCCAACCTGCTGCTGTGCATCGCCCTGCTCTGGCTGATGTTCGTGATCGGCAAGCCCGACTTCCAGCCCGACATCGGTCGGGCCGAGGGCATCGCCGCCGAGGCCGGCTTCCAACCGGGCGACCGCCTGCTGGACGTGGCCGGCCGCCCCACCCGCACCTGGACCGAGGCCGGCATCGCCCTGGCCACGGCCGCCATCGACCGCGAATCCACCCCGGTGCGGGTGCGCACGGCCGGAGGCGAGGAGCGCGTGCGCATCCTGCCCCTGGACCGTCCGGGCCTGCAGGTGAGCGAGGAGCGCCCCTTCACCGACCTGGGCCTGCGCCCCTCCTGGCCGCCGGTGGTGGGCAGCGTGGCCCCCGGTTCGGCCGCCGAAGGCCGGCTGCAGGCCGGCGACCGCCTGCTGTCCATCGACGGCGAGCCGGTGCGCAATTACGACGAAATCGGCCCCCTGCTGCAGCGCCTGGCCCGCCCCGACGGCGAACTGGCGATCCGCGTCGGGCGCGCCGGCGGCGAGACCACCGTGGCCGTCGCCCCGCGCCAGGCCGAGCGCGATGGCCAGCCGGTGTGGCAGCTGGGCATCCTGGCGGCAGCGCCGGTGGAAGACGCGATGCTGCGCTTCGGCCCGCTGCAGGCCGTCCCGGCGGCCCTGGCCGAAACCCGCCAGATGACCTCCGACGTGGTCGGAATGCTCTGGCGCATGGTCACCGGCCAGGCCTCGCTGAAGAACATCTCGGGCCCGATCACCATCGCCCGCGTCGCCAACGGCAGCGCGAACCTGGGCCCGGCGTGGTTCCTGAACTTCCTCGCCGTGCTCTCGCTGAGCCTTTTCATCATGAACCTGCTGCCCATCCCTGTCTTGGATGGGGGGCACCTGCTGTATTACCTTATCGAATTGGTCAAGGGCAGCCCGGTCGGCGAACGTGGTCTCGCGGCGGGCCAGTACATCGGCCTGGCCCTGCTGGCCGGTCTGATGGGACTGGCCTTCTACAACGACATTCTCCGCCTCGGCTCCTGACCTCCACCCTTTGCGCGGCCGTTCCCCGCCCGCCTTCCACGGATTGATGATGACGCGACCCACTGTCCGCCGCTGCCTCCTGAGCATCGCGCTCGCCGCCGCCCTCGCCGGCCCCGCCCACGCCCAGAACTTCGAGGCATTCCAGGTCGCCGACATCCGCGTCGAGGGCCTGCAGCGCATCTCGGCCGGCACGGTCTTCACCTACCTCCCGGTGGAGCGCGGCGACCTGCTCGACCGCAGCCGCTCCAGCGAAGCCATCCGCGCGCTGTTCCGCACCGGCTTCTTCAGCGACGTCAAGCTCGAGCGCCAGGGCGACATCCTGGTGGTGGTGGTGGCCGAGCGCCCCGCCATCAACACCATCACCCTGACCGGCAACAAGGACATCAAGTCCGAGGACCTGCTTGGCGGACTGCGCAGCATCGGCCTGGCCGAGGGCGAGACCTTCAACCCGCTCAACCTCGACCGAGTCACGCAGGAACTGATCCGCCAGTACAACAACCGCGGCAAGTACAACGTTTCGATCCAGCCGACGATCTCGAACCTCGACCGCAACCGCGTCGACGTCAACATCATCATCGCCGAGGGCAAGGCCGCCCGCATCCGCGACATCAACATCGTCGGCAACGAGACCTACGTCGAGGAAGACCTGCGCGCCGGCTGGGAGTCGAACACCAGCAACTGGCTGTCCTGGTACCGCCGCGACGACCAGTACTCGCGCGAAAAACTCTCGGGCGACCTTGAGAAACTCAACAACTACTACCTCGACCGCGGCTACGTCGACTTCAACGTCGAATCCACCCAGGTCGCGATCAGCCCGAACAAGCGCGACATCTTCGTCACCGCCAACATCGCCGAGGGCGAGGTCTACACCATCGGCGACGTGAAGGTCAGCGGCGACACCATCCTGCCGGTCGAGGAACTCGAGAAGCTGCTGATGGTGGCCGAGGGCGGCACGTTCTCGCGCGCCCGCATCGAGCTCACCACCGACGCCATGATCGCGGTGCTGGGCAACATCGGCTACGCCTTCGCGCAGGTGAACCCGATCCCGGACATCGACCGCGAGAAGCGCGTGGTCGGCTTGAACTTCTTCGTCGAGCCGGGCCCGCGCGTGCAGGTCCGCCGCATCGTCTTCAAGGGCAACACCGGCACCGCCGACGAGGTGCTGCGCCGCGAGATGCGCCAGTTCGAGGGCGCCTGGTTCTCGCAGGCCGCGGTGGACCGCTCCAAGGTCCGCCTGCAGCGCCTAGGCTTCTTCGAGGAAGTGGACATCGAGACCCCCGAAGTCGCCGGCGCGCCCGACCAGGTGGACGTGGTGGTCAACGTCAAGGAGCGCAACTCGGGCCAGTTCACCTTCGGCCTGGGCTACCAGCAGACCTACGGCCTGATCACCAGCCTGCAGCTGGTGCAGAACAACTTCCTGGGCACCGGCAACCGCGTCTCGGTGGCCGTGCAGAACAACTCGTATTCCAAGCAGTACTCGCTGGGCTTCACCGACCCGTACTTCACCGACACCGGCGTCAGCGTCGGCTACAACCTCAGCCACAGCAACTACAGCTACTCGCGCCAGGACGCCAACCTGGCCCAGTACAACAACGCCGTGTCCGCGGCCGAAGTGCTCGTCGGCCTGCCGCTGACGGAAACCGACTCGGTCCAGTTCTCGTTGGGCATCGACCGCAACCAGATCACCACCCAGGACGGCTCCACGCCCGAGCCGCTGATCCAGTACCTGGTCAGCACCCTGGGCGACCGCCAGCGTTTCCCGGAATACCACGTCGACAACGACAACGACGCCGACACCCCGATCGAGAACGACGACGACGACCCGACCACCACCGACCCGCTGCTGTTCGGCGGCTCGCGCAAGTGGAACATCAACGCCTGGCGCCTGCAGACCGGCTGGGTGCGCGATTCGCGCAACGACTACCTGCTGCCGACCCGCGGCACCTACCACCGCATCAGCGGCGAGTTCGTGCTGCCGGGCAGCGACCTCGAGTACTACAAGCTGGGCTACAACTTCGAGCACTACATGCCGCTCACCCGCTGGATGGTGATGAAGATCGGCGCCGAGCTCGGCTACGGCGACAGCTACGGCGACACCGGCGGCAACACCTGCCCCTCGTTCGACACCGAGGGTGACATCATCACCACCAGCACCAATTGCGGGCTGCCGTTCTTCCGCAACTACTACGCGGGTGGCCCGAACTCGATCCGCGGCTTCGAGGTGAACACCGTCGGCCCGACCTACCAGTTCACCGCGGACGGCTACCGCCAGCCCATCGGCGGTTCGCTCAAGACCGCCGGCACCGTGGAGTTCTATTTCCCGACCCTGTTCGACGGCAAGGGCACGCGCCTGTCGGCCTTCGTCGACTACGGCAACGTGTACAACGGCTTCGACGACTGGGAAGCCAAGACGCTGCGCATCTCCACGGGCGTGGCGCTGCAGTGGCAGTCGCCGATGGGCCCGATCCAGATCAGCTATGCCCTGCCGATCCAGCGCGAGCGCTCGGACCAGATCGAACGCCTGCAGTTCACCTTCGGCGGCAGCTTCTAAGGCCACCGCGATGTCGGCGCAGGCCCCGGCACCGACCCTGGCCGAACTGGCGGAACGCTTCGGCCTGGAGCTTCGCGGCGACGGCGCCACCCGCATCCGCGGCGTGGCGACCCACGCCCGCGCCGGCGCCCGGCGGCGGGGGTTGCGGGGCGGCCCGCGGGCGGGGGGGGCGATCTGGGGGGCGCCTTCGTCGGTCAGCCCGAGCCCCATCCCCCGGCCGCCGCGCCGCACGATCAGTTCCA
>JAIBEO010000174.1 GCA_019459185.1 Rhizobium sp. | reverse complement strand
CCCCCTTACCGGCTACCGGGGGGTCCCCCGGGCCCGGGGGGGGGGTGGTCGTTTCGGGCCCCGCGCGCCGCGCGCGGCAGGGGAGCAGGCATGCAGCAGTGGTACTACGTGGATCGCCATCATGACCGCCAGGGGCCGGTGTCGCCCGAGGTGCTGGCGCAGGCCTACCGCCAGGGCAAGGTCACGCGCGACAGCCTGGTCTGGCGCGACGGCCTGGCGCAGTGGGAGCCGCTGGGCGAACACCTGGCCGAACTCGGCCCGGAGACGCCGCAGTCGCAGCCCCTGCCGCCCGCGCCGCCGGCCGCTGGCGACACCGCGCCGGCCACGCCGGCCCCGACCGCCGCTCTCGCGGCCGCCGGCCCCGACGACGTGGTGGACGCCGGTTTCCTGCGCCGCTTCGCCGCCTTCCTCATCGATTCGCTGATCGTCAGCACCGTGTTCTATGCGCTCTACCTGGTCGGCTTCGTCCTGCTTGCTCTGGCCATGGCCGGCAGCGGCACGCCGGACGAATCCGCGATGGTGGCGGGCGTGGTGGTGATCAGCCTGCTCTACCCGCTGCTGAGCCTGGCGTATTACGCAGGCATGGAAAGCTCGGCCAAGCAGGCCACGCTGGGCAAGATGGTGGTCGGCATCAAGGTCGTGGACGCCCGCGGCCAGCGCCTGGGGTTCGGCCACGCGGCCGGCCGCTGGCTGGCCAGCGTGCTGTCCTACCTCACTTTCTACATCGGCTTCGCCATGGCCGGCTTCACCGCGCGCAAGCAAGCCCTGCACGATTTCGTCGCCGGCACCTTCGTGGTGGACCAGTGGGCTTACACCGACCAGCCCGGCCGCCAGCAGCGCGAGCCATCGGGCTGCCTGGTGGCGGTGGTGGTTGGCGGTTTCCTGCTGTTCGCCGTGTTCGTGGTCGGCGTGCTGGCGGCCATCTCGATCCCGGCCTACCAGGATTACGTGGGCCGTTCGAAGCTGGCCGGACCCATGGAACAGGCCCGCCGCCTGGCCCTGCAGGTGGAGGATTTCCGCCGCAATACCGACCGCTGCCCGCGCGACCCGGCCGAGCTCGACCACCCGGAGGCCTCTCCGCCCGAAATCGAGGCTTTCCGCCTGTTCGAGGACGCCGGGGGCCGCTGCGTGGTGGCCGTGGAGCTGGGCGAGGCTGACAGCCTGGGCGAGGCCGCCGGCGGCAGCCTGCGCCTGCGCCTGGACGGCCAGGGCGGCTGGACCTGCGAAGCCAGCGGCATCCCGGACCGGCAGGTGCCCGCGGACTGCCGCTGACCCCCGGGCCGGGGGCCGTGCTTGACAGGCCCGGCCGGACTGGTGCCTTAATGAAAAAAGAACCCCCCGGCCCGCGCACCTCGCGGGCCGCGTCATCTGGGTGTCCCGAACGCGGCGCCCTGGAGCATCCCCCGGCATGGCCAAGAACCTCCTCATCGTCGAATCGCCCGCCAAGGCCAAGACGATCAACAAGTACCTGGGCAAGGACTTCCACGTCCTGGCCTCGTACGGCCACGTCCGCGACCTCGTGCCCAAGGAGGGCGCGGTGGACCCGGAAAACGGCTTCGCCATGCGCTACGAGCTGATCGAGAAGAACGAGAAGCACGTGGACGCCATCGCCAAGGCCGCCAAGGGCGCCGAGGCCATCTACCTGGCCACCGACCCGGACCGCGAGGGCGAGGCGATCAGCTGGCACATCTCCGAGATCCTCAAGGAGCGCGGCCTGCTCAAGGGCAAGGACCTGCACCGGGTGGTGTTCACCGAAATCACGCCGCGCGCCATCCGCGAGGCGGTCGAGCACCCGCGCCAGGTCGCCACCGACCTGGTGGACGCGCAGCAGGCCCGCCGCGCGCTGGACTACCTGGTGGGCTTCAACCTCTCGCCCGTGCTGTGGCGCAAGGTGCAGCGCGGCCTGTCCGCCGGCCGCGTGCAGTCGCCGGCGCTGCGCATGATCGTCGAGCGCGAGGAGGAGATCGAAGCCTTCGTGCCGCGCGAGTACTGGAGCGTCGAGGCCGAGCTCAACCATCCCCAGCAGGCTTTCACCGCGCGTCTGGTCAAGCTCGACGGCCAGAAGTTCGAGCAGTTCACGCTCACCAATTCCAAGGACGCCGAAGCCGCGCGCGCGCGCCTGGTGAAGGCCGCCGGCGATGCCCTGCGCGTCACCGACGTGGCCAGCAAGGAGCGCAAGCGCCGCCCGTCGCCGCCCTTCATCACTTCCACGCTGCAGCAGGAGGCCGCGCGCAAGCTCGGCTTCACCACCTCGCGCACCATGCGCGTGGCGCAGAAGCTGTATGAAGGCGTGGCGATCGGCGAAGAAGGCACCGTCGGCCTGATCAGCTACATGCGTACCGACTCGGTGAACCTGTCGGTGGACGCGGTGAAGGAAATCCGCGACGTCATCGCCCGCGACTTCGGCACCGGCGCCGTGCCGGACAAGCCGAACGAGTACAAGTCCAAGTCCAAGAACGCGCAGGAAGCGCACGAAGCCATCCGCCCGACGTCCGCGCTGCGCACGCCGGCCTCGGTGGCGAAGTACCTCGACGACGACGCGCGCCGCCTTTACGAGCTGGTGTGGAAGCGCACCGTCGCCTCGCAGATGGTGCCGGCCACCATGAACACCGTCTCGGTGGAACTGGCCGCCGGCAGCGAACACAGCTTCCGCGCCAGCGGCACCACCATCATCGACCCGGGCTTCCTGGCCGTGTACGAGGAAGGCAAGGACGCCAAGACCGCCGAGGACGAGGACGAAGGCCGCAAGCTGC
Source organism: Rhizobium sp. (assembly GCA_019459185.1). Taxonomy (GTDB): domain Bacteria; phylum Pseudomonadota; class Gammaproteobacteria; order Xanthomonadales; family Xanthomonadaceae; genus Arenimonas. The sequence continues at coordinate 8,870 of JAIBEO010000174.1, read as the reverse complement.
CGCCCATGAAGCCCGGCATGTCGGTGCCGCTGGGCAGCATCCACACCGACCAGCACTTCACCGAGCCGCCGCCGCGCTTCTCGGAAGCCTCGCTGGTGAAGGCGCTCGAGGAATACGGCATCGGCCGCCCGTCCACCTACGCCAGCATCATCCAGGTACTGCAGAGCCGCGAGTACGTGTACCTCGACAACCGCCGCTTCCGTCCCAGCGACGTCGGCCGCGCGGTGGCGAAGTTCCTCACCGGCCACTTCATGCAGTACGTGGACTACGACTTCACCGCCAAGCTCGAGGATGAGCTCGACGCGGTGGCCGCCGGCGAAGCCGCCTGGGTGCCGCTGATGGAGCGCTTCTGGCGGCCGTTCAAGGCCACCGTCGAGGAAAAGAGCGAATCCGTGGACCGCTCCGAAGCCACCGGCGCGCGCCTGCTGGGCACCGACCCCAAGACCGGCAAGCCGGTGTCGGTGCGCCTGGGCCGCTACGGGCCCTACGCCCAGATCGGCCACATGGACGACGAGGAAAAGCCAAAGTACGCCTCGCTGCGCCCCGGCACCAGCATGCACACCATCACGCTGGAGGAGGCGCTGCCGCTGTTCAACCTGCCGCGCACCCTCGGCGAGGTGGACGGCAAGACCGTGACGGTGGCGATCGGCCGCTTCGGCCCCTTCGCCAAGCTGGGCGACACCTACGCCTCGCTGGGCAAGGAAGACGACCCGTACACCATCACCTTCGAGCGCGCCGTGGAACTGGTGCGCGCCAAGGAGGAGATGATCGCCAACCGCACCATCAAGACCTTCCCGGGCACCGAGATCCAGGTGCTCAATGGCCGCTTCGGCCCGTACATCACCGACGGCGAGAAGAACGGCAAGATCCCCAAGGACCGCGACCCGGCCAGCCTGACCCAGGCCGAGTGCGAGGCCCTGCTGGCCGAGGGCAAGCCGGTGCGCAAGGGCGGCCGCTTCGGCAAGAAGGTGGCGGCGAAGAAGGCCCCGGCGAAGAAGGCCGTGGCGAAAGCGGCCGCCGGCGAAAGCGCCGCCAAGGCGCCTACGAAGAAGGCCGCCAAGAAGACGACGAAAAAAGCCGCCTCGAAAAAGGCACCGGCCAAGAAGGCCGCCAAGAAAGCAGTCAAGGCATAGGCCTAGGGCCACCCATGCCTGCCCATTCTCGCATCGCCTGGGCCCTTCTCGGCCTGCTCGCTGCCGCCCTTGCCCACGCGGAGCCGGTGAGGCGCGTCGCCGGAGAGGCCGCCTGGCCGACGCAGGAGGCGCCACTGGCATGGCGCGGCGTCTACTTCGAGAAGGCGGGGAATGCCCGCCTTGTCTTTCCCGTTGCAGAGCCGGAGCAAGTACGCACCCTCAAGCGCCAGTACGAGGCAGAGACGGGCATGGGGGCCCCTCTGCGCGTCGGAATGCCCATTGCCGCGCCGAAATCGAGTGGAACCATCACGCAAATGTCATGGCGCCCCGTGGCAGGCGGCGCCATTGCCCGGATCGAGGTCCAGGTAACGGGAGCGACCGCCGCGAGGACCGGGCTGTCGCTGGCAGGCGCGGATCCACGCCTGGAGCTCCGCTTCGCCGGCTCGGACGACCCAGACCTGGTCGAAGGCATGGCGACCGCAGGTGACATGGCCCGGCAGCTGGATGCCTCGGGCCTGTACTGGTCACCCGTGACGGAGGGCGATGTCCAGTACATCGAGATCTTCGCGCCTGCGGGTACCGACCATCGCGCGCTGCGCGTGGATTTCCCCCTCGTGTCCCACCTCGTGGTGGGAATGCGCGAGCTGGCCTCGCGGCGCACCAAGATCGGCGAGTCGTCGAGCTGCAACGTCGATACAGCCTGCCTTGTCGACGAACTCGGCCAGGACTTCGTCAACGCCAAGAATTCGATTGCGTGGATGAACTTCCTCCGAGACGGCTGGGCCTACGCCTGCACCGGCACACTGCTCAACGACACCGACGAATCCACCCAGATCCCCTATTTCCATACCGCCAGCCACTGCATCGCCTCGCAGGCCGAGGCGAACTCTCTCGCGACTTTCTGGAACTACGAGGCGACCGAGTGCAACAGCGGGGTGCGGGCACAGGTCGCCCAGCGCCGTACGCGGGTCTATTGGCTCGCCACCGACTCGTTTGGCACCGGGTCGGATTCGACCCTTCTCAACCTGACCATCCCGCCACCCGACTACGCGTACTTCGCGGGCTGGGATGCCGCGCCGATGGATACAGGCCTGGACGCCCTGACGATTCATCACCCGAGGGGCGACGCCAAGAAGGCGTCCGATGCCGTCAGCGTGTTTCGCAACCACAACATCTACATCGGCCGCCTTTTCGCGATTGCGCTCCGCACAGGCACCGCGGAACCCGGCAGCAGCGGCAGCGGTGTATTCACCCCGTCCCCTCAAGGCTATTTGTTCCGGGGAGCCCTGTCCCGTTCGTGGACGTCCTGCGAGACCAGCGGCGACCTCGAGCATCCGAACAACGTCGCGTGGGCAACGCGATTCGACGTGTTCTTTCCGATGATCGAGCAGTACCTGGATCCTGTGTACGTAAAGCCGGGGCCGGGCGACGGACGGGACTATACCGGTGCCTGGTACGTCCCCGGGGAGCCGGGCTGGGGCATCACCGTGTTCCAGTATCCGCCGCCGGAGAACCGGCTGTTCGTCATGGCTTTCGTCTACGACCGCAACGGAAACGCCCAGTGGTACGAGATCAGCGGCGAGTGGACAGCCACCGATGAATTCACAGGCGTCGCGCTTGAGTCGACGGCGCTCCCGTGGTCTGCCGATTACGACACCAGCCAACGGTCCATGACGCCTGCGGGAACGGCGACGTTGCGATTCCTGTACGAAGGCACCGCGCTCGAGCTTAACCTGGCGATCGGCCGGTACGCCCGCCAGGTTTTCGCCAAAAAGCTGTGACGTGTCGTCCTAAACCGAGGGCAAGCCGGAAGGCAGCGAAGGCCGCCTGAACGTACCCAGCCGGCGCGGTCCTTCCACGCCGGCCTTCTGGGATTACACTGGCGGCCTACCGACCCCACGGAGCCGACCATGAACGCACGCACCGCCCTTTCCGCCGCCCTGCTGCTGGCCCTTAGCCTGGGGGCGGGTGGGGCCTTCGCCGCCAGCCCGCCGACCGCGATGGGCGGCGAGCCGGCCATCGCCACCAAGGCCGAGCCGGTGGTCACCTGGGCCATGGCGGAGTTCCCGCAGGGCCAGGCCTCGACGCATGTAATGGCCGAGCTTGATCCCAAGCGCATCCTCGAGGTGCAGGACCACAATGCGCGCGGCGGCAACGTGCCAACCCAGATCGGCGTCAACCGCGCGGTCCAGTCGCCGCTGCAGGCGCTGAAGTGGTTAGCCGCGCCGGGAGGCTCGGTCGCGCGCATCGAGATCACCTCACCGGATGCCCTTGGCATGCGCGTCGGCCTGGACGTCTCGGGCCTGCCGGCCGGCGTCGAACTGCGTTTCGCCGGAGACCTGCTGCCCGACCGCATCAGCCGCGTTCCGGTCGAGCAGGCCAAGTCCCTGCTCGCCAACGGCGTCTACTGGTCGCCGATGACCGACGGCTCCACCCAGGTCATCGAGGTGTTCGCGCCGGCCGGCACGCCCACCGCGGGCCTGAAGCTGGCCACCCCGCAGGTCTCCCACCTGCTCACCAACACCATCGAGCAGTTCTCGCTGGCCAAGGCCATCGGCGATTCCGGCGCCTGCAACGTGGACACCAAGTGCCGCGAAGCCACACTGGGCCAGGATTTCATCAACGCCAAGAACTCCGTGGCGCGCATGGTCTTCACCGACGGCGGCACCTACACCTGCACCGGCACCCTGCTCAACGACACCGACAACAACACCCAGGTGCCGTACTTCTGGACCGCCAACCACTGCATCGACAACCAGACGGTCGCCAGCACCCTCCAGACCTACTGGGGCTTCGAGGCCACCGTCTGCGGTGGCAGCACCCCCGCCGCCAACACCTTGCGCAGCGGTGGCGCCACATACCTCTATTCCGAGGTGAACACCGACGCCGCCCTGCTCCGCCTCAACGACACCCCGCCGGCCGGTGCCTACTACGCGGGCTGGGACGCAAACCAGGTGCCGGCCAATGCCAACGTGCTGGCCATCCACCACCCGGCCGGCGACCTGAAGAAGAGCTCGCTGGGCAACCAGATCAGCCAGGACAGCTACAACATCGAAGTGGGCTGGACCAGCGGCACCACCGAGGGCGGCAGCAGCGGCTCGGGCCTGTTCACCTTCGGCAACGGCTACCAGCTGCGCGGCGGCCTCTACGGCGGCAGCGCCAGCTGCGCCAACTCCGGCAGCCTGGCCAATACCAGCAACCGCGATTACTACTCGCGCCTGGACGTCGTGTGGCCACAGGTGCAGTCCTACTTGGCCCCCACGCCGCAGACCTTCGGCCCCACGCCGGGCCGCGACTACACCGGCGCCTGGTACAACCCGAACGAAGCCGGCTGGGGTCTCACCGTTTACCAGTACGCCGGCCCGGCCTACAACACGTTCGTGATGTTCTTCATCTACGACCAGACCGGCAAGGCGCAATGGTTCGAACTCGACTCCACCTGGACCGCCACCGACGTGCGCAGCGGCAACCTGCTGGAGTCCACCGCCGGCCCCTGGGGCCCGATCTACAACCCGGCCAACCGCCAGTTCACCGTTGCCGGCAACGCCACGCTCACCTTCACTTCGAACACCACGGCCACGGTGTCGTTCACGGTGAACGGCGCCACCCGCAATATCTCGCTGCAGAAGCTGTAAGCGGCGAAGCCAACCCGGAGTCCCGGTGCGCACCCCGCGCCGGGGCTTTCCTTTTTCGGCGGGCATCCGTCGAACCCCGTCGAGTCCCCGATGAAACCAGGCAACCTCTTGGCAAACGGCCTGCTCCTGGCCCTGGCACTCTGTGCCGCGAATGTGCTGGCCGCGGCGGAACCTCTTGCCATCGGCGGCGAGCCTGCCCTCGCCCCCAAGGCCGAACCGGCAGCCACCTGGGCCATGGCGGCGTTCCCGCAAGACCGAGTCGCGGCGCACGCGCTTGCGCCCATGGACCCCAAGCGCATCCTCGAGGTGCAGGAGCGCAATGCGCGCCGCGGCAATGCGCCCGTGCAGCTCGGCATCAACCGCGCCCTGACGGCACCCCTGCCCTCTTTGGAGTGGGTGGCCGTGGCGGGTGGGTTCGTGGCGCACCTGCAGCTCACGTCGCCCGACGCGCTGGGCATGCGCGTCGGCCTCGACCTCTCGAGGCTTCCCGGCAGTGCCGAGCTGCGCTTCGCCGGTGACCTCGCCCCTGGCCGCATCACCCGTGTCCCGGTGGCGAAGGCCCGCAAGTTGCTTGCCGAAGGCCTCTACTGGTCGCCCCCCACCGACGGCGCCACCCAGGTGATCGAGGTGTTCGTGCCGGGGGGAACCGAGGTCACCGGCCTGGCGTTGGCGGCGCCGGAAGTTTCGCACCTGCTCACCAATGGCCTTGAGCGGTTCTCACTGGCCAAGGCCATTGGTACGTCGGCCGCCTGCAACGTGGACACCCGATGCCGCGAAGAGGCCTTGGGCCAGGACTTCATCAACGCCAAGAACGCCGTCACGCTCCTGATGTTCACGGAGCGCGGCTCCTTCGGGTGCACCGGCACCCTGCTCAACGATACGGACCCCGACACCCAGATCCCGTACGTTTGGACGACCCACTATTGCCCCCGGTTCCAGGCGGCGGCCAACACCCTGGTGTCCTACTGGGGCTTCGAGGCCACGGCCTGCGGCAGCGGCGTGGCGGCAGAGCATGTCGTGCTTGGCGGTGGGGCGGAGATCGTATTCGTCGACGAGTACAGGCAGCCCGGCCCCTTTAGCACCGAATCCGCGATACTGCGCCTGAACGAGGCCCCGCCTGCCGGCGCCTACTACGCCGGCTGGAATACGGCCTCCCTCGCACGGGGCGACAGCGTGCTGTCCATCCAGCACCCGTTCGCCGACCTGAAGAAGAGCTCACTGGGGCAGATGAGATTCCCCGGCGACCATCATTACATGGTGGGCTGGGCAAGCGGCACGGCCGCCTGGGAGGATCAGGGCGCAGGCTTGTTCACCCTCGGCGTGGAGGGTTACCAGCTACGCGGGGGGCTGGTGGATTCATTCGCCAGTTGCGCCAATTCGGGCGACCTGTCCCACAACGAAAACCTCAGCCATTTCTCTCGCTTCGACGCGGTCTGGCCCTACGTGAAGCCCTACCTGGATCCGGAACTCCTTGGGCCACGCCCAACCCGGAACTACACGGGCGCCTGGTACAGCCCCGAGGAGCCGGGCTGGGGCCTCACCCTGCACCAATACCCGCAGCCCCAGCACAACCTGTTCGCGATGTTCTTCATCTACGACCAGGCCGGCCAGGCGCAATGGTTCGAACTCGAGGGTTCGTGGTCCGCCACCGACGTGCACAGCGGCAACCTGCTGCAATCCACTGCCGGCCCCTGGGGCCCGGCCTTCAACCCGGCCAACCGCCAGTTCGCCGTCGCCGGCAACGCCACGCTCACCTTCACCTCGAACACCACCGCCAACGTGACCTTCACGGTGAACGGCACCACCCGCACGATATCGCTGCAGAAGTTGTAGGCCGCGTAGTGGTTCAGCGACCCGGCTGGGCGTATCGCGTGATACCGCGTTTCGCCTTTTCCTCCGCCACGATCCGGCGCACGTCTTCAAGCAGCGCGTCCGCGTCGTACACGATGCCGTCCTTGATGGTGTAGCGCACGCCGCCCACGCGGCGCGGCTGGCCGTCGGCGCCCAGGCGGATGTGGCCGGTGGCGTAGAGCACCTTCAGGTTGGCCAGCGGGTTTTCGCCCAGCACCACCAGGTCGGCCAGCTTGCCGGGTTCGATGGAACCGATGCGCTCCTGCGCGCCCAGCGCCTCGGCGCCCGAGAGCGTGGCCGCGCGCAGCACTTCCAGCGGGTGGAAGCCGGCCTCGCGCAGCAGCTCGAGCTCCTCGATGGTGCCGAAGCCGTAGGTCTTGTAGATGTAGCCTGAATCGCTGCCCACGGTGACGCGGCCGCCGCGGTTCTTGTAGTCGTTCACGAAGGCCATCCAGCGCCGGTAGTTGTCCTTCCAGGCGGCCTCTTCCTCGCTGCCCCAGTCGAAGAAGAAGCTGCCGTGGTTGTCGCGGCTGGGGGTGAAGAAATCCCACAGCGCGGGGTGGGTATATTCGTCGTGGTATTCGGCGGTGCGCGCGCGCATCAGGTCGCGCGTGGCCTGGTAGATGGTGAAGGTGGGGTCGAGCGTGAAGCCCAGCTCCAGCAATTCGGTGATCACCGCCTCGTAGCGCTCGCTGCCCTTTTCGCTGGCCTGCGCCCAGAGCTTGCCGGCTTCGCCGAAGCGGTGCTGTTCGTCCATGTAGTTGTAGCCGGCCGGGTACTGCTGCACGGTCTGGCCGTCGAACAGCGCCTCGGGCAGGCCGTACCAGTGCTCCATGGTGGTCAGGCCCCAGCGCGCGGTGGTGAGCACGTTCACGCGCGCCACGTCGAGCTGGGCGTGGTGGCAGGCGCTGCCCATGCCCTGCTTGCGCAGTTCGTCGAAGGCGGCGGCCAATATTTCGGGCCGGTAGCCGAAACACTTCATGCCCAGCGCGCCCTTGGCCTTCATGCTGCGCACCCACTGGCGCGCCTGCTCCGGCGTGGTGATCGGGCCCTCGTGGCCCATGCCGAAGAAGGCGTAGGGGAACAGGCGCGGCGCGGTGATGGCGTTGGCGGCGCTGCGGCGCGCTTCCGAGGCGCACCACTCAATGCCGTTGCCGCAGCCCGGGTCGCGCACGCTGGTGATGCCGTGCGCCAGCCACAGCTTGTAGACGTATTCGGCGGTGACGCCCTGCTCGTCGCCGCCGATGTGGCCGTGCATGTCGACGAGGCCGGGCATCACGTATTGGCCCGCCAGGTCGATCTCGCGGCCGCCGGGCTTGAGCGCCGGACGGCTTTTCGGGTCGATCGGTGCGTTGGCGCTGCCGACGATGGCCACCTGCACGATGCGGTTGCCCTCGATGACGATATCCACCGGGCCGTGGGCCGGCGCGCCGGTGCCGGTGATGACGGTGGCGCCGCGCAGGATCAGCTGCGGGTACGGGCCCTCGCCCTCGTCGCGGTCCGGCGCGGCGGGGATGGCCGCCTGCGCCAGCGGCGCGAGCAGCAGGGCGATCAGGGCAAGCAGTCGAGTCATGGCGGGTCCCGGGCTGGAAGTGGCGGCGGCGCGGGCGGACAATGCCGGCATGCGCCTGCGCTGGTGGCCAAGCTTAGCCATTTTGCTGATCCCCGTTGGCCCGCCGGCCGCGCAGGAGATCACGGTGTACCGCTGCCAGGATGCGCGGGGGCGCGTCACCCTGCAGGACGAACCCTGCCCGGCCGGCGCCGTGCAGAGCACGCGCCGCATGCAGCGGCCGCAGGACCCGCCGCCGAAGCCCGCCGCCACGCCGGCTGCGACGCCGGAAACGAAGGCGCCGGCACCCGCGCCGGAGCCCGCTCCGCCGCCGCGCCCCTCGCCGCCCACGCTCTACCAGTGCACTGCCTACGACGGCGCCGTGCGCTACAGCGAGAACTACGACCCAAACCCGCGCTGCATCCCGCTGGCCGTGCTCGGCTACGACGCCGGCCCCTGGGGCACCACCTGCCGCTGGGTGGAAGACTCCTGCGTGCGCCTCGACGACGCCTCGGCCTGCCTGGTGTACGCGGAAAAATTCGAGCAGGCCGAATCAGACGCCCTGCACGCCTTCAGCGACACCGCCGCCTACCGCAAGTCGGAAGTCATCCGCCTGCGCCAGATCCTCGACAGCTGCAAAGAATAGGGGTCAGAGTTAAATTTAAGGTGAAGCCGGAAATATTAAACTGGACCCAATTATTT
>JAIBEO010000167.1 GCA_019459185.1 Rhizobium sp. | reverse complement strand
CGCGCGCGCCCGCCCCCCCCCGCCCCCCCCCCCCCCCCCCCCCCCCCCCCCCCCTCCACAGCGTAGCCGTGAAGGCGGGTTCAGTGAACCGGTTCGGGTTCGTCCTCGAACATCTGGCTTTCCATCCACGCGTAGGCCGCTTCCGAGCCCGGCTGGTTGAACAGCACCATCAGCACGACCCACTTGAGGTCGTCCACGTCCACTTCGTCCTGGTCCAGCGCCATGACGCGGTCGAGCACCAGCTCGCGCTGGTCGGCGTCGATCACGCCGCTGTGCTCGAGGAACATCAGGAAGCCGCGGCACTCCATGTCCAGGCGGTCGAGCTCGGGCTCGGAATAGACGCGCACCGGGGTCTGCAGCCGGGGCGCGGCCACGGCCGGGCGCTGGCGGGCGAGTTCGTCCAGCCAGTCGAAGGCCTTGTGGATTTCCGCGGGGCTGAAACCGGCCTGGATCAGGCCGTTCTGGAGCGAATCGCGATCCCGGACGGCGTCGGGGTCGTCGTAGAAATAATGCTCGAACAGGTACAGCAGCACATCCAGAATGGTCTCTTTCATTACCCTCAGCCTGCGCCAGCCGGCGCGATGGGAAGGTCAGGGGTGCCGGGCGTAGCGGCCATTGTCGGCGACCACCCGCCCATCCAACTCCATGAGCAGCAGCATGGAGGACAGGGCGGCCACCGTCAATCCTGTCCGGCGGGCGAGTTCATCCATGCCGGTGGGGTCGTGGCCCAGTGCCGACCACAAGCGCTTGTGGTCTTCGTCTTCCCGCGGCTGTCCGCCGGCTGAGTGGGTGGAGGGGGCCGCCAACCCCGTTCCGAGTCGGCCGCGCAGCTGTTCCGCCAGCCCGGCGGCGACCGGCCCGAGCGCGGCCACCACTTCGTCCGGCCCTTCGACCAGGGCCGCGCCTTCGCGGATCAGCCGGTGGCAGCCGCGCGCCAACGGGTTGTCCACCGAGCCAGGCACGGCGAACACCTCGCGCCCGGCTTCCGAAGCCAGCCGCGCGCTGATCAGCGCGCCCGAGCGCTGCGCCGCTTCCACCACCACGGTGCCCAGCGACAGCCCGGCGACGATGCGGTTGCGGCTGGGGAAGTGGCTGGCGATGGCCGGCGTGCCGGGCGGGTGCTCCGACACGACCACGCCTTCGGTGGCGATGCGCGCCATCAGCGCGGCGTTCTTCTCCGGATAACAGCGGTCGAGCCCGGTGCCGACCACGGCCGCGGTGCGGCCGGCCGAAAGCGCGCCCTCGTGCGCGGCGGTGTCGATGCCCTCGGCCAGGCCGCTGGTGACCGCCCAGCCGGCGCCGGCCAGCGTGCGGGCGAAGGCGTGCGCGCGCTGCCGCCCGGCCGGGCTGGGGCGCCGGCTGCCCACGATGGCCACCTGCGGGTGCCAGAGCAGCGCCGGGTCGCCGGCCAGGAACAGCAGCGGCGGTGGCGAAGGCGAACGGCGCAGCAGGGCCGGGTAGTCCGGGTCGTGCCAGCCGAGCAGGTGGTGCCCGGGCGCGGCCAGCCAGGCCAGGTCGGTGGCCAGCGGCCCCGGCGGCGGCCGGCGCAGGGCCTCCTGGCATTCGGCGGGCAGCTTCACGCCGGCGCCGTGGCGGGCTGCTGCCAGCGCGGGTTCCGGCCCGCCGTGCACTTCCAGCAGGTGGCGGAACACCGCGTCGGACAGGCCGGCGCGGGCAAGGACGAGCAGGGCGCGTTGGGATTCCATGGCCCCAAAAGCATCGCCGGCCCCCCGACGGCCCCGGGATGTAGCAAAACCGACGGTAAGCGGGTGTTATTCGCTCGCGTCCGGGTGCTTGAGCAGGTCGCCATGGTGGACCGGGCGGATGCCGTCCATCACCAGCGCGTAGCTGACCTTGTCGAAAGTGCGGAACACCATCAGGCGGCCGACGAACTCATCCGGCAGGTCCACCTTGTCGGCCTTGGCGGCCATGGCGTTGCGGTTCTTGACGATGTCCGCCGGGCGGCTGCCGTCGTTCCAGATGGAAATGACGTGGCCGTTGCGGATGCCGTCGCGGGCGCCGGCCGAGATGGCCACCACCAGGTGCGGACCCGACTGCATGCCGTCGGCCACCGCCAGGATGCGGGCATTGGCCGGGATGCTGTCCGGCGCGCGCGGCGTGAACTGCAGGTCGTAAGGCTGGGCCTCCGAGGGCAGCACGCGGTCGCCGACGCGGATCTCGCGGCCTTCCTCGCGCAGCACCACCGAGGTGATCTCGCCCTGGACGTTGGTGACTTCGCCGGTGGCGTGGACCTGCAGCTCGTAGCCGAGCTTCTCGCCGGTGGCCTCGCCGTAGCCCTTCGGCACGCCCCAGTGGGCGTGCTGGCGGTCGGCGCGGAAGTCGAGCGGGCTGAAACCGGGGATGTTGCCGCGGTTGCCGGCGCCGAACAGGTTCACCGGGCGGGCGAAGTCCACGACCATGCCCGGCTGGGCATTGGCCAGGCCGCGCACGTAGACCAGCTGGCCGGCCGTGCTGTAGATGCGGTCGTCCTCGGTGCCCACCACGTAGGGCAGGGCCTCGGGGTCATCGACCACGGTGAACTGCTTGAGCAGGGCTTCGACGTCGGACAGCGGGATGGTGTCGACCGCCGGTTCGGCGCGCGGGCCGGCCTCGGCGCGGACCTGCGGCTGGCCGTCGATGTAGACGAGGCTGAGCACGTCACCCGGGTAGATCAGGTGCGGGTTCTTGACCTGCGGGTTGGCCTGCCAGATTTCCGGCCAGAGCCAGGGCTTCTCGAGGAAGCGCCCCGCGATGTCCCAAAGGGTGTCGCCCTTCTTGACCACGTAGGTCGTGGGATGGTCCTCGCGCAAATCGGCCGCGATGACCGCGCCGGCGAGAGTGAGCAACATGGCAGCTGTAACTGCAAGAAGCCGTTTAAGCATGGCGGCTATCCACCTGATTTCCCCGGACAGGTTGGGCGACTATAGCCCAAATCCGGCCCCGGATTGCAAGCCCGCCGGGGGTATACTGTAGTGCCGGCCCCTTGAGGTCCGGGCCCGTCTTCCCCATCTTTCCGTCCATGGCCAAGCTCCCCATCCTGGAATTCCCCGATCCCCGCCTCCGAACCGTCGCAAAGCCGGTCGGGCAGGTGGACGACGCCCTTCGGAACCTGGTCGACGACATGCTCGAGACCATGTACGCCGCCCCCGGCATCGGGCTGGCCGCGACGCAGGTGGATGTCCACGTGCGCCTTCTGGTACTGGACGTAAGCGAGGACAAAAGCCGGCCAATGGTCTTCATCAACCCCGAGATCCTGTCGGCCGACGGCCACCAGGTCTACCAGGAAGGCTGCCTGTCGGTGCCGGGCATCTACGCCGACGTGAAGCGCGCGAACCAGGTTCGCGTGCGCGCGCTCGACCGCAACGGCGAGGTGTTCGAACTCGACGCCGACGGCCTGCTGGCGGTCTGCATCCAGCACGAGATGGACCACCTCGCCGGCAAGGTGTTCGTGGACTACCTCTCGCCGCTCAAGCGCGAGCAGGTGAAGAAGAAGCTCGCCAAGCAGCAGCGCTCCGAAGCCGCCGCCTGAGATGGCGCTGCGGATCGTCTTCGCCGGCACGCCCGGCTTCGCGGTGCCCTGCCTGCGCGCCGCGGCGGAACGCGGCGAAGTGGTGGGCGTCTACACCCAGCCCGATCGCCCCGCCGGCCGCGGCCGCCAGCTGGCGCCGTCGCCGGTGAAGGTCGAGGCGCTGGCGCGTGGCCTGCCGGTATTCCAGCCTGAAAACTTCCGCTCGAAAGAGGCGCGCGAAGAACTGCGCGCGCTCCAGCCCGACCTGATGGTGGTGGTGGCCTACGGTCTGATCCTGCCGCAGTCGGTGCTCGACATCCCGCGCTTTGGCTGCTGGAACGTGCACGCCTCGCTGCTGCCGCGCTGGCGCGGCGCCGCGCCTATCCAGCGCGCGCTCGAAGCCGGCGACAATGAAACGGGCGTCTGCCTGATGCAGATGGAAAAGGGCCTCGACACCGGCCCGGTGCTGCTCTCGCTCGCCACCCCGATCACCGCTGGAGACACCGGCGGCAGCCTGCACGACCGCCTTGCCGCGCTCGGCGCCGAAGTGCTGGGCGACGGCCTGAAGCTGCTGCGCGCCGGCATGCGCCCGGTGCCGCAGCCGCAGCCCGAAGCAGGCGTGACCTACGCGCACAAGCTCGACAAGGCCGAAGCGCGCCTGGACTGGTCGCGCCCCGCCACCGAACTGGCCAACCGCGTCCGCGCCTTCAACCCGTGGCCGGTGGCCGAAGCGGAGCTCGCCGGGGAACGCCTGCGCATCCATGCCGCGCGTGCGCTGGCCGTCGCCCACGGCCAGGCGCCGGGCACGGTGCTCGCCGCCAGCCGCGACGGCCTCGACGTCGCCTGCGGCGAAGGCGCATTGCGCCTGCTGCAGGTGCAGCGCGAAGGCGGCCGCGCCATGGCCGTCGCCGACTACCTCAACGCCCGCCCCGCGCTGGCCGGCCGATGAGCGCCGTCGCCGGCTCGGCGCTGCGTGCGCGCGCCGCCAGGGTGCTGGTGTCGGTGCTCGACGAAGGCCGTTCGCTCAAGGCCATGCTGGCGCAGGCGCTGCCCGCCGTGCCCGATTCGCGCGACCGCGCCCTGCTCGAGGCGATCTGCTTCGACGCCCTGCGCCACCGCCGCCGCTATGAATTCGCGCTGTCGAAGTGGCTGCTCAAGCCGCTGCCGCCGCGCGACGGCGCCATCCACGCCCTGCTGCTCGTGGGCCTGGCCCAGCTCAAGGGCCTGGGCCTGCCACCGCATGCCGCGGTTGGCGCCAGCGCCGAAGCCGCGCGCGAACTCGGGCGCCCGGCGCTGGTGGGGCTGGTGAACGCGCTGCTTCGTCGCGCCAGCCGCGAGCCGCTGCCCGAGAGCGACGATCCCGCCGTGGCCAGCAGCCACCCCGACTGGCTGGTCGCCGCGCTGCGCGCCGACTGGCCGGCGCAGGCCGAAGCCGTGCTCGCCGCCAACAACGTGCCGGCGCCGCTGTGGCTGCGCGCCAATCCCCGCCTCGGCGACGCCGTGCGCCTGGCCGCCACGCTGCGCGAAGCGGGCATGGAGGCCGAGGTTCCCGACACCGTGCCCGGTGCCGTGGTGCTGCCCACCCCCGTGCCGGTCGAACGCCTGCCCGGCTGGAGCGAGGGCGCGATGAGCGTGCAGGACGGCGCCGCACAGCTGGCCGTGCAGGCGCTGGAGTTGCAGCCCGGCGAACGCGCGCTCGACGCCTGCGCCGCGCCCGGCGGCAAGGCCGCCCAGATCGCCGAACGCCTTGGCGACGGCGAACTGCTGGCGCTGGACGTGGACGCCCGCCGCCTGGAAAAAGTGCGGCAGTGGCTGGCGCGGCTCAGGCTCGACGGCCCGCACGTGGCCGTGCGCGTCGCCGACGCCGCCTCCCCCGACGCCTGGTGGGACGGCCGCCCCTTCGACGCCATCGTGCTCGACGCGCCGTGTTCGGCCACCGGCATCATCCGCCGCCAGCCCGACATCAAGTGGCACCGTCGCGCCGCCGACATCCCCGCGCTGGTGGCCACCCAGGCGCGCCTGCTCGACGCGCTCTGGCCGCTGCTTCGCCCCGGCGGTCGCCTGCTCTACGCCACCTGTTCGGTGCTGCGCGACGAGAACGAGCGCCAGGCCATGGCCTTCCTCGCCCGCCACGCCGACGCCGAGCCGGTGGAACTGCCGGCGCGCTTCGGCCACTTCAGCGGCCCCGGGCGCCAGCGCCTGCCCGGCGAAGACGGCATGGACGGTTTCTTCTACGCGCTGCTGCGCAAGGCCGGCGGCTAGGCCGCGTCGCGCAGCAGGCGGTACTTCAGGCGCGCGTAGCGGGCCTGGATCAGGTGGAAACGCAGGCCCGGGCGGCCGTCCACCACGCCCAGCCGCAGCAGCAGGTGCTTGAGCAGGTAGGCCGTGGCCGCCAGCGTGCCGCGGCCCGGCAGCGCCACGCGGCCGCGTTCGGCCTGGTCGTCGGCCCACAGGCGCGCGTGGCCCTGCAGCTTGCGCCAGTGTTCGTCGCCGCTGCGGGCGATCTCGTGTTCGACGCCGATGCCGGAAATCGCCACGCGCTGGCCGCGGGTGTCGAGGCGTTCGTGCACCGGGCGGATTTCGTGGCGCAGGTGCCGGCGGAACAGCCGCGGCACCGGTTCGCGCGCGAAACCGCCGCCGCGCATGCGATGGCCCAGGAAGTGCGCGCGCCGGCGCAGCAGCCAGGCGTCGGCGGCGTCCACCGCGCCGCTTTCGAATAGCGCGCGCAGGGCCTGCTGGGCGGGCGCTTCCAGCCATTCGTCGGCGTCGAGCAGCAGCACCCAGGGCTGGCTGGCGCGCGAAATGGCGATGTTCTTCTGGCTGGCGTAACCCAGCCATTCCTGGTGCTCGACTTGCGCGCCCAGCGAACGGGCGATCGCCACCGTGTCGTCGGTGGAGCCGGAATCGAGCACGATCACTTCCTTGCACAGCGCCAGCATCGGCCGCAGGCAGCGGGCGATGCGGTCGCCCTCGTCGCGGGTGACCACGACGCCGGTCAGGGGCAGGGGCTGGGCCATGGCGGGGGAGGAGCGTTCTGGGGGGCGGCGCCATTATAGTTGCGCCCAAATGACGACCACCGACACCGACCGCCGCCACGCCCTGGTTTTTTTCGCCCTGGCCCTGGTGGTGCTGGCCGCGGGCTATGGCCTGCGCGACCCCTGGCCCGCCGACGAACCGCGCTTCGTTCTGGTGGCCAAACAGATGGTGGAGGGGGGGCAGTTCCTGTTCCCGCACCGCGGCGGCGAGCTCTACCCCGACAAACCCCCGTTCTACTTCTGGCTGCTGTCGCTGGCCTACGGCCTGGTGGGCAGCTGGCGCTGGAGCTTCCTGCTGCCTTCGCTGCTGTCGGCCATGGGCACCCTGGCGCTGACCTGGGACCTGGGCCGGCGGCTCTGGTCGCCGCGCGCCGGGCTGTGGGCGGCCACGGCGGTGCTGGTGAGCCTGCAGTTCGTGTACCAGGCCAAGCGCGCGCAGATCGATCCGACCCTGGTGTTCCTGACCACCCTGTCCCTGTACGGGCTGTGCCGGCACCTGCTGCTGGGGCCGCACTGGCGATGGTTCCTGGCGGGCTGTTTCGCCGCCGGCCTGGGCGTTATCACCAAGGGCGTGGGTTTCCTGCCGCTGCTGGCGCTGCTGCCCTTCGGCCTGATGGCGCGTGCGCGCTGGCAGGGGCTGGCGCCGCTGGGCACGGGCAACGGCTGGCGCTGGAGCGCCGGCACGCTGGCTTTCCTGTCGGCCATTGCGGTCTGGCTGGTGCCGGTGCTGTCGGTGGGGCTCGCCAGCGGCAATCCCGAACACGCCGAGTACCTCGACAACATCCTGTTCAAGCAGACCGCGCAGCGTTACGCCGACCCCTGGCACCACGTGGAGCCCTTCTGGTACTTCGGCGAAGTGGTGCTGTTCTTCTGGCTGCCGTTTTCCCTGGCCTTGCCCTGGCTCGTGAAGCCGTGGGCGCAGGCCTGGCGCCAGCGCGATGCACGCGTGTGGCTGCCACTGGCCTGGGTCGGCCTGGTGCTGCTGTTCTTCAGCGCCAGCGCCGGCAAGCGCGACATGTACATCCTGCCGGCGCTGCCGGGCCTGGCGCTGGCGGCCGCGCCGTTCCTGGACGACATCGCCCGCCGCGCCGGCTTCCGGCGCGCGGTCCTGGCTTTCGCGCTGGTGCTGTCGGCCGTGCTGCTCGTCGGCGGCCTGGCGGCGCTGCTGGGCGAGCCCGGCTTCGAACGCAAGCTGGTGGCCGAACGCGGCCTGGGCGCCGAGGCACGCTGGCTGTGGCTGATGCTGGCCTCGGTGGGCGGGGTGTCGCTGCTGGTGGCGCTGTGGGGCCGCACCGCCGGCGCGCTGCGCAGCGCCGCGCTGCTGCTGGGGCTGCTGTGGAGTGGTTACGGCCTGGTCGTGCACCCGCTGCTCGACGAGGAGAATTCCGCCCGCGGCATCATGCGCCAGGCGCGCGCGCTGGCCGGCGAAGGCACCGTCATCGGCCTGGTGGACTGGAAGGAACAGAACCTGCTGCAGGCCGTCGGGCCCGTCGCCGAGTTCGGTTTCCGCGCGCCGCCGGCGACCCAGCTCGAGCGGGGGCGCGCCTGGCTGGAAAGCGCGCCGATGCAGCGCCGCCTGCTGGTCCAGCGCAGCGAGGCGCTGGCCTGCGTCGATTTCGAAGGGGACGGCCAGCGCATCGGCAGCGCCAACCGGCGCGAGTGGTGGCTGGTGGGTCCCGCGGCCCTGGTCGACTGCCCGCCCCCGAACCCCTGAAGCCCCGTTCGCGAACCATGGCAGCGCACTCCAACCCCACCCGCGACCTGGCCTGGCTGCTGCTGGCCGCCTTCGTGGTGATCGCCGCCGGCCTGGGCCTGCGCGACCCCTGGCCCGCCGACGAACCGCGCTTCGCCCTGGTCACGCGCTACTTCCTGGACGGCGGCGACTGGCTGTTCCCGCGCCGCGGCGACGAGCTGTATTCGGACAAGTCACCGGTGTTCATGTGGGTGCAGGCCGCGGCCATCACCTTCGCCGGCGGCAGCCTGCGCCTCGGTTTCCTGCTGCCTTCTCTGCTGGCCAGCCTGGGCACGCTTTGGCTGGTGTACGACCTCGGCCGGCGGCTGTGGACGCACCGGGTGGGGATGGCTGCGGCGTGGCTGCTCCTGTTCGCGCTGCAGTTCACCTTCCAGGCCAAGCGCGCGCAGATCGACCCGCTGCTGCTGTTCTTCATCACGCTGGCCAACTACGGCGTATTGCGGCAGTTGCTCTGTGGCCCCGACCCGCGCGCCTGGGCCCTTGGCGGTTTCGCCGCGGGCCTGGGCACCATCACCAAGGCGGTGGGCGCGCTGTCGCTGCTGATGGCGCTGCCGGCGGCGTGGGCGGCCTGGCGCCGCTGGCCGCGGGTGACGATGCCGCGCGCGCGGACATGGGTGCTGGGCGCGGTGATGTTCGCGCTGGCCACGCTGGTGTGGTTCGGGCCGCTGTCCTGGACCGCGGCGCGCAGCGGTGAAGCCTGGCAGCAGGACTACTTGCACACGCTGCTTTTCCACCAGACCGTGAACCGGTACGCCGCCTCGTGGGACCACCACGAACCGTTCTGGTACCAGTTCGGCGTGGTCGCCACGCTGTGGCTGCCGGCGGCGCTGGCCTTGCCCTGGGCGGTGCCCGCGTGGTGGCGGCGGCTGCGCCGGCGCGACGCGCGCTACCTGCTGCCGCTGGCCTGGGTGGGGTTGGTGCTGCTGTTCTTCTCGGTGCCCGAAGGCAAGCGCGACGTGTACATCATGCCGGCGCTGCCGATGTTCTGCCTGGCGCTGGCGCCGCTGTTGCCGGGGCTGCTGCGCAAGGCCGGCCCGCGGCGCCTGCTGCTGGGTTTCGCGCTGGTGCTGGGCGGGGTGATGCTGCTGGCCGGCCTGGCCATGCTGCTGGGCGAGCCCGGTTTCGAGCACCGCCTGCTGGGCCGCCGGGGTTACGCGCCGGAAGACAGCCACTGGCTGGCCGGCCTGCTGGCCGTGATCGGCGCCTGGATGCTGGGCTGCGCCGCTGCGCTGCGTGCGCGACCCGCGGCGGCGGCGGCCTGGGCGCTGGGCGGCCTGTGGGCCATCTATTCCTTCGGCGCCTACCCCGTGCTCGACCGCTACCTGTCGGCGCGCGGGGTGATGGCCGAAGTGGCCAGCCACGTGGGGCCCGATGCGGAAGTGGGCGGCGTGGCCTGGCGCGAGCAGCACCTGCTGGTGGCCGACCGGCCGGTGGCCACCTTCGGCTTCGGGCCCAGCGGCGCCGAGCCCGGGGCCAGCTGGCCGGAGCAGTGGCGCCGGGCGACGGCCTGGCAGGCGGAAAAGCCGGGGACGCGCTGGATCTTCACGATCGAGCAGGCCATGCCGGCCTGCGTGGACCGCGACGCGGCGCATTTCGCCGGCGCCACCTCGCGGCGGCGCTGGTGGCTGCTGCCGGCCACGGCCGTGCCGCCGGGCTGCGGGGCGGGCGCAGCCGCAGCGCCTTCCGGCTAGACTAGGGCCACCTGCGAGGGGACACGCAGCCAAGGACAACCGGGAAACATGAAAATCCTCATCCTCGGCGCGGGCCAGGTCGGCACTTCGGTAGCCTCCTCGCTGGCCTCCGAGAACAACGACATCACCGTGGTCGACACCGACCACCAGCGCCTGCGCGACCTGGCCGAAAAGCTCGACATCCGCACCGTCGTGGGCCACGCCTCGCTGCCCAGCGTGCTGTCCCAGGCCGGCGCCGAAGAAGCCGAGCTGCTCGTGGCGGTCACTTCCAGCGACGAAGTGAACCTGATCGCCTGCCAGGTGGCCCAGCAGCAGTTCCGCACGCCCACCCGCGTGGCCCGCCTGCGCGAGGCCCAGTACCTGGAAGTGGCCGCGCTGGCCGATCCGGAACATTCCGCCGTGAGCGCCGCCATCAGCCCCGAGCAGCTGGTCTGCCGCCACGTCGAGCGCCTGATCGAATATCCCGGCGCGCTTCAGGTGCTGGACTTCGCCGAGGGCCGCGTGCAGCTGGTGGCCGTGCGGGCGGTGCCCGGCGGCGCCCTGGTGGGCCACGAGATCCGCGAGCTGCGCGACCACCTTCCCACCGGCGTGGACGCGCGCGTCGCCGCCATCTTCCGCAACGGCAGGCCGGTGAAGCCCGAGGGCAACACCGTGATCGAGGTGGACGACGAGGTGTTCTTCCTCGCCGACCGCAAGAACATCCTGACCGTGATGAGCGAGCTGCGACGCGTGGACGCGCGCCCGGCGCGGCGGCTGCTGATCGCCGGCGGCGGCAACATCGGCCGCAACCTGGCGCGCAGCCTCGAGAGCCGCTATTCGGTGAAGGTGCTGGAACGTTCGCGCGAACGCGCCCGCGGCATCGCCGAGGACCTGCTCAACTCCATCGTGCTGGTCGGCGACTGCGCCGACGAGGACCTGCTGCGCGAGGAGAACATCGACCAGACCGACGTCTACTGCGCGATGACCAACGACGACGAGGCCAACATCCTCTCGGCGATGCTGGCCAAGCGCATGGGCTGCCCGCGCGTGATCTCGCTGATCAACCGGCCCAGCTACGCCGAGCTGGTGGAAGGCGGCACCATCGACATCGCGGTCAGCCCGCAGCTGGTGACGCTGGGCGCGCTGCTGGCGCACATCCGCGAGGGCGCGCCGGCGCGGGTGTATTCGCTGCGCCGCGGCGCCGCCGAGGCGATCGAGGCGGTGGTGCGCGGCGACGCCCGCACCTCGCGCGTCATCGGCCGCGCGCTCGACGAACTCGAACTGCCCGAGGCCACCACCATCGGCGGCATCGTGCGCGGCGACAAGCTGCTGATCGCCCACCACGACGTGGTGATCGAGCCGGGCGACCACGTCATCCTGTTCGTGATGGACAAGCGCGAGATGGCCAAGGTGAGCGCCCTGTTCCAGACCGGGGCGACCTGGCTGTGACCCAACGTTTCCGCGCCATCCAGCGCATCCTGGGCGTGATCATCGTCATGTCCTCGATGTCCAAGCTGCCGCCGGCGCTGCTGGCCCTGGCCTGGGGCGAGCGGGGCACGCCCTCGGTGTTCTTCGGCAGTTTCCTGGTCAGCTTCGTCGTGGGCGCGGTGCTGTGGGGCACGGCGCGCAACGTCATCTACGACCTGCGCCTGCGCGACGGCTTCCTCATCGTCACCCTCACCTGGGTGTTCGCCAGCCTGGTGTCGGCGCTGCCCTTCGTGCACGGCCCGCCCTACCTGAGCTACGCCGACGCCATCTTCGAGGCCACCTCGGGCCTGACCACCACCGGCGCCACCGTCATCGTGGGCCTCGACGACCTGCCGCGCAGCGTGCTGTTCTATCGCCAGCTGCTGCAGTTCCTGGGCGGCATGGGCATCGTGATCCTGGCGGTGGCGATCCTGCCGATGCTCAAGATCGGCGGCACCCAGCTGTTCCGCGCCGAGAGCACCGGCCCCACCAAGGACACCAAGCTCACCCCGCGCATCGCCGAGACCGCCAAGGCGCTGTGGGGCGTGTACTTCGGCCTGACGGTGCTGTGCGCGGCTTCGTTCTGGGTGGCCGGCATGGACCTGTTCGACGCCGTCGGCCACGCCATGTCCACCGTGTCCACCGGCGGCTTCTCCACCTACGACGCCGGCTTCCAGCAGTGGGACAGCCCCGTCCTGGAATGGATCGCCATCACCTTCATGCTGCTCGGCGGCATCAACTTCGGCCTGCATTTCATCGCCTGGCGGCGCGCTTCGCTGGACGTGTATTCCAGCGATTCCGAGCTGCGCGCCTTCCTGCGCATCGTGCTGGGCTTCAGCCTGCTGGTCAGCCTGACGCTGTGGCTGGGCGGCGATTACGCCGCGCTGGGCGAGTCGGTGCGCATGGCCACCTTCCAGGTGGTTTCCAACATCACCACCACCGGCTTCGTGGTGCCGGGCTTCGACCAGTGGACCGGCCCGGCGCCGGTGATCCTGGCCACCATCGCGGCCATCGGCGGCTGCTCCGGCTCCACCGTCGGCGGCATCAAGGTGGCGCGCGTGGTAATGGTGGTGCGCCAGGGCTGGCGCGAGATCAAGCAGCTGGTGCACCCGAAGGCGCAGTTCCTGGTGAAGATGGGCGGCCGCCGCGTGTCCGAGAGCGTGGTGCTGTCGGTGAGCGGCTTCATCGCCATCTGGATGCTGGTGTTCATGGCCCTGCTGGTGGGCATGAGCGCCAGCGGCCTGGACCTGGAATCGGCCTACGGCGCCACCATGGCCACGCTGGCCAATTCCGGCCCCGGCCTGGGTGAAACCGCCTACAGCTTCTCGACCGTGAACGACATGGCGATCTGGCTGGGTACGCTGGGCATGATCCTCGGCCGCCTGGAGGTGTTTTCGCTGCTCGTGCTGCTTACGCCGCAGTTCTGGCAGGAGTAGCCGCGCCACCCAGGTTCGCCGCCAGGCGGTCGTGCAGGGCGCGCGCCTCGGCCTCGGGCAGGTAGCGGATGCGCAGCGGCGGTTCGAAGGGGCTGGCGCCCACCGTGTCCATCAGCAGCGTCGCCATGCCGTGGTGGCGGTCGAAGGGCGACTGCGCCAGCACCAGCGACTGGATCTTGCGCACCTCGGCGAAGCGCCAGTGTTTGTCCAGCCAGCCCTCGCGCACGGCGATGACGCCGGCTTCCTCGCTGTAACCGGCATGCCGCGCCCAGACGCGGGCGCGCAGCAGGAACAGCGGCAGCAGCGCCAACGCAGCCAGGCCCCAGGGCCCCTGCTGCCAGGCCAGCGCCGCCGCCAGCGCCAGCGCGAACAGCGCGGGCAACGTGAACTGCCGGCGCCAGGCGCGCGGGTGCAGCGGCCGCCAGTCGCGCATCGGCCAATGGCCGCCGGGCAGCAGGTGGCGGATCAGCGCGTCCATGGTTTCGGGCGTGGCCAGCGGCGCCAGGTCGCGCAGCGAGCGCTGGTCGTTGGCCGCTTCGATCGAGGCGCTGTCCACGCGCAGGCTGCGGCGCTTGAACCAGCGGTGCACCAGGCCTTCGCGCAGGCTCCAGGCCTGGATGCGGCCGCGCGGCATGTTGGCGCGCAGGCGCGTGAGCAGGCCGCGCTGCGCGCTCAGGCGCCGCCCCGTTTCCACCAGCGTGAAACCATGGAATTGCAGCAGCGCCAGCGCCACCGACAGCAGACGCAGCGCCACCACCGCGAGCGCCACCAGGCTCAGCACGCCCAGGGTCCAACCCAGCCAGCCCAGGTGCAGTTCCTTGCCCAGGCCCATGGCGCCCTGCACCCAGCCGGTGAGCACGCTGCCCACCAGCTTGGAATCGGTCTGCGCCAGCACGCCGAAACCCGCGGCCACCAGCAGCATGCCGCGGTTGGAAATGAGCCCCAGCCGCACCACCTCGCCGGTGTCCAGCGCCAGCAGCTCGCGGCTTTCCGGCAGCGGTGCCGCCGCTTCGCCGGCGGTCGCGGGCGCGGTGCCGGCGCCGTGCGCGCGCACCAGCTCCTCCAGCGCGTGCGCGTCGGCCAGCGACAGCACGCGCATTTCCGCCTCGGGCTTCATGCCGCCGGCCGACTCGAGCCGCACCTCGGCCACGCCCGCCAGCCGGTGCAGCAGCGACTGGTGCAGGGCCACGTTGTGCACACGGTGGAAGGGAATGTGGCGCAGGCTCTTCTGCAGCAGGCCGCTGCGGATGACCAGCCCGTCGCGCTCGACCCGGAAGCGGAAGGTGAAGTACTGCGCCAGCGACACCAGCACCAGCACGCCGGCGCCGGCCAGGCCCCACAGTTCCCAGGAATTGCCGCGGCCGGTGAACAGCAGCACCAGCAGCGGCAGCGCGAAGCTCTTGAGCTGCAGCAGCAGCACGAACAGCCAGGACAGCGGGTGCAGCCGGCGCTCGGCGCCGCCGGCCAGCTCTTCAGAGGCTGTCGTCATGGCGGTCGGCCTCGGGCAGCAGGGCGTCGCGCAGGGCCACGGCGTCGGCGTCTTCAAAACCCGACTGTCGCAGCGCGTGCATGCGGGTGCCGGCGGTGTGCACCACCAGCGTGGCCAGGCCGAAGTGGCGTTCGATCGGCCCGCGCTCGAGGTCCAGGTGCTGGACGCGGCTGCGCGGCACCAGCACTTCCTTGCGCCAGAACACGCCGCGGCGCACGTGCAGGCCGCGTTCGTCGAGCCGCCAGCGGGTGCGACGCCAGCGCACGCGCGCCAAAACCAGTGCCAGCGCCGGCAATGCCAGCCACAGGGCCGCGCCCAGCGAGAGCTTCAGGGCCAGGCCGGCATCCACCGCCACCGCCACGGGCACCGCCACCAACGTGCCGACCACCAGCCCGGCGATCGCCCCGGTGATGCCGGCCACGCGCCGCGCCGCAGGCGGAAGCGACTGCCAGCCGTCGTCGGCGAGCGGGGCGGGGGCGGACAGGGGGTCGGTCATCGCGGCTTCCTCCGGCGACGTTCGTAGGGGCTTGCTTCACCCGAGCCCGGTGGCCGGATCGTGAAGCGCTTGTAGGTCCACTGGTACTGGCGGAAGTCACGCCGTGCGACGGCCTCGACCGCCGCGTTCATCGCGGTCGTGGCCGTCACCACGTCGTCCGAGGCGATGGTCGCCGGCGCCGGTTCGAAGCGCACCACGTAATCGCCGTCGGCGCCGCGCTCGGCATAGCCCACCAGGACCGCGGCGCCAGTGCGTGCGGCCAGCTTGGGAATCAGGCTCAGCGTCAGCGCCGCGTGGCCGAAGAAGGGCGCGAATTCGCCGCCGCCGAGCTTGGGCTGCTGGTCGGGCGTAATGCCCACCACTTCGCCGGCCTGCAGCGCGCGCCAGAGCGGGCGCATCGCGTTGGCCTCGGCCGGCACCAGGCGGATGTTCGCGCCGCCGCGGGCCAGGCGCAGGAAACCGTCGCCGGCGGCCGTTTCCGGCACCCGGTATACCAGGCTGAAGGGGCCGCGCGCGGCCATGAATTCGACCAGCAGCTCCCAGCTGCCGTAGTGCGGCGCGGCGATGATGACGCCGCGGCCGGCGGCCACGGCCTGCTCCAGCAGGTCCAGTCCTTCGGTGCCGCGCACCAGGCGCAGGTTGTCGGCGCGCGGGCGGGTCCAGATGCGCAGGGTTTCCATGGCATTGCGGCCGGTTTCGCGCATCACCTCGCGCACCAGCGCCTCGCGTTCGGTGGCGGGCAGCTGCGGCGCCACCAGCTCGAGGTTGCGGCGCGCCACCTTCGGCGCGCGGCCGTTGGCGCGCCAGGCCAGGCCACCCAGCGCCGCGCCCAGGCCGCGCTGGATGCCCAACGGCAGCCGGCCCGCGAGCCACGCGGCGGCGAACATCAGTCGGCTGGCGAAGGGAATGGCGGGCATCGCCGGAGTGTAAGGGATGGCCCGGGCCGCGCCGATGGCGTTGACCGCCGCGCGCGGCCGCAGCGACCATGCCGGCATGATCGCACTCATCCAGCGCGTCACCGAAGCCAGCGTCCGCGTCGACGGCGAGGTCGTGGGCGCCATCGGCCCCGGCCTGCTCGCCCTGGTGGCGGTGGAGCCAGGCGACGACGAGGCCCGCATCGAAAAGATGGCCGGGCGCCTGCTGGCCTACCGGGTGTTCGGCGACGAGGCCGGCCGCATGAACCGTTCGCTGGCCGACATCGGCGGCGGCCTGCTGCTGGTCAGCCAGTTCACCCTGGCCGCCGACACCCGCAGCGGCCTGCGCCCCAGCTTCACCAGCGCCGCCGACCCCGAGGCCGGCCGCCGTGGCTTCGACCGCCTGGTGGCCCTGTGCCGGGAACGCCATCCCCGGGTTGAAACCGGCCGCTTCGGCGCCCACATGATGATCAGCCTGGTCAATGACGGCCCGGTCACCTTCCGGCTGCAGTCCTAGCCCCGAAAAACCCCTTTTCTGTCAGACAGATAGCTAGGCGGGGCGGGCTCCTGTATACTGCGCGGTTCCATTTTCCCAGTCTCGGGACAGTTTTCATGGCCAACGATCGTCCGGCTCAGCAGTCCGAAATCAAGCAGCTGATCAGCAAGGGCCTCGAGCAGGGTTACCTGACCTATGCCGAGGTCAATGATCACCTGCCCGACGACATCGTCGATCCGGAGCAGATCGAAGACATCATCGGCATGATCAACGGCATGGGCATCGAGGTGCACGAAGTCGCGCCCGACGCCGAGACCCTGCTGTTGTCCGATTCCTCGTCCACCCGCGATTCGGACGACACCGCCGCCGAAGAAGCCGCCGCCGCGCTGACCGCGCTCGACACCGAGGGTGGCCGCACCACCGACCCGGTGCGCATGTACATGCGCGAGATGGGTTCGGTCGAGCTGCTCACTCGCGAAGGCGAGATCGCCATCGCCAAGCGCATCGAAGAAGGCCTGAACCAGGTCCACGCCTCGCTGGCCAGCTTCCCTTGGTCCATCCAGCTGCTGCTCGAGGACTACGACCAGCACCTCGAGGGCAAGAAGCGCCTGAACGAGGTCGTGGTCGGCTTCCTCGACATCGAGGAGCCCGAGGCGGTCATCCCCGAGGCCGTGATCGACGAAGACGCGGAGATCGAGGAAGACGAGGAGCCCGCGGGCGAGGACGGCGAGGAAACCGCCGCCGTCGACACCGGTCCGGACCCGGCCGAGGTCGGCCGCCGCATGGACGCGCTCAAGGCCCTGTACACCAAGTTCCAGAAGACGCACGCCAAGTACGGCGCGGCCGACAAGAAGACCGTCAAGGCCCGCGAGGAAATGGCGGCCGAGTTCCTGCGCCTCAAGCTCCCGCTGGCGCTGATGGACGCCTTCGTGCGCAAGCTGCGCGAAGTGGTCAACGCCATCAAGGAGCACGAGCGCCGCATCCTCGACATCTGCGTGCGCAGCGCCAAGATGCCGCGCAAGGACTTCCTGCGCGCCTGGCCGGGCAACGAGATCAACCTCGACTGGGCCGACGACGTCATCCGCCGCAAGCAGAAGTGGTCGTCCGGCATGCGCGAGTTCAAGGACGACATCGTCGCCGAGCAGCAGAAGCTGGTCGGCATCGAGGATTCGCTGTTCCTGTCGCTGCCCGACATCAAGGAAATCAACCGCGCCATGGCCTACGGCGAGGCCAAGGCCCGCAAGGCCAAGAAGGAAATGGTCGAGGCCAACCTGCGCCTGGTCATCTCCATCGCCAAGAAGTACACCAACCGCGGCCTGCAGTTCCTCGACCTGATCCAGGAAGGCAACATCGGTCTGATGAAGGCCGTGGACAAGTTCGAATACCGCCGCGGCTACAAGTTCTCCACGTACGCCACCTGGTGGATCCGCCAGGCCATCACCCGCTCGATCGCCGACCAGGCGCGCACCATCCGCATCCCGGTGCACATGATCGAGACCATCAACAAGCTCAACCGCATTTCCCGCCAGATGCTGCAGGAAATGGGTCGTGAACCGACCCCGGAAGAGCTGGCCAAGAAGATGGAGATGCCGGAGGACAAGATCCGCAAGGTGCTCAAGATCGCCAAGGAACCCATCTCCATGGAGACCCCGATCGGCGACGACGAGGACAGCCACCTGGGCGACTTCATCGAGGACACCAGCATCGAATCCCCGATCGAGGCCACCACCAACCTCGGCCTGATGGAGACGGTGCGCGACGTGCTCGCCGGCCTCACCCCGCGCGAGGCCAAGGTGCTGCGCATGCGCTTTGGCATCGACATGAACACCGACCACACCCTCGAGGAAGTGGGCAAGCAGTTCGACGTCACCCGCGAGCGCATCCGCCAGATCGAGGCCAAGGCCCTGCGCAAGCTGCGCCACCCGACCCGCTCGGAGCAGCTGCGGTCCTTCCTCGACCTCGAGTAAGCCCGCGCCGGTGTTACGCTTGAGGGGCCCCGCCAACGCGGGGCCTCTTTCGTTGGAGCCCTCGGAATGGCAAGCGGAAACAAACTGACCTGGTGGATCCTGGCCGCGCTGGTGCTGGGCGTCGTCGTCGGCACCACCCTGAACTTCACCGTCGACGACACCGCGCCCTGGGTCTCGGGCTTCGGCGTGGTCACCACCACCTTCCTGCGCCTGATCAAGATGATCATCGGCCCGCTGGTGTTCGCCACCCTGGCGGTGGGCATCGCCAAGATGGGCGACCTGGGTGCGGTCGGGCGCGTGGGCCTGAAATCCATGGCCTGGTTCATGGCCGCCTCGCTGATGTCGCTGGGCCTGGGCCTGCTGCTGGTTAACCTGCTGCAGCCGGGCCTGAACCTGGGCATCGAGCTGCCCGACATCGCCGCCAGTTCGGGCGTGCCGGCCTCGGGCCTGAGCCTGCAGGAGTTCGTGACCCACCTGGTGCCGTCCTCCATCGCCGACGCGATGGCGCGCAACGAGATCCTGCAGATCGTGGTGTTCTCGGTCTTCTTCGGCGTGGCCTGCGCCGGCGTGGGCGACAAGGCCAAAGTGCTGGTGGACGCGCTCGAGGGCCTTTCCTATGTGATGCTCAAGGTCACCATGCTGGTGATGTGGGCGGCGCCGTTCGCGGTGTTCGCGGCCGTGTCGGCGGCCATCGCCAAGAGTGGCCTGGGCGTGCTGGCGGTGTACGGCAAGTTCATGGGCGAGTTCTACCTGGGCATCCTGGCGCTGTGGCTGCTGCTGTTCCTGGCCGCCTCGGCGGTGCTGGGGCGGCGCGCCGTGGGCCTGTTCCGCGCCGTGCGCGAACCGGTGCTGCTGGCCTTCGCCACCGCCTCGTCCGAAGCCGCCTACCCGCGCACGCTGGCCCAGCTGGAGAAGTTCGGCTGCAGCAACCGCGTCACCTCGTTCGTGCTTCCGCTGGGCTATTCGTTCAACCTCGACGGCTCGATGATGTACTGCACCTTCGCGGTGATGTTCATCGCCCAGGCCTATGGCATCGAGCTCAGCCTCGGCCAGCAGGTGGCGATGCTGCTGGTGCTGATGGTGACCTCCAAGGGCATCGCCGGCGTGCCACGCGCCTCGCTGGTGGTGATCGCGGCCACGCTGGCGCAGTTCAACCTGCCCGAGGCCGGCCTGCTGCTCCTGCTCGGCATCGACCACTTCCTGGACATGGCGCGTTCGGCCACCAATGTCATCGGCAACAGCGTGGCCACTGCGGTGGTGTCGAAGTGGGAGGGGCAGCTGCGGCCGGAGGGGGAGATACCCGAGGACTTGGCGCATGCGATCGAGCCCGTGGGTTCGGCAGACCTTCACCGCTAGCGCGGACCGTGTGGGGGGGGCGATTTTCCGGCCATAATTGCCCCCCGACGGGCCTGTAGCACAATGGTTAGTGCACGGGACTCATAATCCCTTGGTTCCAGGTTCGAGTCCTGGCAGGCCCACCAATCACCCGTCCGGAATACCCGCAGGGCCACGCGAACACCGCCGCCCGAGCTGCCGGCAGACACGCTCGAAAGCGTGTCTTGGTGAATCGATTCGCTGATCCCCCGCAGCATTTCAGCAGGAAGTGCCGCGCATCGTCCGGTACCGTGTCGGAGGGGCGCCTGTCGGCTCGTGGCGCTGTACGATGTGATGCCGGGGAGCGGGGCCGGCCTGTTTTCGGAGCACAAGACCCGCATGGCGGCGGCGAACCAATCCACCAAGGCGCATTGGAACATGCAGCAAACCCATGACCGGCACTGTCCGGTGCCTGGAAAGCCTACCGGTGTGCCGGGCATATGCAGCTCTCCGTGATCACCGTCGCGCTGATACTGGCCATCTTCACGTTCATCGTGGTCGCGGTGTTCGGGTTGGGCTCGGGAGCCGGGCGCCAGCCGAGCACGAGGCTGCTTGCCGCCTTCTTGCTCGCGCTGGCGGCGTCGCTGCTGAACTTCCTGTATGTCGTCAGCGGTTGGGTCGAAATCGCCCCTCGTTATGCCTTGCTCGGCAACAGCCTCGGCTTGGCCACGGCACCGCTGCTGTACCTGTATGCGTGCTCGCTGGCGATCTCCGGCTTCCGCCTGCGCCCGGCGAGCCTGGCGCATTTCCTGCCGGCGGCCGGTGTCGTCGCCCTGGTGCTGGCCGCCTATACGTTCCAGGCGGACGGGGTCCAGCGCGCCATCCTGCACGACCCGGGCTACCCCAGCGTGCTCAATAGCCTGCCGCTGCAACTGGGCATCTTCGCCTACGTGTTCGCCTACCTGTTCCTGGCGGGGCGGGTGCTGGTCCGGCATCGCGCCCTGTACCGCCAGCAGCAGGCCTCGACCGGGACCGCCGAGCTGACCTGGCTGCGCCTCTCGCTGGCCGGCACCGTGCTGTTGGCGGCCATTGGGCTGGTGCATGCGCTGGCGGTCAGGCGCTGGCCGGTGGGCGGGCTCGACAACGCCTTCGTCGCGGTGGAGGCGGCCGCCTCGTTCGCGCTCGGCCTCTATTTCCTGGTCCAGGCCCTACGGCAGGCGGCGCGGCCGCCGGCACCGGTCGTGCTTCCCGGGCCTGCCGGGGACATGGAGGACAAGTACGGGCCGCACCGGCTTTCCGACGCGGAACTGCAGGCCTTTGCAGGCCAGGTCGACGCCTGCCTGCGGGAAAGCGGCGCCCACCTGCAGGGCTCGATTTCCATCGGCGACCTGGCCGACCGGCTGCCCATGTCCGCACGCGATCTTTCGCAGACGCTCAACCGCCACTTCCGGATGTCGTTCTTCGATTACATCAACCGGCATCGCTGCGAGCATGCCCAGCGGCTTCTGGCCGATCGCCCGGCCGCCACGGTGGCCGAGATCCAGTATGAATGCGGTTTCTCCTCGAAGTCCTCCTTCTATGCCGCCTTCAGGAAGTGCACGGGCATGACGCCGGTCGAGTACCGGCGCCGCCAGCAGGCCGCCGGGGCCACGGCGCCGCCCCCCTCCTGACCCGGGAAGGGGCACGCGGGGGAGTTCGATTACGCGTCGGCGGACGACGCCGGGGTCCGGACCGGTCAGATTGGGGGCCCCGGAAAGTGGAAACCCCGACATGGACCCGATCGACGACGGCATCGTCTGCCTGCAGGACCCGCCGGCCACGACGCGGATCGGCATGTCCGGCCTCCGCCGGGCCGTCGCCGGAGCCTGCCCCAAGATCCCTGAGGAGTTTCAGATGCGTATTCGCCGGACTGCTGCCTTCCTTCTGCTCGCCCTTGCCTTTGCCGCGCCGGCCATCGCCGATGACGGTGCGGTGCCGGAGCACCCCATCGTCAAGCACTACCCCGGGGCGACCATCGACAGCGCCGAAATGCGGGACTTCGATGCCGCCGACGTGGTCACGGGTTATGAGGCCGGCAGCGCCACGGTGACGGTCGAGGGACTCGAAGGCAAGGTCTACAGGTTCGTGTACTCCATCGACCCGCAGAGCTCGCCGCTGCAGGTGGTCAGGAACTACGAGAACGCCCTGCGCGATGCCGGCTTCCGCACCATCGCGGTGGTCCGGGGCGACAAGGTCCAGGTCCCCAACGTGGGTTCGGGCGACGTGTTCGGCGCGTTCGTCCTGGATCGCCCCGGTTCGCCGCGTGTCCACGTGAACGTAAAGGGCACCACCGACACGACTTATGTATGGTCCGAGCTGCTGATCGTCGAAGTCGAGTCGATGGAGCAGGACTACGTGGCGGGCGCCGGCGAGCTTTACGACAGCCTGGCCAAGACCGGGCGGGTAACCGTCAATGGCGTCCAGTTCGACAACGGCAAGTCGACGCTGCAGCCGACGTCCGAGCGCGTCCTTGCCGAAGTCCGCACGCTGATGGAGCAGCACGCCTCCATGCGACTGCGGATCGAAGGACACACCGATAGTGTCGGCCAGCCCGCCGCGAACCAGGCCTTGTCCGAGGCACGCGCGGCCACGGTGAAGGCCTGGCTCGTTGCCGCCGGGATCGGGTCCGGTCGGATGGAGGTTGCCGGCTTCGGCGATACCCGCCCAGTGGCGGCCAACGACGGCGATGCCGGCCGCGCGCTGAACCGGCGCGTCGAACTCGTCCGCATCGATTGACCGGCACCGCGCCATGCCGCATTTCCCCCATGTCCGTTGCCTGTCGCGACTGGCTGTGCTGTGCGCGCTGCTGTTCGCGTCACCAGCGTTCGCCGGTACTTCGTCCATCTCCGGCGACAACTATCCTTTCCGCACGCTCACCGACATGATGGCGGTGGACCTGGGCGCGACCTACGAGACCATGGTCGAGGAGGCGCGTGTCCAGATCGCCTCCGGTGAATCGCGCTACGTTGAACTCGATTTCGACGAAGCGCTCGAGCGGCTCGATGGCGGACTCGCTCCGATGGCGGATGGCGTGGCCGGATGGGTCGAAGACAAAGAGCTGGACAGTGGCGTCGAGTCCCTGGCCGAGGCCGCGGTGGGTGCCGCCGCCACGGGCAGGCCCGCCCTTGCGCTCGCGTTCTACCGGCTTGCGCTGGACAAGGCGCCGTCGGGGCGCCGCGCCGCCATCCTGGTGAACATGGCCGGTCTCGCCAACACACTGGGCAAGCCGTCCGAGGCCTTGGCGCTCCTGCGCGAAGCAGAGGACGAGTTCGACGGCCTGCCATCGGCCGCGCTCTACGCCAACCGCGGCCATGCCCTGGTGCTCGTGCGTCGTTATGCCGAGGCCGAGACGCCGCTGCGCCAAGCCCTGTTCATCACGCCCTACCTGATGGAAGCGAGCCGCAACCTCGCGATCGCCCTCGCCCTCCAGGGCAAGAAGCAAGCCGCCCGGCAGTTGATGCCCGCGGCCGTCTGGCGCCGGTCCGTGCGCGAGAAGTTCGACTACGTCGCGCACGGCGTGAAGGGAGATCCCTTTTCCGAAGAACATCCGGTGGCAATCGAGGTCATGGCGCCAGGCGACGTGCTCGACCTTTCTCCCGGCATTCGCGGCAAGTTGCCCAAACTGGACTTCCCTTTTCAGCATGGCCACCTGGCCGGGTGGCAAGCGCGGTCCATGGCGGAGCTCGAACGTGCGATGGCCGGGCAGATGGCGGGCATGGCGGACTTGCCGCCCTTGCTGCAGGCGGCCACCGACCGACCCACCGACTATTCCCAGAGCCTGGCGACCTGGCTGCATGACTACCTCAACGAGAGGGTATTCCCCCGCGTGGGTGTCGACTCCGGCGATTTTGGAAGTGGCGAGGGGGCTGGTCCTTCGTCGGACGTGTCCGCCTGGAAACCGGTCGAATCCGAGTTCGAGCGGCGCGCCGAGCGCCTGCGCCCGCTCCTGCGGGACCTGGCCATCGCCGAGGTAGAGCTCAATCGCGCGGTGGAGAAGCACATGGACCTGGTCCAGCAGCTCGAGCCCGTGCCCGGCGGCGAGCGTGCGGACGCCAATGGCTGTTTCCCGACGGATCGGCGCAACGCCGACCGGCTGCTCTCGGACATCTCCGCCCCAGCTCTGGCGTTCGACCGGGCCCTGGTGCGCTGGCACGAGGCGGCCCACCAGGAGGCAACCGGCATTGCCGCCAACCTGGGGGACCCGGCCTGGCGCACGCTGCTGGATGCCGAAATTCGGGCCTGGAACGACGAGACCCAAGGTTTCCGCGTAATGAACCTGGGCACGGCCCTTCAGCTGGCCGTGGGCGTGGGCTCGCGCTGCAGCCTGCCCGAGGGATTGCAGCCGCCTGAGGAGCCGGCGGAGGCCCCCTTCTGCAACGAGGAGCGGCAGCAATACTCCTTCAAGTTCAAGATCAGCTCCATCGGCTCGGTCGAGGCCACCTGCGGCAAGGCCAAGGTCGTGGTCGAACATGACGTCATCGAAAAGCTGATTGGCGTACACGCCGAGCTTGAACTCACCGCGCAGGGCGAGGTGACCGTTTTCGCGGGGCCGAAGTTCACCGCCGGAGTGGTCGAGCTGGGGCCGCTGAGCGCGGATTTCGGCTTCAAGGACGGCCTGTACATCACCGCCGGGCCACAGGGCGTCAAGGATTTCGGCGTGCGCATGGTCGCCGGTGGCGGCGTGAATGCCGGCAACTACGGCGCGACCCACGATGTCGGGCAGGTCGACATCAGCCTCAACCTCAGCCGCGCGGATATCGTCTCGGCTTTCACAGGGGCGTCGGTCGCGGGGCCGGTGGACGGCTCGCCCGCGGCTGGTGCCCCCTGACCCGATCCATCAACCGAAGGACACTCCATGAAAAACACGAACCTCCGTTTCCTCGCGCTCGCCCTGCTGGCGGCCGCCTGCCAGTCGCAGGCCGCCGTCGGTGCCATCCGCGGCACCGTCCAGGCGGTTGTGGACGGGCAGGTCGCCGATCCGAGCGGCGCCATCGTCATGCTCTGCGACGGCCCTGGCCGTGAATGCAAGGAGGTCGCGCGCCTGGCGCTGCAGGGCTCCGAAGGAGGCGACGGCATTTCCGCCGCCTACGTGTTCACCGGCCAGTCCAAGCCCCTGAAGGTGCGCGCCTGGCGCGACGAAAACGGCAACGGCGTCGTGGATCGCGGCGACCTCGAGGGCTGGTACTTCGACGGCCTGGGCGATCCGGCGCGCTTGTCGCCGGGTGGCTACGGCGGCGACATCACGATGTATGCCGTGGGTTCGCTGGAGTGGAACGAGTACGCGGGTATCGGCGGCTGAAGTTTCGCACTGCCGTCGTCCCGGCGCCTCGGGAGTGTCATCGGCGCTGGGTAGGCTGGGTGTCTGCCTCAAGGAGACACCCATGCGCCCCATGCGCCTGCCGTTGAGCCTGTTCCTGGTGGCGCTGGTCGCCGCCTGCACCGCCGATCCCGGTGCCGAAACCGCGTCGCCGCAGCAAACCGCTGCGGAAGCGCCGGCGGCCCCTGCCGCGCCCGCCGCGCCCACCGACGAAGCCGGCCTGCGCGCCGCCGCCGCATCCGCGCTGGCCGACCAGCGCCTGTATTCGCCCGTGGGCGACAACGCGGTCGAGCACTACCTCGCGCTGCGCGCGCTGGTGCCGGGCGATGCGAACATCGAAACCGCGCTGGTCGAACTGCTGCCCTATGCGCTGATTGGCAGCGAGCAGGCCATCGCCCGCGGTGACTTCACCGAGGCGCGGCGTCTGGTGGGGCTGGTCGAACGCGCGGATGCCGAACTGCCGGCGCTCTCGCGCCTGCGCGACAGCCTGGTGTCCGCCGAGGCCGAGGCCGCGAAGGCGGCGCTGGCCGCCGAGCAGGAAGCGGCCCGCCGCGTGGAAGCCGAAAAACTGGCCGCCACCGCCGAAGCCGAGGCTGAAGCGCGCCAGCGCGTCGCGGCGGCTACGCCCGCCAGCACGCCGGCCCCGGCACGCGCGCGCCCCGCGCCCGCCGCCGCGGCCCGGACGCCGGCCCCGGCCCCGGCTGTCGCCGCCACGCCCGCAGTGCCGCGCCCCAGCGCGCCGGCCGCCGCCACCGTGGTGCCCAAGCTGGTCAGCGCCCCGCAGCCGCGTTATCCGCTGATGGCGCTGCGCCGCAAGCTCGAGGGCGAAGTGCTGCTGGAGCTGAGCATCCGGCCCGACGGCAGCGTCGGCAACGCCCGCGTCGTTTCCGCCACGCCGCCCGGCCTGTTCGACGATGCGGCCGTCGCGGCGGCCACGCGTTGGCGCTTCGAGCAGAGTCCGGCACCGGTCACCACCCGCCAGGTGCTGCGCTTCCGCCTGCCGCGCGAAGGGGCGCAGCCGGCCAGTTGACACGCAAATGCGAATCATTATCATCAAGGCCGTCCCACCCAGGAGCCGGCCATGGCCTTTCCCCCGTCGAACCTTCCGCCCCTTCCCGCCAGCGTGCACCGTTCGCCGGTGCCGCCGGGCCTCGAACTCGACAGCCGCGAACTGATGCGCGGCACGCGCGAGGTGCTGATCCGCCACGGCGGCCAGGTTTACCGGCTGCGGCACACGCGCAACGACAAGCTCATCCTGGTCAAGTGAACCGCGCGCGGCGGGCATAATGGGGCCCCGAACCACGGAGCCCGCCCGCGCATGAGCCTGCTGGAAACCGTCGAGCGCCAGACCGGCCCCGAGCCGCGCTGGAGCGTGATTTGGCTGCACGGCCTCGGCGCCGATGGCCACGATTTCGCGCCCATCGTCCCCGAACTGCTGCGCCCCGGCTGGCCCGAGCTGCGCTTCGTGTTCCCGCACGCACCGGTGCGCCGGGTGACGCTCAACAACGGCGTGCCCATGCGCGCCTGGTACGACCTGCGCAATCTCGAACTCGACCAGCGCGCCGACGAAACCGGCGTGCGCGAATCCATCGCCCAGGTCGACGCCCTGATCGCCCGCGAGGCCGAACGCGGCATCCCGCCGGAGCGCGTGCTGCTGGCCGGCTTTTCGCAGGGCGGCGCCATCGCGCTCGCCGCCGGCGTGCGCCGCGAGGCGCCGGTGGCCGGCATCATCGGCCTCTCCACCTACCTGCCCATGGGTTCGTCCACCGCCGCCGAGGCCACGCCGGGCGGCCTGAAGACGCCCATCTTCATGGCCCACGGCCAGCTCGACCCGGTGGTGCAGGAAGCCTACGGCGTGCACAGCCGCGACCTGCTGCAGCGCCTGGGCGCCCGGGTGGACTGGCACGTCTACGCCATGCCGCACAGCGTCTGCGCCGAGGAAATCCGCGACCTGGGCGACTGGATGCAGCAGCGGTTCCTGGCCGGCTGAACCCGGCAGCCAAGGAGGGATTGCCCCATGCGCGACCGCACCCACGTGCATTGTCTGTGGCTACTTTCGCTGCTTGCGGCGCCCGCCGCGTTGGCTGGCGAGGTGACGCCGACTCCCGGGCCGGCGCAAGGCCCGGTGGCGCTCTTCGACCGGGCGGCCACCCAAGCGGGCGAAGGCCGGCTCGACGATGCCATGTCCACGCTCGAATCCGCGGTCGCCGCGGGTTACCAGGACGTGTTCGCCCTGAAGAACTCGCCCTCGCTTGCGCCACTGCGTGACCGCGATGACTGGCCGGCCTTGGTGGCCGGCTTCGAAACGCACAATCCCTGGCTGCGCATCCTCGACACGAATGACTCACAGCCGCACTACCCATGGCTGGGGTACGCCGCAGCCTGGCAAGCCTTGCAGCAGGGCACCGCACCGCGTGCCGATCGCGTCTCAAGCCCGATGGTCCTTGACGTCTTCGGCCAGATGCAGGGCCAGGCCGCTGCCCTGGTGGGCGACTACGACTACGCGCACGCCAACTACTTCGGCGGCCTGCGGCGTGGCGAGGCGGCCGAACGTGGCATCACCGGCGTGCAGCCGGCACTGCCCGCACTGGCGGCGCTGGTGGAGGGTCGTCAGGTGGTGATGCTCAACGAATCGCACGGGCATTCCAGCCAGCGCGCGGCCAATTTCCTGTTCGTGCGCGAACTGCGCAAGCTGGGCTTCACCCACCTCGCGCTCGAGACGCTGGCCCATGACCGCGTCGAGGGAGATCCTTGCCGGAGTTCGGTGCTCGCCGACGAAGGCCTCGCGACCCGCGGCCATGCCGTCCGCGCCACGGGCTACTACACAAACGACCCCATCTACGCCGAACTGCTGCGCATGGCCCTGGCCGAGGGTTACGTGCCGGTGGCTTACGAGCACACGTCGCCCGACCCGCGCAGCCCGCAGCGCGAACAGGAGCAGGCGCGCAACATCGCCTGCGTGCTCGAACGCGAGCCGGACGCCCGCATCGTGGTCATCGGCGGGGGCGGCCACACCTCCAAGCAGCCCGGCGCCGACGGCCAGCCCGGAATGATGGGTGCGCGCCTGAAAGCCCTGCTGACGACCGAGCCGCTCTCGATCGCCAACTTCACCGTGGCCCTGCAGGGCCTGCCGGACAGTCCCGCTGCCGCCGGTTACCAGGAACCGACGCGCGACGGCCTGCTCGCAGGCCAGCCCTATTTCGCCGACACCGCCGACGGGCCCTACACCGAGCCCGGCTACGACCGCGTGGCGTTCCTGCCGGTGCCCGCGGCGCGATCGTCCGAAGCGGGCTGGCTGCGGCTCGGGGGCTGGCGGGTGCCGGCGCCCGCGGTGCCGCTGGCTTGCGCGTCGGCGCCCTGCCTGCTCGAGGCCCGGCGCGTGGGCGAGGGTGCGGACGCGGTGCCGGGAGATCGCTGCGTGGTGGGGTCGGCCGGCGCGTCCTGCGCGCTGTTCCTCGCGCCCGGGGATTACGAAGTGACCCTGCTCGACGCCGCCGGCGTCTCCTCCGCGCCGCACCGGCTGGCCGTCGCGGCCGGCGGCTGAGCCCAGGGGGCTGGCTGGGGCATACTTCGCCCATGAAGCTCCTGATCGTCGACGACGAACCGCTCGCCCGGCAGCGCCTCTCGGCGCTGGTGACCGAGGTCGGCGGGCACGTCGTCGCCGGCGAGGCGGCCAACGGCCGCGAGGCGGTCGAACAGGCCGAGGCGCTGGGTGTCGACGTGGTGCTGCTCGACATCGCCATGCCGGTGATGGATGGCCTGGAGGCCGCGCACCATCTGGCCAGCCTGCGCTCACCGCCGGCCGTGGTGTTCTGCACCGCCTTCGACCAGCACGCGTTGGCCGCCTTCGAGGCCGCCGCGGTCGATTACCTGGTCAAGCCGGTGCGGCGCGAACGCCTGGTCGAAGCGCTCGAACGCGCCCGTCGCCACCGCGCCGCCCAGCAGCTGCCCGTGCTGCCGGGCAGCGAGCGCCGCCGCACCCACCTCAGCGCGCGCCTGCGCGGCAGCCTGCGCCTGATCCCGGTCGACGAAATCCGCTACCTGCAGGCCGAAGAAAAATACGTCGTCGTGCACCACGCCCGCGGCGAGGACCTGATCGAAGAATCGCTCAAGTCGCTCGAGCAGGAGTTCGGCGAACGCTTCGTCCGCATCCACCGCAACTGCCTGGTCGCCAGCGACGAATTCGCCGAACTCCGGCGCGCCGCCGACGGCCAGGTGCACGCCCTCCTGCGCCACGACGGCGCCGCGCTCGAAGTCAGCCGGCGCTGCCTGCCGGCGCTGCGCGAGCGCCTGAAACACCTCTAGGGGAACACCATGGAAAAGATCCGGCTGGCCACGCGCGAGAGCGCCCTCGCCCTGTGGCAGACCGAACACGTCGCCGCCCGCCTGCGCGAGGCGCATCCCGGCCTCGAGGTCGAGCTGGTGCCCATGACCACGCGCGGCGACCAGGTGCTGGACCAGCCGCTGGCCGAGATCGGCGGCAAGGGCCTTTTCCTGAAGGAGCTCGAGGTGGCCATGCTCGAAGGCCGCGCCGACGCCGCCGTGCATTCGCTCAAGGACGTGCCGATGGAGCTCGAGGGCCCGTTCGAACTGGCCGCGGTGCTCGAGCGCGCCGATCCGTTCGACGCCTTCGTTTCCAACCAGTTCGAATCGCTGGAGGAGCTGCCGTTCGGCGCGCGCGTGGGTACTTCGTCGCTGCGCCGCCAGGCGCTGCTGCGCGCGCACCGCCCCGACCTGAAGCTGCTCGACCTGCGCGGCAACGTGAACACCCGCCTGGCCAAGCTCGACGCCGGCGACTACGACGCCATCGTGCTCGCCTGCGCCGGACTGGAGCGCCTGGGCCTGGGGGGGCGCATCCGCGAACGCCTGCAGGCGCCGCGTTTCATCCCGGCCGCGGCGCAGGGTGCGGTGGCGGTGGAGATCCGCGCTGGCGACGAGGTCACGCGTGCGCTGTTCGCGCCACTCGACCACGAAGCCACGCGCCTGTGCACCCGCGCCGAACGCGCCATGACCCGCCTGCTCGGCGGCAGCTGCCGCGTGCCCATCGCCGCTTACGCCACGCTGGGCAAGGACCGAATTTCGCTCGAAGGCCTGGTGGGCGACGCCAAGACCGGCCAGACCGTGCGCGGTTATGCCAGTGGCCCGGTGTCGGAGCCCGAGAAGCTTGGCGAACAAGTCGCCGACATGCTCGTCGCCCGCGGCGCCGACGCCCTGCTTCCCTGAGCCGGCAACCTGCCGCCACGCCGCGCGGCTCAACCAACAACGCGGAGAGACTGTAGGAGCGGCTTCAGCCGCGAAGCCTTTCGCGAAGGGCTTCGCGGC
>JAIBEO010000144.1 GCA_019459185.1 Rhizobium sp. | reverse complement strand
CGTCGGCGGGGGTGATTTTTTATTGTACAATAATAAGTGGGGACTTTTTATTATTTCGGGCGGGTTTTTTTTTTTATCTCGCACCCCTATTCTTTTTCGGTGCGCCAGTTGAGGGAGGCGGCGTTTTCGTTGCCGGATTCGACGCTGACGTCGAAGCCGTGGGCGAGCAGGTACTTGAGGGTCACCACCTGGCCGCTGCCGACCAGCGAGACGCCGTAGCTGATGAACAGGCGCGGCGAGAGGTACTTGCCCACCGTGAGCGCGGCGCCGCCGAGGTTGCGCGAATCGCTGATGCCGGCTTCGTCCAGGCCCAGGCGCGCGCCCACCTGCTGCGCCACCAGATTGCCGCCGGCGCCCAGCGCCATGGCCGCGGCGTCGAGCTGCTGCGACTCGGCGCCGGTGGCGGTGTTCAGCGGCCGCCCGAATACCAGCCACGACAGCGCCTCGCTGGTGTCCATGGCCGGCCGCGAAGTGACCGTGGTTTCCGGCCGGCGCGCGGTGCCGCGCACCTGCACGCCCACGGTGACGTCGTCGAAGGCGCGCTCGGCGCGGATGTCGAGCGTGGGGTTGTCCACCGCGGAATCGGCATAGCCCAGGCGCGCGCGGCGGATGCTGAGCGCCTGGCCATAGGCGCGGTAGTCGCCGGTGACATCCAACGTGCCCGAGGCGGTGGCGGCGCGGCCCGGGCGCTGGCGCATCGCGAGCGTGCCGCTCATGCGGCCGTCGAGGCCGAAGCCCTTCAGGCGCACGTCTTCGCCCAGCGCCACCGCGAAATCGAGGTCGAGCGGCAGCGCGCGGCCCTGCTCCGGGTCCACCGGGTCGAGCACCACCACGTCGGGCGACACCGAGGCGCTGGAATCGAGCAGCTCCAGGTCCACGCGCGCCTCGGGCACCACCACGCGGCCGCGTACCTGCAGCTGGCCGTTTTCAAAGCGCAGCGCCAGCGTCGGGCTGGCGATGAGGTAAAGCTCGGGCGTGCTGGCGAAGGTCACCTGTTCGCCGCCCAGCACCAGCTGCAGCGGCGCTTCCGGGTTGGCGAAATTGAGGCTGCCGTCCAGGCGCAGCCGGCCTTCGCCGGAACGCACGCTGCCCGACAGCCGCGCCACGCCGTCGGGCTGGCCGCTGAGTTCGAATTCGCCTTCGGCCAGTTTCAGGCCCAGGCCGGGCAGTTCGGCGGCGAAGGCGGCCAGGCGCGCTTCGCCGCTGATGGCCGGTGCCGCGCGCGTGCCCGCCACCTGCAGCCGGCCCTGCAGGCGGCCGGTGGGCGTGGCGAGGTCCTGCGAGAGCAGCTCGAGGAAGGTGAGGTCGCGCACGTCGAGCTGCAGTTCCCCTTCAAGCGCGGCGGTGTCGGCGAGGCCGGTGGCCAGGCGCGCGGACACGCGGCCCTGGTCGGCGAGGTTTGCGGTGAGTTCCGCCTGCAGCGCGTCGCCGGCCAGGGTGAAGCCCAGGCGCAGGGTTTCGTAGCGGAACACGTCGCGCTCGGACTCCGGATCCAGCTTCAGCACGCCCAGCGCCGAGGTCGCTTCGCCCTCGCCGCGCCACCCGCCGTCGCGACCGCGCTGCAGCTCCGCCCGCAGCGCCACCACGCCGTCCAGCGACAGCGGCACGCCTTCGTCGGTGGGCAGCCAGGGCTGGGCCAGGGCCAGCGGCAGTTCGTCGCCGTCGAGAGTGAAACGTTCGCCGGTGGCGGCCACGCAGAGGCGGCCCGCGGTGTCGCCCGCGCGCAGGCAGCTGCGATCGAGCTGCAGCACGCCGGTGCCGAAGCGGAAGCTGGCGCCGTCCTCGAGCGTCAGTTCCGGCCCGACAGTGGGCGTGAACTGAAGCGTGGCCAGCGTGCCGGCCCAGGTGGCACCGTCGCGGCCGAGGTCACCCGCCAGCTGCAGTTCGCCGTGTTCGCCGCTGGCCTGCGCCTGCAGCGCGAACTGCGCCTGGCTGCCGCGCGCGCGCAGCGACAGCGCGTCGGCGCGCGGGCCGCCGAAGGCCACGCCGGTGCCTTCCACGGTGAAGTCGCCGCCATCTCCACGTGCGGGCAACTGGCCCGACAGCGTCAGCGTGTCGGCGCGGTAGTCGCCCCAGGCCAGCGCGCTGCCGCGAAGTTCGGCCGACACATCGGGCGCGGCGGCCGGGCCCTGCAGCGTAAAGCGCCCCTCCACGCGGCCTTCGCCGCCGGCCAGCACGTCGGCCAGCTGCAGCGGTTCCAGCTGCACCTGCAGGTCGTAGCGCCGGCCGAAGGCGCCGCGCGCCAGCACCGCGCTTTCGCCCAGCCGCAGTGCGGCCTCGCCCTGGCCCTGGCCGGCCTGCCAGGTGGCGTTGGCGCGGCCCGCCACGGCGCGCTGGCGCAGTTCGCCACGCAGGTCTTCGAGTGTGAACGCGCCCTGCCAGCCGGCGTCGTCGTTCACCGCCTGCAGGTCGAGCGTGCCGCTGAGGCGGCCGGGGTAGTCGGGCAGGAAATAGCCCGGGTCGAGGTCCTGCAGCGCCACCTGCAGGCCCAGTTCGAAGCGCGGCGACCAGCGCACGCGGCCGCTGCCCTCGAGCTTGCCGCCGGGCGTGCTGGCTTGCAGGGCGTCGAGGCGCAGCTGTTCGCGGTCGCCTTCGCCGGCCACACGCAGGCGGGCTTCTTCGCCGTTGCGGGCAAGCACGGCCTCGCCCTGCAGCGTCCAGTCGTCGGCGACGCCGCGGGCCACCAGTTCGCCGCGCGCGGTCACCGGCAGCGCGCCCGCTTCGCCGGCGGCGGGTTCGAAGCGCAGGCTCTCGCTGCTGATGCGCAGGTCGAAGGAATTCGTGGCGTCGAGCTTGGCGTCGCCCACCACGCGCACGCGGCCGTTTTCCAGCACCAGGTCGAGCGGGTCGACGCGCAGCACGTCGCCGGACAGCGACAGCTCGGAGGGTTCGATGGTGACGTTCGCCTCGCCCTGGCCGGCCGTGCCCGACAGCGTGGCCGCGGCGCCGATGCCTTCTAGCTGCAGCGCGAAGCGCAGCGGCGCGCCGGGCGCGGCGCCGAGCAGCGCCGGGGCCAGGCCGTCCGAATGCGCGTTGATCTTCCATGCCGGCGAGTCGCCCTTGCCGCCAGCCAGCGTGGCCTGCAGCAGCAGCGGCTGCGGCGCGTCGCCGCGCACGTCCAGCGCCATCGCCTCGCGGTTTCCCTGCAGGCTGAACTGCAGCGCGGCCGCGGGCGCGTCGTCGGTGGCGGCGCGGGCGAAGGTGCCGGTGAGCGCGCTGCGGAAATCCTTCGCGGGCCGGTATTCGCCCTTGAGGCTGGCGCGGCCGAGATTGCTGTCCAGGCGCAGTTCCGCGAGCGCGAAACCGTCGTCCACCAGGTGCAGGCCGCGGGCTTCGAGCGTGCTGATGTCCACGCGCTGCACCTCGCCCTGGAACACCTGCAGCCCGCGCACTTCCACGCGCGCGCTGCGGATGTCGATGGGCAGCGGCAGGCGCGGCAGCACGTCGGGCCATTCGGGCAGGGCGAAGGGTTTCTCTT
Source organism: Rhizobium sp. (assembly GCA_019459185.1). Classification (GTDB taxonomy): domain Bacteria; phylum Pseudomonadota; class Gammaproteobacteria; order Xanthomonadales; family Xanthomonadaceae; genus Arenimonas. The sequence goes on along the minus strand of JAIBEO010000144.1, from coordinate 17,534 downwards.
CGGCCTCGGCCAGGCGCAGCACCGCGCCGTCGAGTTCGAGCGCGTCGAGCTGCAGGCGGCGGCCGAGCACCGGCAGCAGGTCGGGGTCGAGCATCAGGCGCTTCACGCGCAGCTCCACGCCGTCCTGCACGTAGACCGCGTCGTGCAGCACCAGCGGGCCGCGCACGGTGCCTTCGGCGCGCTCCCAGCGCAGTGCGCCGGGCGGCAGCATGCCGGTCACCTGCCCCAGCAGGGTGTCGCGGCCGCTGGCGGTGAGCAGCAGCCACACCAGCAGGGCGCCGGCCAGCGTGCCACCGGCGAAGCCCAGCCACAGCACGCGCCGCGACCAGCGGTGCAGGCGCGAACGCGGCGGGCGGGCGGCGGGCGCGGTCACAGGTCGGGCCCGATGTTGAGGTGCAGGCGGATCGACTGCTGTGCGTCGCCGCCGAAGCCGTGCGCCACGTCGATGCGCACCGGGCCCACCGGCGAGCGCCAGCGCAGGCCGACGCCGGCGCCGAGCTGCGCACCGAAGCTGTCGCGGCTGTCGAAGGCATCACCCGCGTCCACGAATATCGCCGCGCCCCATTCACGCGTGAACATGCGTTCGAATTCGGCGCTGGCCACCAGCAGGTGCTTGCCGCCGAAGACGTAGCGGCGGCCGTCGGTGCCGAGGATGGACTGGCCGATTTCCTTGTAACCGTAGCCGCGCACGCTGCGGTCGCCGCCGGCGTAGAAGCGCAGCGAGGGCGGGAAGCTGGGGAAGTCGCCGCTCACCGTGGTGCCGGCTTCGCCGCGCAGCAGCAGGCGGTGGCGGCGGCCGAAGCTGCGGATCCAGCGGCCTTCGGCGCGCACCTGCAGGAAATCGAGGTCGGAGCCGAAGGCCGACGAGCCCGCGCGCAATTCCACCGTCAGCCCACGCGCGGCGCGCGGGTAGAGCGGGTCGTCGCTTTCGCCCCACTGCGCCCACAGCGAGGGATAGACCAGGGTCGAATACGCGTAGTCGAAGCCGGTGGCGGCGTCCTCGAAGCGCTCGCGGCGGTAGTTCAGGGCCGCCAGCAGGTTCCAGTCGCCCAGCCGGCCGCTGCGGCTGCCCACCACTTCCAGCAGCTCGTTGTTGATGCCGTCCACCTCTTCCTGGCGCAGCCTGGCGCTGGCGGTGTACCAGCCGTCGAGCCACTTGAAGGCGGGGATGCGGTACTGCGTGGCCAGGTCGTTGCGGCGCTGGGCCAGGCTGAGCAGGCTTTCGAACTTGTGGCCGCGGTCGTTCACCCAGCGCCGCTCCAGCCCGCCGGTGAGGCCCAGGCCGGAATCGGTGCCGAAGCGCACGCCGGCCGAATACACGCTGCGCTTGGCCGGGCTGAGCGTCACCGTCACCGGCACCTGTTTGTCCTGCGCGTCCTCGGGCCGCGGGCGGACATCAATCGCGGCGAAATAGTCGAGCTCGGCCAGCGAGGCCTGCAGCGCCAGCAGTTCGGCCTGGTCGTAGGGCTCGCCGGGTTTCCAGGGCACTAGGTGTTCGAGCAGGCCGGGGCGGAACGGGTGGCCTTCGAGCGTGGCTTCACCCAGCGTGTAGCGCTCGCCGCTGTGCCAGGCCAGGGTGATGTCGGCGGCGTGGTCGGCGCGGCTGACGGTGACGCGGTGGGTGTCGAGCCGCGCGTCGAAATAACCGCGCGCCGCCAGCGCCCGGTCCATGTTGGCCTTGCCGGTTTCGTAGGTGGCGTGGTTGAACACCTGGCCCTCGCGCGGGCGAAGGCGCTGCAGGCGGCGGGTGAGGGCGGTGTCGGTTTCGGCGGCGCCGGTGAGCGCCAGCTCGCGCTTGCGCACGGTCACCGGTTCACCGGGTTGGATGGCCACGCGCACGGTGACGCGTTCGCCGTCGCGAAGGATTTCGGCTTCGACCTGGGTGTCGTAGTAGCCGTAGGGCTCCATGGCCTGGCGCGCCTCGCGTGGCAGGCGGCGCAGCAGGTAGGACAGGCGGCTTTCGGTCAGCGTCTTGCGGCGGTTGGGGTTGAGGCGGTGCAGGGAGAGCGCGTCGAGCACGTCGTCGCGCTGGGCCTCGTCCTCGAGGCCGGTGACGTGCACGCCCGCCAGTTCCAGCGCCGCCGCTGGCGCGGCCACCAGGCACAGGCAGGGCAGCAGGAGGGCCAGCAGGCGGGCGGGGGGCGCGAAGGGCATGCGCGGACAGCATAGCGGGTGCCGCAAGGCCTGCCCGGCAAGGTTTCGTGAGGGCGGGCTTGCATCCCGACCCGTCGCTAATGATAATGATTCGCATTAGCTAGCCGCTTCGGCCCAGCCAACGACCCTCCGTCCAAGGACCGAAGCATGTCCCGCAGCCCCAACCCGGCGGCCCGTCCGGCCGTTCCGCATCCGCTTTGCCTGGCGCTCGCGCTGGCCCTTCCCGCCGCCGCCACCGCGGCGCCCGCGCCCACCGAACTCGACACGGTCGAGGTGACCGGCGAGCGGGTGGACAAACCCGCCTCGCCCAAATACACCGAAGCGCTGCTGGACACGCCGCAGACCATCACCGTGGTCGACCGCGCCGCGATGGACCAGCAGGGCCTGCTGGGCCTGCGCGACGTGCTGCAGACGCTGCCCGGCATCACCTTCGGCGCCGGCGAGGGCGGCGGCGGTTACGGCGACTCGATCACCCTGCGCGGCTTCAGCGCCAGCGCCGACATCACCGTGGACGGCGTGCGCGACAGCGCCCAGTACACCCGCAGCGACAACTTCAACCTCGAGTCGGTGGAACTGGTGAACGGCGCCAACTCGGCCTATTCGGGTGCGGGCTCGGTGGGCGGCAGCATCAACCTGGTCAGCAAGGCCGCGCGTCTGGAGGACTTCGCCCAAGCCACCGCGGCGATCGGCAGCGACGGCTTCCGCCGCCTCACCGGCGACGTGAACCAGCGCGTGGGCGAGGGAAACGCCCTGCGCCTGAATGCGATGGTGCACGAGAACGACGTGCCCGGCCGCGACCACGAGCGCTTCGAGCGCTGGGGTTTCGCGCCTTCGCTGGGCCTGGCGCTGGATTCGGACACGCGCCTCACGCTCTCGGCCTTCGTGCAGCGCGACGACAACCTGCCGCAGTACGGCCTGCCGTATTTCCCGGCCTACGGCGGCGTGCTGCCGGGCGTGGATGAGGAAGGCTATTACGGCTACCACAACGTCGACCGCCAGGAGATCGCCGCCGACAGCGTGGCGGGCGTGTTCGAGCACGATTTCAGCGAACGCGTGCAGCTGCGCAGCCTCGCGCGCTGGCAGCACGTGGAGCAGGATTCGATCGTCGACGCCGTGCAGGGCACCTGGTGCCTGGCGGACGGCATCAACCCCGCCACCGGCGCCGCCTGCAGCCCCGCCGGCAGCTACCAGCCCAGCGGCCCGCGCGGTTACCGGCGCCAGACCGAAAACGCCCTGGCCACCAGCCAGACCGACCTCACCGCGCGCTTCGTCACGGGCGCCGTCAGTCACGCGCTGGTGGCGGGCGTGGCGTTCATGCACGAAACCTTCGAACTCGATACCGGCAGCGTGCTGCGCCACGCCGATGGCAGCCCGGTGGCGCTGCCGCGCATGGACCTGTCGGACCCGGACTCGCATTGGTCGGGTCCGGTGAATTACTTCCGCACCGGCCGCAGCGAGGGCACGCTGTCGAATCAGGCGCTGTACGTGTTCGACACGCTGGGCTTCGGTGAACGCTGGAAGCTCAGCCTTGGCGCCCGTTACGAGCACAACGCCGGCGGCACCACGACCTACCGGGTCAAGGCCTACACCGCCCCCACCGGCGCCAACCCCAGCCCCGACAACAGTGGATTGGGCGCAGTGCTCGGCAAGACGGCCGTGTTCGGGAACGAGGAGAACCTGTTCTCCTGGCGCACCGGCCTCGTCTACAAGCCGGCGGACAACGGCACGGTCTACCTTTCGTACGCCAACAGCAAGACGCCGTCCAAGGCCTCGGTCAACGGCGCCTGCACCGCCGCCACCTGCGGCGTGGACCCGGAAACCGCCGCCAACCTCGAGCTCGGCACCAAGTGGGAAGTGCTCGACGGCCACCTTGCGCTGAGCGCGGCGCTGTTCCGCAACGAGCGCGAGAACTACCGCGTGGCCGACTTCGACCCGGCCAACCCCACCGGCGAGCAGCAGCTTGACGGCCGCGCGCGGGTGGACGGCGTGGCGCTGGGCATCGCCGGCCACCTCACCGAGGCCTGGTCGGTGTTCGCCAACGCCACCTTCCTCGACAGCGAAGTGCTGCAATCGGTGTCCGACTACTGCCTGCGCAACCCGGGCCAGAACGGCTGCACCAACACCCCGGCCGACCCGGACCCGGCGCGCGGCGACCGCATCATCAACACGCCCGAAACCTCGGCCAGCCTGTGGACGACCTACGCCGTCGCCCCGGGCTGGACGCTGGGCTACGGCGTGACCTACCAGGGCGCCTTCGACGCCGGCCGCGTGGCGGGGCTGCCCGACGTGCCTTCGTGGACCACGCACCGGGCCATGGCCGCCTACGCGGTCAACAGCCAGCTCAGCCTGCAACTCAACCTCAACAACCTCACCGACGAGAAGTACGTGACCCGCGTGCGCAACAACGGCTGGGCCACGCCCGGCGAGGCGCGTTCGGCCGTGCTGTCGGCCACCTACCAGTTCTGACCGTCGCGAGGCCGCCATGCTGCTGCACGTTCCGAAAGTGCTCACGGCCGGCGAACTGGCCTACTTCCGCACCCGGCTCGCCACCGCCGCCTGGGCCGATGGCCGCGCCACCGCCGGCTACCAGTCGGCCCAGGCCAAGCACAACCTGCAGCTGCCGGAGAACGACCCGGTGGCGCGGGAGCTCGGCGGCCTGGTGCTGGATGCGCTCGGCAGGCACCCGCTGTTCTTCAGCGCCGCGCTGCCGCGCCGGATCTACCCGCCGCTGTTCAACGGCTACCGCGGCGGCGGCGCTTTCGGTTTCCACGTCGACAACGCCATCCGCTACGACCGCGGCGGCGCCCGGCCCGAGCCGGTGCGCACCGATGTGTCCTCGACGCTGTTCCTTAGCGGCCCCGACGAGTACGACGGCGGGGAGCTGGTGATCCAGGACACCTACGGCACGCAGCGCGTGAAGCTGCCGGCCGGCGACCTGGTGCTGTACCCGGGCACCAGCCTGCACGAGGTGACGCCGGTGACGAGGGGCGAGCGCCTCGCCAGCTTCTTCTGGACCCAGAGCCTGGTGCGCGACGCCGGCCAGCGCCGCGAGCTGTTCGAACTCGACCGTGGCATCCAGGCGCTCACCGCCGCCGCGCCCGGCCACGCCGGCCTGGTCCAGCTCACCGGCGTGTACCACAACCTGCTGCGCCGCTGGGCCGAGGCCTGAGGACACTGCATGTTGCGCAAGATCCTGTTCCAGACCCATTGGTTCCTGGGCATCACCGCCGGCGTGGTGCTGGCGCTGGTGGGCGTGACCGGCGCGCTGCTCTCCTACGAGCATGCGCTGCTCAAGGCGCTCAATCCCGGCGTGATGACGGTCGCAGCGGGCGGACGCGCCCCGCTGCCGCCGGCCGATCTGCTGGCGCGCGTGGCGGCGGCCGAACCGGGAAAGCCGGTGCAGTCGCTCACGCTGTCGGCCAAGGCCGGCGATGCGGCGCGCGTGGGTTTCGCACCCGCACCCGGCGCGCCGCCCGGCCCCGGCGGACGCCCGCGTGGCGAGACGCGCTGGCTCGATCCCACCACCGGCGAACTGCTGGGCCAACCGCGCGGCGAAGGGTTCTTTCGTTTCACGATGCAGCTGCACCGCTGGCTGGCGGCGGGCGAATGGGGCAAGCAGGTCGTCGGTGCCTCGACGCTGGCCCTGGTGTTCTTCTGCCTCTCGGGCCTGTACCTGCGCTGGCCGCGGCGCTGGGCCAGCCTGCGCGCCTGGCTGCACCTGGACACGCGGCTCAGCGGCCGGCGTTTCCTGTGGCACCTGCATTCGGTGGTGGCGACCTGGCTGCTGGTGCCTTACCTGCTGATGGCGCTGACCGGCCTGTGGTGGAGTTATGGCTGGTACCGCGAGGGCGTGAATTCACTGGCCGGCGTGCCGGCGCAGGCGATGCGGGGCGGGCCGGGCGGGGGGGGCCGGGGGGGCGGGGGGGGGGGGGGCGGCGGGGGGGGGGGGGGGGGGGCGGGGCGCCCGGCGGCCGCGGGGGCGGCGGCCCGGCGCCTGTCGTGGACGTGGCCGCTGCCTTCGCCGCTTTCGATGCCGCGGTGCCCGGCTGGTCCACCCGCACGTTGCGCCTGCCGGCGTCCGCGGGTGCGCCGGTGGAATTCAGCTATCAGGATCCCGACCCGCCGCACAAGCGCGCGAACAACCGCCTGGCGCTCGACGCTGCCACGCTGGCCGTCACCGCCCACGAACGCTTCGACGACAAACCCGCGGGACAACGTTTCGTGGCCGCGATTTTTCCGCTGCACAGCGGCAGCTTCTTCGGCTGGCCGGGCCTGTTGCTGTTCTGCCTCGCGAGCCTGGCGATGCCGCTGTTAACCGTCACCGGTTTCCAGCTCTACCTCGACCGGCGGGCAAAAAAACGCGCCGGCGTGGAGCGCCGGCGCGTGCGTGAGCTGGCGTTGGCGACACGCTCAGCCCGCTGACAGCTGCTCCACCGCCGCCACCGCCGCGAAGCGGTCGGCGATGAGCTTGAGCAGGGCCAGGCGGTTGTCGCGCAGGGCGGCGTCTTCGGCCATCACCATGGTGCGGTCGAAGAAGTTGTCCACCGGCGCCTGCAGCGCGGCCAGGCGCTTGAGCGTGCCGACGTAGTCGCGCTGCGCCAGCAGCGGGTCGGTGTCGGCCAGCGCGGCGGTGAGCGCGTCGTGCAGCACCTGCTCGGCCGGCTCGGCCAGCAGCGAGGCGTCCACCACCGGCGGGATCGGACCTTCGACCTTGCGCAGGATGTTGCGGATGCGCTTGTTGGCCGCGGCCAGCGACCCCGCCTCGCGCATCCGCGCGAATTCGGCGATGGCCTTCAGGCGCTTGTCGAAGTCGAGCAGCGAGGCCGGGCGCACGTCCGCCACCGCGTCGAACTGCGTGCCCGGCACGCCCTGTTCGGCGTAGTAGGCGCGCAGGCGCTCGAGGATGAAGTCGTAGAGCTCGGTGCTGGGCGCCCAGGTGAGTTCGCGCGGCAGGCCGGCGTTGGCGTCGTCGAGCAGGGCGCCGAGGTCGAGGTCCATCTGGCCCTCCACCAGCGTGCGTGCCAGGCCCTGGGCGTTGCGGCGCAGGGCGAACGGGTCCTTGTTGCCGCTGGGCTTGAGGCCCGCGGCGAAACCGCCGGCGATGGTGTCGAGGCGGTCGGCCACGGCCAGCAGGCGGCCCAGCGGCGAGGCCGCGATGGCGTCGCCGGAGAAGCGCGGCGCGTAGGCTTCGTCGATGGCGTTGGCCACGTCGGCATCCTCGCCCGAGGCCAGCGCGTAGTGCCGGCCCATCTTGCCCTGCAGCTCCGGGAACTCGCCGACCATGCGGCTGAGCAGGTCGCACTTGGCCAGCGAGGCGGCGCGGTTGGCCTTGAGGCTGTCGGCACCCAGGGTCTCGGCGATGATGCCGGCCAGCCGCGCCACGCGCGCGGCGCGGTCGGCGTAGCTGCCCAGCTTCTGCTGGAAGGTGACGGTGGCCAGGCCGGTCATCCAGGCGTCGAGCGGCTGCTTGAGGTCTTCGTCGAAGAAGAACTTGGCGTCGGCGAAACGCGGGCGGATGACGCGCTCGTAACCCTTGCGGATCTCGGCCGGGTCCTTGGATTCAAGGTTGGCGATGCCGATGAACTTCTCGCTGAGCTTGCCCTCGGCGTCGAGCACGGGGAAGAACTTCTGGTTCGTCTCCATGGTCAGGATTAGCGCTTCCTGTGGCACGCGCAGGAACTCGCGCTCGAAGCTGCACAGGATGGCCTTGGGCCATTCCACCAGGCAGTTCACTTCTTCGAGCAGCTCGGGCAGCACGCGGGCCTGGCCGCCCGCTTCCTTCGCCGCGGCGGCGATCTCGGCGCGCACGCGCTCGCGGCGTTCGCGCGGGTCGGCCAGCACCTTGGCCTCGCGCAGCGCCTGCAGGTATTCGGCGGCGTCGTTGAGCCACACCGGCTTGGCGTGGTGGAAGCGATGGCCGCGGCTCATGCGGTCGGACTTCAGGCCCAGCACTTCGCCCGGGGCCACGTCGCGGCCCAGCAGCATCACCAGCCAGTGCGCCGGGCGCACGAAAGCGTAGTCGCGGTCGCCCCAGCGCATGGGCTTGGGCACCGGCAGCGCCTTGAGCGCTTCGGCGGTGATCTCGGCCAGCAGGGTGGCGGTGGCGGCGCCGGGGCGCGAGGAGCGCGCCACGAAGCGCATGCCCTTGGCGTCGGTGACGCGGTCGAGCTTCTCCCACTCGATGCCGTTCTTCTGCGCGAAGCCCAGCAGCGCCGGCGTCGGCTTGCCTTCGGCGTCGAGGCCGATGTTGGTGTACGGGCCCAGCACTTCGGAATGCTGCACCGGCTGCTGGGTGGCCACGGCCGGCAGGTACACGGCCAGGCGGCGCGGCGAATACAGCGGGCCGGCCGGCAGTTCGCCGGCGTCGGCCTTCACCTCGATGCGGCGCGCGGCCAGGCCCTTGAGCACGCCGTCGTAAAAGGCCTGGGCCAGTTCGGGCAGCGCCTTGGGCGGCAGCTCCTCGGTGCCCAGTTCGATCAGCAGCGGCAGGAAATCAGCCATTCGCGGCCTCCTTGGTCTTCTTCAGGCCCGGGAAGCCGAGCTTCTCGCGCTGGGCGTAATAGGCTTCGGCCACGCTGCGCGACAGCGTGCGCACGCGCAGGATGTAGCGCTGGCGCTCGGTGACCGAGATGGCGCGGCGGGCGTCGAGCAGGTTGAACGAATGCGAGGCCTTGCAGACCTGCTCGTAGGCCGGCAGCGGCAGGCCCAGCTCGACCAGCTTGAGCGCCTCGCGCTCGCAGGCGTCGAAGCGGTGGAAGAGTTCCTCCACGTCGGCGTGCTCGAAGTTGTAGGTGCTCTGCTCGACTTCGTTCTGGTGGTAGACGTCGCGGTAGGTCACCGGCGTGCCGTCGGGACCGACGGTCCAGACCAGGTCGAACACGTTGTCGACGTTCTGCAGGTACATGCACAGGCGCTCGAGGCCGTAGGTGATCTCGCCGGTCACCGGCTTGCACTCCAGGCCGCCGGCCTGCTGGAAGTAGGTGAACTGGGTCACTTCCATGCCGTTGAGCCAGACTTCCCAGCCCAGGCCCCAGGCGCCGAGCGTGGGCGATTCCCAGTTGTCCTCGACGAAGCGCAGGTCGTGCACCAGCGGGTCGACGCCGAGTGCCTTGAGCGAGCCGATGTAGAGGTCGAGGATGTCGTCCGGGTTCGGCTTGAGCACCACCTGGTACTGGTAGTAGCGCTGCAGGCGGTTCGGGTTTTCGCCGTAGCGGCCGTCGGTGGGGCGGCGGCAGGGCTGCACGTAGGCGGCGTTCCAGGGCTCGGGCCCGAGCGCGCGCAGGAAGGTGGCCGGATGGAAGGTGCCGGCGCCGACCTCGAGGTCGAGCGGCTGGATCAGGACGCAGCCCTGTTCGCCCCAGTACTGGTTGAGGCGCTGGATCAGCTCCTGGAAGGTCGGTGCGGTCATCGCGGTTTCGCCCTGTCCAAAGCGCGCTAGTATAGCCGCGACCCGCGTCCCTGCTTGTTTTGCGCCCGATGAAGCCCTTCCTGATCCTCGAGACCGGCGTCCCCATCCCCAGCCTCCGCCGCCACGGCAGCTTCGGCCACTGGATCCGGGTCGCCGCCGGCCTGCACGACCGCCAGGTGCACCAGGTGCGGGTGCTCGACGGCGAACCGCTGCCGGCGGCGGACGACTACGCCGGCGTGCTGGTCACCGGTTCCGGCGCCATGGTCACCGAACGCGCCGACTGGAGCGAACGCTGCGCCGACTGGCTGCGCGACGCCGCCGAGGCCGGCCAGCCGCTGTTCGGCATCTGCTACGGCCACCAGCTGATCGCGCACGCGCTGGGCGGCAAGGTCGACTACAACCCGCGCGGCCGCGAGATGGGCACGGTGCCGGTGTCGCTGCACGCCGAAGCGGCGGGCGACCCGCTGTTCGCCGGCCTGCCCGAGCGCTTCGACGCCCACACGACCCACCTGCAGACCGTCACCGCGCCGCCGCCCGGCGCGAAGGTGCTGGCGGCGTCGGACCGCGACGACTGCCAGGCCTTCCGCTGGGGCGAGGCGGCCTGGGGCGTGCAGTTCCATCCCGAGTTCAGCACCGGCATGATGCGGGGCTACATCCACGCCCGCTCCGAGGCGCTGACCAAGGAAGGTACCTGCCACGCCAGCCTGTCGAAGGCGGTGCGGCCGGCGCCGCTGGCGCGCCGCGTGCTGCGGCGCTTCATCCAACAGGCGCACCGGCGCGGCAGGCACGAAGGAACCCGATGAACATCCGCAAGATCGACACCAACGCCGTCATCGCCTGTTTCACCCGCGCCATCGACCTGGGCAGCCGCAACCCCAAGGCCGTGTTCGGCGCGGCGCTGCTGGCGCTGGTGGTCGTGTTCGGCCTGGGTGTGGTGGTGATGTTGGCGGCCATCGCGGTGGCGGTGGGTTCGGGCTTCGACCCGAAGACGGCCGGTCCGGCAATGGGGCTGGCGCTGGCCGCGCCCCTCATGCTGCTCTACATGGTGCTGATGCCGGTGCTGGGCGGCGGCATGATGCACGTGGTGCACGAATCGGAATCCGGCCGGCCGGTGTCGGCGCTGGGCGTGTTCGCGGGTTTCCGCGGCGGCCGCCTGCTGTCGCTGGCGGGCCTGGCCATCCTGCCCATCGCCGGCCTGGCGCTCACGCTGCTCAATTACCGCGTGTTCGGCGGCCCCACCTATTTCGCCGAGTACACGGCGATGATGGAGGCGGCGATGAAGGGCGTGCCGCCGGTGCCGCCCGAGGCGCGTTCGCCGGCGGTGATGTTCATCGTCGGCATGCTGCTGACGGCGCTGCAGAACCTGCTGCAGCTGGTCACGGTGCCGGCGGTGCAGCTGGGCCGGCGCAGCACGCTGGGCGCCATTGCCGACGGCCTGGCCATGGTGCGCCACAACCCGGGCCCGAGCCTGCTGCTGCTGGTGCTGGGTTTCGCCGCCATGCTGGCGGTGGCGCTGGTGGTGGCGGTGGTGGCGCTGGTGCTGGGCGTGATCGCCGGGCTGCTGCCGCTGCTGGGCGTGCCGCTGGCACTGCTGGCGATGCTGGCCTTCGCGGCGGTGGGGGTGGTGGTCTACACCGGCGTGTCCTATTTCGCCTGGCACAGCCAGTTCGCGCCGGACGAGCCGGCCGCGGGCCCGCCGCCGATGCCGGCCCAGCTCGAGGCCTGAACCAGGTTCAGGAAATGAACCTGGTTCACCAGGAAATGAACCTGGTTCACGGCAGGCCGGTGGCCAGGGCTTCGGCCAGCATCAGCGCGTAGGCCGTGGCCACGGCGGCGAAGGCCACCAGCAGCGCGATCGCCTGCGCCCACAGCCAGCGCCGCGCGCCCGGCGGCATCGCCGCCACTTCGCCGGGGGCGAGTACCACGCGGGTGCCGCTGAGCAGGTCGTGCAGGGCGCGCTGGTCGGCGCGCCAGCCCGCCATGGCATGGCCCAGGTGCAGCAGGCACCACGAAGGAATGCCCGCCAGGAAACGCAGCGCTACCCGGCCTGGCCCCGGCTGGCCGCCGTCGTGGCGGGTGACCTGCAGGCCGAACAGGCGCTTGCCCGGCGTGGCCTGCCAGGGCGAGGCCTCGAAGGCGATCCACCAGGCCGCCGACAGCGCGAACAGCACGGCCACCGCCACCAGCGTGGCATCGCCCCAGGCGGCGGCCAGGTCGGCCACGCCGGCGCGCAGCGTCGGGTCATGCGTCCAGCCGGGCAAGGCCTGCAGTGGGTCGCTGCCGTGGTCGAGGGCCGCATCGGCCAGCTCGAACAGCCGCAACTGGAGTTTCGACAGGTGCAGGTCGGTCTGGGCCAGCAAGCGCTGGCCGGTGCTCCAGAGCAGCGGGATGGAGAGCGCCAGCGGCGCCAGCGCGTCGAGGCTCCAGGCGGCGTAGCGGCGCCAGAACCCGGCCGGCGTGGCCATGGCTCAGGCGGTGGCGGCCCGGCGCTTGAGCAGCGCGCCGGCAAGGATGCCCAGCTCGTAGAGCAGGCACATCGGGATCGCCAGCATCAGCTGCGATACCACGTCCGGCGGGGTGATGACGGCCGCCAGGATGAACACGCCGACCACCACGTAACCGCGCGCCTCGCGCAGCTGCGCCGGCGTCACCACGCCCAGCGCCACCAGCACCACCACGGCCACCGGCAGCTCGAAGCTCAGGCCGAAGGCCAGGAAGATCACCAGCACGAAGTCGAGGTAGCGGCTGATGTCAGTCATCATCGCCACGCCCTCGGGCGTGATGGCGGTGAGGAAACCGAACACGGTCGGCAGCACCAGGTAATAGGCGAAGGCACAACCGGTGTAGAACAGCAGCACCGCCGCCACCAGCAGTGGCTTGGCCAGGCGCTTTTCGTTCTGGTACAGGCCCGGCGCCACGAAGGCCCAGGCCTGGTAGATCAGCACCGGCGCCGACAGCACCAGGGCCGCGAAGAAGGCCAGCTTCACCGGCGTGAAGAAGGGCGAGGCGACTTCGATGGCGACCAGCTGGCCGCCGGCCGGCAGCTTCGACAGCAGCGGCGCGGCCAGTTCGGCGTAGAGCCGGTTGGCGAAGGGCATCAGCGCCACGAACACCGCCAGCACCACCAGCACGCTCTTGAGCAGGCGCGAGCGCAGCTCGAGCAGGTGGCCCATCAGGGTTTCTTCGGGCTGGCCGGCGCGGCCGCTCATGGCGCAGGCGGGTCCTGGCGCGGGGCGGGCGTGGCGGGGGCTTCAGGGGCGGCGGGTTCCGCTGGGGAGGCGGGCGGGGCGTCCTGGGCCTGCGCCTCGGCTTCGCGCACGGCGCCGCCGATGGCCTGGCCGGCTTCGCGCAGGTCGCGGGTGGTGTCCTGCACGGCCTCGCGCAGTTCGCGGGCCGGGTCGCCGACGCTGCGGCGCATCTCGTCGGCGGCCATCTCGCGCTCGAATTCGGACTTCACCGAATACCACTGCGCGCGCGCCTTGCGCACCCACAGCCCGGCGAAGCGCGCGGCCTTGGGCAGGCGCTCGGGACCGAGCACCACCAGGGCGACCACCGCGATCACCAGCAGTTCGCTGAAACCGATGTCGAACATGGATCAGGGCCGGCCGGGACCGGCTCAGCCGTCCTTGCGCGAGTCCTGCGGGGCGGCGTCGGACTTGGTTTCGCCGGCGTCGCGGCGCTCGTTGCCGAGCTGGGCCGGCGGCGCGTCGTCGCCGTCCTTCAGGCCCTTCTTGAAGCCCTTGATGCCTTCGCCGAGGTCCTTGCCGATGTTGCCGAGCTTCTTGGTGCCGAAGATCAGCACGACCACTACCAGGACGATGACCCAATGCCAGATGCTGAAGCCGCCCATGAGCGTAATTCCTGCGTCGTTGCGATGGGCGAAGGATAGCGCAGCCGGGGCCCGGCCGCGCCCTCCGTCCGTCACTGTTTGACGGTGTTTTCCTCGAGCCGGTCGCGGAAATCGACCACGGCGCCCGGCGCGGCGGCCGTACGGCCCTCGAAGATGGCCCGGGGGGTGGTGTTGCGGCCGTACACGGCCTGGTTGGCCTTGTGGTCGATGCGCAGCACCGTGCCGTCCAGGGCCACCCCGGCGAACAGGCCGCGGGCGCGGGAATAGCTGTAGATCTCGGCCTTCAGCTGCTCGTCGGTGCTGGCCTGGGCGCTGCGGCCCACCGGGCCGGCCGCCACCGAGGCGTCGGCGCCGAGCGTGAACTTGCCGTTGACGATGTTGTCCACGCCGCGCTGGCTGCGGAACACCAGGATCACGTCGGCCGACTGCACGCCGGCCTGGAAGCCGAAGCTGCCGCCGCCGAGCTTGATGTAGCTGGGGTTGGACCAGGTGCCGTCCGGGCTGCGCACCGACACCAGGCCCTTGCCGCCGCGGCCGCCGATGACCAGGCCGGCCTTGACTACGTCGGGAATGACCGCGATGGCGTGGGCCTCGGCGAACATCTTCTCGGGCACCGCCGTTTCCGGGATGCGCATGATCTCGGCCAGCACACGGGCGGCGTCGGCGGCCTTGGCTTCTTCCTTGACGCCGGCCTGGGCCGGCAGGGCCAGCGCCAGGGCGAGCAGGGCGGCGAACGGGGCCAGGATTCGGGACATGGGGTTCTCTCCGGGGGAACGCGACGGTTCGAGTATGGTGGCGCGGAATGAACCGCGGGTGAGCCGCGCCTTCACTTGCGCGATGATAAGTTGCGCGCAGCCGACAAGGACAGGTCCGCATGAAGCCCTATCTCGACGCCCCCGCCAGCGCCGGCCCCGGCCGCACCGCCCTGCTGGTGGTGAACCTGGGCACGCCCGACGCGCCCACCCGCGGTGCCGTGCACCGCTACCTGGCGCAGTTCCTGCACGATTACCGCGTGGTCGAGCTCACCCGCTGGCTGTGGTGCCCGATCCTGCACTTCATCATCCTGCCGCTGCGCTCGGGCAAGGTGGCGAAGAAATACGCCTCGATCTGGGTCGACGGCGGCTCGCCGCTGCTGGTCTACACCCAGCGCCTGGCCCAGGCCATGCAGCATGCGCTGCCCGACGTGTCGGTGCGCGTGGCCATGCGCTACGGCAACCCCTCGGTGCCCGACGTGCTGCGCAAGCTGCAGGAAGAAGGCATGGGCCGCCTGCTGGTGCTGCCGCTGTACCCGCAGTACTCGGCCAGCACCTCGGGTTCGGTGCTCGACGCGGTCAGCAAGGAGCTGGCCGGCTGGCGCCGCACGCCGGACCTGCGCTTCATCGCCGACTACCACCTCGACGCCGGCTGGCTCGACGCCATGGAAGCGCGCGTGCGCGCCCACTGGGATCTGCATGGCCGCGCCGACCAGCTGCTGATGTCCTTCCACGGCTTGCCCAAGCGCTACGAAACCGCCGGCGACCCCTACCCGCGCCAATGCGAAGCCGGCGCCCGCGCCCTGGCCGCGCGCCTGGGCCTGGCCGAGGGCGAGTGGAAGCTCACCTACCAGTCGCGCTTCGGCCGGGAGGAATGGCTGCAGCCCTACACCGACAAGACGCTTGAGGCCCTGGCCCGGGACGGCGTGAAGACCGTGGACGTCGTCTGCCCGGGCTTTGCGGTGGACTGCCTGGAAACACTGG
Organism: Rhizobium sp.; assembly: GCA_019459185.1. Lineage (GTDB taxonomy): Bacteria > Pseudomonadota > Gammaproteobacteria > Xanthomonadales > Xanthomonadaceae > Arenimonas. Next base: position 2,386 of record JAIBEO010000144.1, on the reverse strand, counting down.
AAGAAATCGCGGTCGAGAACGACGAGGCCTTCCGCCACGCCGGCGGCGAGGCCCTGCGCTACATCAGCGCGCTCAACGACGAGCCCGGCCACGTGGCCGCGCTCGCCGCCATCGCTCGCCGCCAGCTGCAGGGCTGGCCGCACTGATGCACGAGCAGCGCATTGAAACCGCGCGCGGCCCGCTGGCGGCCCTGCGCGGCGGCCGCGCGGGCGGGCCGCCGCTGCTGTGCCTGCACGGCTGGCTCGACAACGCCGCCAGCTTCCTGCCGCTCTCGCCCTGGCTGGCGGAGTTCGACTGGGTGGCGCTGGACCTGCCGGGCCACGGCGCCAGTGCGCACCGCGCGCCGGGTTACGACTACGCCTTCGCCGACTGGCTGCACGACGTGCTGGACGTGCTCGACGCGCTGGGCTGGGAACAGGCCGACCTGCTGGGCCATTCCATGGGCGGCGCCATCGCCTGCGCGCTGGCCGCGGCGACGCCGGAACGCGTGCGCCGGCTGGCGCTGGTGGAGGCACTGGGGCCGGTGGCCGGTGACCCCACGCTGGCCGGCACCCGGCTGCGCGACGCCGTGCGCGCCCGCCGCGCGCGCGGCACCCGGCCCCCGCGCGTGATTCCCGACCTCGACACCGCGGTGGCCATGCGCCTGACCGCCACGCAGATGGACCGCGGCGCCGCGCGCCTGATCGTCGAACGCAACCTGCAGCCGGTGCGCGGCGGTTTCGCCTGGCGCAGCGACCCGCGCCTGACCCTGCCGGGCCACGTGCGCATGGACGAAGTGGCGGTTCAGTCGCTGCTGCGCGCCATCGAGGCGCCGGTGCTGGTGGTGGCCGCCGACCCGGCGCCGCCGTATTTCACCGCCGCGGTGCGCGAGGCGCGCCTGGCCTGCCTGCGCGACGGCCGCGTGGTGGTGCTGCCGGGCAGCCACCACCTGCACATGGAACAGCCGGACGCCGTGGCGGCACCGGTGCTGGATTTCCTGCGCGATTAATCCGCGCGCGGCTGCACGGTGACGGCCAGCGTGGTGCCGCCGTCGGCCTCGGCCACGACGTTGGCTTCCATGCGGCGCTGGTCCTTGGTGAAGCCGGCCACGTAGATCGGCGCCTGCTCGAGCACGCCGGCTTCCACCCAGCCCAGCGCGGCCTGGGCCTGGCGGAACTCCGCGAACACCAGCGCCGCGGCGCGCGGGCTGCGTTGGCTCACCGACACCGCGTCGCCCAGACTCATGGCGGTGATGAGCCGGCCGTCGTCCGGCAGGCGCACGTCGGCGGGGAAGGTGTCGGGCAGGCGCACGTCGTCGCCGCTGGTGGCGACGTAGGTGCCATCTTCGGTTTCGATGGTGACGGTCTGCTGGCCGTCGGCGAGGTCGACCTTTGCATGCTGGCCGCTGCTGGCCTCGATGGCCTTTTCGACCAGGGTTTCGTTGGCCTTTTCATCGGCCCTGCCGCAGGCGGCGAGCAGGGCGGCCGACAGCGCGGCGGCGAGCAGGCGGGGCGTCGGTTCCACGGCGGTATCCGGTGGGCGGTTACCGGATCAAACGCGCCAGCGTCCCCTTCAAGGCCAGTCCCTCGCCGCGCAGGTAGTCGCGCTCGTCGCGCCAGGCCGGACAGCGCGCTTCCACTTCGCGCCAGAAGCGGCGCGAGTGGTTGGCGTGGATCAGGTGGCACAGCTCGTGCACCAGCACGTATTCGAAGGCCGAGGGGCGGCCCAGCACCAGGGCCAGGTCGAGCGAGAGCGCGTCGGAGGGGCTGAGCGAACCCCAGAGCGAGGACAGCGGCCGCAGCCGGAAGGCCATGGGCGCGCGCGGCAGCGTGGGCAGGTATTTCGGCACCCAGGCACCCAGGTCGGCGCGGGCCTGTTCGAGGTAGAACTCGCGCAGGGCGGCGCGGGCGCGGCGGTCGTCGGCGCGTTCGGGCAGGTGCAGCTCGATGCCGTGTTCGCCGAGGCGGGCGCGGGCGAAGCGGCCTTCGTGCCAGCTCAGCGGGACAAGTTCGCCGCGCAGGGGCAGCGGTTCGTGCTGGCCGCGGCCGAAGGGCGGTGCGTCGGCGGGCGCCTGTTTCGCCAGCTGGGCGATGAGCCAGTCGCGGTGTTCGAGCAGGAAGTTTTCGGCCAGGCGCACCGAGGCCGTCATGGGCAGCGTGAGGCGCGCGCCCTTGTCGGAAACGATCAGGCGCAGCCGGCGCGCGCGGCGGTCGCGCACCCAGCGCACCGGCACGGCGCCGCCATCGGCCAGGGCCAGCGCGCGGGTTTCGGGCGCGGGCGGGGCCGGGCGGGGGAGTCGCAGGAACATGGGGCTAATCTACCAAGGACGGCCGCGTTCGTTGTGTATGGGGGGGGGGGGGGGGGGGGGGGGGGGGGGGGGGGGGGGAGGCGGAGGGGGTGGAGGGGG
>JAIBEO010000137.1 GCA_019459185.1 Rhizobium sp. | reverse complement strand
CGCCCGTCCGCCCGTTGTTGGGGTGGGGGGTGAGGTCTGGTGTTCCTCTTTTTCCCACCGCTCCGCCCCCGCACGCGTCCACGGCGCGTCCGGTACGGGGCACCCGGTTGGCTGGACGAAAGGCCCGTGGCTAACCGCACCGAAGCTTGCGCGTCACGCTCGCGGGCCAAGGCGACCCATATTTCTTGCGGATCAGGCTGGGCTAAGTCGGTTCGGGCACGAACCAGGGCATGACCTGTCGTTCGCGTCCCTCCGGACGCGGGGTGTGGCGGCTTCGCCAGCATGGAAGATGGCCAGTACGAACCGGCTCGCCGCCCGGCGGCGGGTGTAGGTTCGAGGCGGGCACACCGATGCATCCGGCATCTGAGCAAACTGTCCGGGGTGGCGAGGAGACTTTCGCCTCAACCCCGCACCCGCCGCCGGGCGGCGAGGACTCTCGCGCTGGCCACCTTCCACGCTGGCCCTGCCGCTGCATCAAGTGTCCGAAGGGACACGCAGGCGCACACGCGCTGGCCGGCAGGCGCGTGGACCCGTTCAACCCACCTGATCGGCAAGAGAAATCGTTCCCTGCGGCCCGGGTCGAGACGCGCAAGCATCGCAGCGCGCGCTACCTGCCCTTCGTCACGAAACCGGATGCAATGCACCGGCGCCGCCGTGGAGGTGAAGGTCTCCTCCTGCGAAATAAAAGGCTTCACTGAGCAGGAGGAGACCTTCACCTCCACGGCGGCGCCGGATGGATGCCGCCGAAACCAAAGCCGTGTCCTTCCGGAGCGTGGGAGAAGGGCAAAAAAATGGCAGGGCCGCCTGTCCCGAAAACAGCCGTTAGCCCTGCCAAAGGGTGTCAACGCCAGGGGGCGGTTGACTGCAAATGGATCGCCAGGAGCCTCGACGAGGGGAGGCGTGGCCCGGCGCAGGGCCACTGGACCATTTTCGCCGCGGCGCCGGCAAGACCGGGGTGCGTGGAAAGACGGGCTGGTCTGCTCAATACAACTAACACAGGCAACAAATGCCGGCGGAAATGCAGCCTTTTCATCCAGCCGCGCAGCGAATCCGGACAAGCTTTGGCTAGCTGCGCTTTCCGGGTTAGCGTTGCTGTCAGACGGTGCGCGCAGCACCCGCCGCCTCTCGCTCGCGGCGGCCATGGGCCCGCGCCAGCGACCAACCCGTGAACGCCCAGGCCAGCGCCAGGCCCGCGCCGGCCACGGCCACCACCGCCGGGTGCCCGGCGATCGCGTCCACGCCAATCTTCACCCAGCCGCTCACGGCGTCGGCGCCGCGGTAGACCGCGGTGTCGATGACGTTCTTGGCCTTGTACTTGGCCTCGGCCGGCACCGCGGTGAACAGCATTTCCCGACCCGGGCGCGCCAGCGCGTATTCGCCGGCGCGGCGCGTCACCATCACCACCGCGAACACGGCGAAGGTGGGCGCCAGCGCCAGCCACAGGAAACCCAGCGCCATCACCACCGGCACCGCGGTGAGCAGCACCACCAGCCCCAGCCGCTGCACGATGCGGCCGGTGAGGAAGAGCTGGGTGAGGATGGCCAGCGATTGCACGAGGAAATCGAGCAGGCCGAACACCCGCGTCTGGTCTTCGCGGTCAGGGAAGTGCAGCTCCACCAGCCGCGCCTGCTCGAAATAGAGGAAGGTGGTGACGCTGGCCAGCAGCACCACGAAGGTGGCGATGCCCATCAGGTAGGGGGAGGAAAACACCGTGGTCAGGCCGGCGAAGGGATTGCCGCCCAGCGGTTCGCGCCGCGTCGTGGTTTCGCCGGCGTCGAGCGGGTGGCGGTCGCGCCAGCGCTGCAGCGCCACCGCGGCGCCGGCCGAAGCAAGCAGCAGCGCGGTAGCCAGCACCATCAGCCCGGCGTGGCCCAGCGGGCCCACCAGCAGCACGCCCAGCAGCGGCCCCAGCAGGCCGCCGGCGCTGGCACCCGCCGCCATCAGCGCGAACAGGCGCTTGGCCTGCGCCGCCGCGAACACGTCCGCCAGCACGCTCCACGCCACCGAGACCGCCAGCAGGTTGAACACCGACAGCCACACATAGAAACCGCGCGCCACCCACGGGTTGTCCGGCGCGCTGGCGATGGCCGCGGCGAAACCCAGCAGGTTCAGCGCGAAGAAGCCGTAGGTCCAGGGCAGGATGCGCCGCCGCCGCGCCCGCGCGGCCAGCGCGCCGAACAGCGGTATGGCCACCAGCATGGCCACGAAGGTGGCGGTGAACAGCCACTGCAGGTTGTCCACGCCGCCGGCGATGCCCATGGTTTCGCGTACCGGCCGGAGCATGAAATAACCCGCGAACAGCAGCAGGAACATGGACACGCCGGCCAGCACCGCCGGCGCCTCGTCGGGCACGACGCCGAACAGCCGGGACAGGAAACGCGAAACAGGTCCCGGCATCGGGCTCTCCTCAGGTGAACATCGCGACGAGTTCGGCGCACTGCGCCGCCGTCAGGGTGGGGCCGAAGCCGGCACGCAGGTTGTCGTCCTGGCGGTCGGGCTTGCCGGTGGCGGGGATCACCACCGTCACGGCCGGGTGCGCCAGCGTGAACTTCAGGAACATTTGCGCCCACGACGTGACGCCGGCTTCGGCCGCCCAGCGGGGCAGCGGCTTGCCGGCGACGCGGGCGAACAGCCGGCCGTCGTCGAAGGCGCGGTTGACCATCACCGCCACGCCGCTGTCGCGGGCCACCGGCAGCACGCGCTTGCCGGCGTTCGGCGCCGACACGGAATAGTTGATCTGCACGAAGTCGGGCTTCTCGGCCGCGACGATGTCGGCCAGGGTCTCGTGGGCGCTGTCGAGGTAGTGGGTGAGGCCGATGTACTTCGCCTTGCCCTGGGCCTTCAGTTCCCGCGCCAGCGCCAGCTGGGTCTTCCAGTCGCGCAGGTTGTGCACGGCCAGCAACTCGACGCGGTCGGTGCGCAGGCGGCGCAGCGAATCGGCGAACTGGGCTTCGCCCGCGGCGCGGTTGTCGGCGGCGAGCTTGGTGGCCAGGAAAATGCGCTCGCGCAGCCCCAGTTCGGCCAGCAGGTCGCCCAGCACGTCCTCGGCGTTGCCGTAGTTGGGCGAGGTGTCGATGACGGTGGCGCCGCCGGCGACGAAGCGGCGCAGCACCTCGCGCAGCGGTTCGCGCCCGGCCGCATCCACCTCGAAGCTGCCCGACGTGCCCATGCCGATGGCCGGGACGGTCTCGCCGCTGGCCGGGATCGCCCGGCGCGCGATCGGCCGCGGGGCAGGGCTGCCCGAGGCGAGCGCGGGCAGGGACGGCAGCGCCGCGGCGGTGGCGGCGGCGATCGCGGCGCTGAGGAATTCTCGGCGGTTGGCCATGGCGGGGGACCTCGTTCGGCTGGGGAAGCCCGGATCGTCCCGCAGGCTACGTTAACGCCTTGTCCAGCCGCCCCTGCCGGTGGTCAGGGGGCGCCCGTGGTAAATTCCCGAGAGCACAGGGAGGGGTTCGGGGATGGCGGTCGAAGAGCGGCAGATGCTGGTGGGTCTGCTTGAAAAGGGAATGTACGTCAATCGCCTCGACCGCGACTGGGTCGGCACGCCTTTCCCCTTCCAGGGCTTCGTGATCGGCAGCGACGACGACATCGAGCTGCTGGGGCTGTACTGCACCAGCGTTTTCATCGACGTGGAGAAGAGCGCGGCGCCCAGCCGGCCCTCGATGCGCATCGCCGGCGCCGGTTCGCGCCAGGTTTTCCCCGCGCGTGGCCCTGCATACGTCAACACCGTCGCCGTCCAGGACGAAGTGCCGCGCGCCCGCGAAGCGCACGCCGAGCTGCGCAAGCTGGCCGAGCGCATCGCCGACGACGTGCGCGCCGGCCGCCGGCTCGAACCGGGCGTGGTGAAGGAAGCCGTCGAGCCGATGGTGGAAAGCCTGCTGCGCAACGCCGACGCGCTGTTCTGGCTGATGGCGCTGATGAAGCGCGACGACTACACCTACAGCCACGCCGTCAACTGCAGCGCCCTGGCCGCCGCCTTCGGCCGCCACCTGGCGCTGCCGCGCGAAGTGCTGGTGGAGCTGGCCACGGGCGGTTTCCTGCTCGACGCCGGCATGGTCACGCTGCCCGAGGACCTCACCCAGCACACCGGCAAGCTCGACGGCGAAGCCGTGCAGCTCATGCGCAGCCACGTTCAGCGCAGCCTGGACGTGCTCGACCAGGCCGGCGTCACCGGCAAGTGGGCGCGCGAACTGGTGGCCGGCCACCACGAACGCCACGACGGCAGCGGTTACCCGGAGGCCCTGGCGGGCGACCGCATCCCGCTGGCCGCGCGCATGGGCGCGGTGGTGGACACCTACGACGCGCTGCGCAGCGACCGCCCGCACCGCACCGGCGATTCCCGCCACGGCGCGCTGCAAACCCTCTACCGCGCCCGCGACCGGCTGTTCCAGGCCGAGGTGGTGGAACAGTTCCTGCAGTGCCTGGGCGTTTATCCCACCGGTTCGCTGGTGGAACTGAGCACCGGCGAGGTGGGCATCGTGATGGCGCAGAACCAGGTGCGCCGCCTGCGCCCGCGCGTGATGCTGCTGCTCGACGGCAACAAGCAGCCCTACCAGCCCTACCGCGACGTCGACCTGATGGACGGCAACCCCGACATGGCCGAGGGCAGCGTCAAGATCCGCACCGCGCTCGAGCCCGGTGCCTACGGCCTCGACCCGGCCGACCTGTTCCTGCTGTGAGGACGCCGCGGCCATGGTGATCGAAAGTGGCCTGCTCCAACGCCTCTCCCCGCTGGTGGAAGCCAGCCGCGACAATGGCGCGCCGCTGGGCGTGCTGATGGTGGGCCTGCAGGGGCTGCGCGAGCTGCGCATCCGCAGCGGTTATGCCGCCGACAGCGAGCTGGTCGTACGCGCCGGCGCGCTGCTGCGCGAGGCACTGCGCCCCGGCGACGAGGTGGTCGAACTCGGCCGCGGCGATTTCGCCGTGCTGCTGCCGAACCTGCGCGACGGCCAGCACGCGCTGCTGGCGGCGGCGCGCCTGCTGCGCCAGTTCGAGCAGCCCGTGGTGGCCGACGGCCAGCCCGTGCTGGCGTCGGTGGCGGTGGGCATCGCCATGTGCCCCGAACACGCCGACCAGCCCGAGCGGCTGTGCCGCCAGGCCGAGCAGGCCATGCTGATGGCGCGCCACGAACCCGACCGCATGCGCCTGTGCGGCGATTGCCCGGTTGCGCCGGGCATCGACCCGGCCGACCTGCTCGGGGCCATCCACGCCGGCCACTTGGAAATGCACCTGCAGCCGGTGCTCGACATCCGCCGCAAGACCATCATCGGCGCCGAGGCGCTGGCGCGCTGGAACCACCCGGTGCGCGGCCCGGTCAGCCCGGCGGTGTTCGTGCCCGTCGCCGAGAGCTCCGGGATGATCAGCCAGTTCACCCGCTGGGCCATCAACGCCAGCCTGCAGCACGCCGCCGAAGCGCGCGCCCAGGGCCTGGCGCTGACGATCTCGATGAACCTCTCGGCCACCGCCTTCGCCGAGCGCGGGCTGGTGGAGCAGATCCTGGGCGCGCTGCGCCTGTGGGACGCCGCGCCCAAGGACCTGGTGGTGGAAGTGACCGAAACCGCTATCGTCGCCGACCTGCAGCGTGGCGCCGTGCAGCTCAAGCGCCTGAACGCCGAGGGCATCCGCGTCTCGATCGACGACTTCGGCGTCGGCAACGCCTCGGTGTCCTACCTCAAGCAGTTCCCGGCCACCGAGATGAAGATCGACCAGTCCTTCGTCACCCACATGCTGGGCGACCTGCGCTCGATGCAGCTGGTGAAGGCGATGATCGGCTTCGCCCACACCATGGGCATGCGCGTGGTGGCCGAAGGCGTGGAGGACACGGACACGCTGCAGGCCCTGGCCGACCTCAACTGCAACCTGGCCCAGGGTTACGGCATCGGCCGGCCGCAGCCGGCGGCTGAATTCATCGCCGAATTCGCCCGCAAGCGCTGAGCGTCGCGCTCAGGCGGTTTCCTCGTCGTCCTGCCCGGCCTGCGCACCCGCGGGCAGGCGCCGCGGCACGCGCTGGGCGTCGAGCAGGCGCTCGATGCGGGCGAACACCTCGGCGCGCGAGAAGGGCTTCTTCATGAAGTCGTCGGCGCCGATGCGGTGCACGTAGAACTGCTCGGTGGCCTGCTCGTTGCCGCTGATCATGATCACCGGGATGTCGCGCGTGTAGGGGTCGCGGCGCAGCTGGCGCAGCGCGGCAAAGCCGTCCATGCCCGGCAGCACGATGTCGAGGAAGATGAGCTCCGGCGCCTGGGTGCGGGCGATTTCCAGGCCCTGTTCGGCGTCGCTGGCTTCGAGCACGTGGTAGTCGTTCTGGCGCAGCATTCGCGAGAGCAGGGCGACGATGGTGGCGGAATCGTCGATCACCAGCATGCGGGTGCCGGAGCGCGCGTTGGTGCGCGGCTTGCCGCGGCGCTCGGGGCCGGCGGGCTTGGGTGGGGCAGGTTCGCTGCCGTCGGTGGCCGGCGCGCTGGCCGCGGCCGCGGGCTTGGGGCCCCAGCCGAACAGGCGCTTGATCTTCCCGTAGACATCCACCGTGGCGTTTCCCCTGGTTTTCCCCGGGCCACAGTGTCCACGCCAGCGCCGCCGCTGGCAAACGGCCGGGGCTGGACAGCGGCGCGCGGCTGCCGCAGGCTGCGCGGCCCACCTTCGCGCCGGAGCGCCCATGGCCCCCAAGGCAACCGTGTACAAGGCCACGCTGCAGGTCAGCGACATGGACCGGCATTATTACGCCGGCCACGAACTGGTGCTGGCCCAGCATCCGTCGGAAACCGAGGAGCGGCTGATGCTGCGGCTGCTGGCCTTCGCCCTGTTCGCCGACGAGCGCCTGGCCTTCGGCGGCGGCGTCAGCACCGAGGACGAGCCGGCGCTGTGGCGCAAGGACCTCACCGGCGCGGTGGAGCAGTGGATCGAGCTCGGCCAGCCGGACGAATCGCGCGTGCGCAAGGCCTGCGGCCGCGCCGGCGAGGTGGTGGTGCTGACCTATGGCGGCCGCGCCGCCGACCTGTGGTGGGAGAAGAACGAAGCCGCGCTGGCGCGCTGCCGCAACCTGTCGGTGGTCGACATCTCCGCGGAAGATGGCAAGGCCCTGGCCGCCCGCATCGCCCGCGGCATGGACCTGCAGGTGATGGTGCAGGATGGCGTGCTGCAGTGGGTGGACGCCGCCGGCACGCTGGAGATCACCCCGCGCTGGCGCCGCCGCCGCGAGGGCTAGTCGAGCGACTTGGCCTCGGCGGTGCCCAGCATCGCCGGGTCGGGTTTGTGCGGCGGCTGCCGCGCCAGCAGCGGGTGCGCGAACACGCCGGCCAGGATGATCGCCACGCCGGCGTAGAACATCGGCCCCAGCTCGCGCTGTTCGCCCAGCAGCACGATCGCCAGCACGATGGCGTAGATCGGTTCCAGGTTCACCGCCAGCTGCGCCGAGAACGCGCTCATGCGGCGCAGCGCCACCAGCGACAGCGCGAACGGCAGCAGCGTGCAGGCCATGGCCAGCACCAGCAGCAGGCCGGCGTCCTGCCAGCCCGGCAGCATCAGCGGCGAACCGAACCAGGGCAGGGCCGGCGCCAGCAGCGCCAGGATCAGCCCGCCCGCGCCCAGCTCGACGCCGGTGACGGTGAGCGGATCGGCGTGTTCGACGTAGCGCTTGTTGAGCGCGCCGAAGAAGGCCACCAGCACCGCCGAAATGGTGCCCACCACGATGCCCGCGCGCATGCCGTCCGGCACGCCGCCCACCACCAGCGCCACGCCCGGCACCACCGCCACGCCCAGCAGCAGTTCGCGTGGCTCGAAGCGCTTGCCGGTGACCCACGGTTCCACCAGGGGCACGAACACCGTGGCCAGCGCCAGGCAGGTGACCGCCACCGAGGCGTTGGCCAGCTTGATGGCGCCGTAGAAGGTGAGCCAGTGCAGCGCCACCAGCGCGCCGATGCCGGCGTAGATACCCCACAGCCGCGCCGGCAGCGCGCGCAGGCCGCGCCAGACGCGCGGCACCAGCAGCAGCGCGGCCGCCACCAGGCCCATGCGCCACACCACCAGCGCCATCGCGGGGAGCGTGATGGCCTTGCCCAGGATGGCCGTGAAGCCCCACAGCAGCACGCAAAAGTGCATCTGCCAGAGCGCCTTGGTGTTCGGTGTCATGCGGTCCGTGTGCCTTGCGCCAGCGCGCGCTTGTCGGTGGCGGAGAGCTGCTTGATGGCGTATTCGGCCTTGAGCGCGGCCGAGCGGTCGGGGTGTTCGAAGCGGGCCAGCAGCCGTTGCGGCGGGTGTGAACGGGTGTAGCGCGCGCCCTTGCCGGCCACGTGTTCGGCGTAGCGCTTGTCCACGTCCACGGCCACGCCGGTGTAGATGCTGCCGTCGGCGCATTCGAGCAGGTAGACGAACCAGGCCATCAGCGCAGGCTCAGGGCGATGCGGCGCCAGTCGGCGCGGACCTCGCGGCAGTCGCCGCCGTCCATGGCGAATTCGCGGCAGACGAAGGGGCGCTGTTCGTAGATGCTGCAGCACATGCGCTCGCGGTCGAGCGCCACGCACCAGCCGTCGTCGGCCTTGGCCATGATGAGGTAGCCGTCGGCGTCCTCGTCGAGCATGTGCTCCGGTGGCGCGTCGCCCGGCAGCACCAGTACCGGCAGCTGGCAGCAGCAGGCCTGGCACTGGTCGCAGCGGGCGGGGGTGTCGTCCATGGCGGCCATTGTCCCACGCCGGACGGCGGGCGCCGGCGTAGCATCGGACCCACGCTTCGGGAGCCCGCCATGCGCCAAACCCTCCGCTCCACCCTGCTGCTGGCGCTCGCCCTGCCGCTGGCGGCCCACGCCCTGCCATCGCCCGTTGACTGCGAGCCGGAGCCGGCGTTCCGCGCCCGGGCGCAGGCCGCGAAGGCTGCGGGCTTCGAAGTCCCGGACGGGGAGGAACGCCAGCGCCTGGCCCTGGCGCTCGCCGGCTGCCTGGGCCACCCCGATCCGGCCCTGCGCGATGGCCTGGCCTACGAAGCACTGGCGACCTGGCTGCGCGCCGACGCGCTGGACCCCGCCACCCGCGCTGCGCTGCGCGACTGGCTGCTGGCCTGGCTGGCGCCGGAGGCCGGCGACGAAGCCGGCTTCCGGGCGCCGTTCGCGGCGCTGGTGCTTTCGGAAGTCGCGCGCACCGACCGCGTGTCGCCCTGGATGACCGTGGCGGAGCGCGAGGCGCTGGTGGTCGCCGCGGCCGGGTACGTCACCCGCCTGCGCGACTACCGTGGATTCGTGGACGGCGAAGGCTGGCGCCACGGCCTGGCCCACGGCGCCGACCTGCTGATGCAGCTGGCGCTGAACCCGGCGCTTGACCGCGGGCAGCTCGACCGCCTGCTGGCGGCGGTGGCGGCGCAGCTGTCGCCCGCCGGCGCGCCGGCGCACGTGCACGGCGAGGCGGAACGCCTGGTCCGCCCGGTGCTGTTCGCATTGCAGCGGGGCCTGCACGACGAGGCCGCGTGGTCGGCCTGGCTGGAGGAAAGCACGTCGCCGGCGCCGATGGCGGCGTGGTCCGAGGCCTACGCGTCCGAGGCCGGGCTGGCGCGCAGGCACAACGTGCGCCTGTTCCTGCTGGCGCTCTATGCCGGCCTTTCGGAGAGCGGCGACGAGGGCCTGCGTGCGCGCCTGCCGCCGGTGGTGGCGGCGCTGCGCGCGACGCAGTAGCGGGCTCAGGGCGCGGCGGGTTTTCGCTCGACGGCGCGCACCGGGACCGTGAGGTTGCACACGTCCACGTGGCCGGCCGGGTGCACGTACCACTCGTCGCGGCGGTTGCGACGCGATTCCACCAGGGCCTGCCAGGTGGCGGTGTCGGTGCGCAGCACTTCGATGTTGGCGCGGGCTTCCGGCGGCACGTCGGAGGCCAGGCGGGCTGCCAGGATCGGCGCCCGCTGCGATTCCTCGGCGTAGAAGCCCAGCGGGCCGCGGCCGCGCGGCCGCCCGCGCAGGCGCGCCATGCCGACGAGGACGCGGCCGCCGGGGGTGGGGTTGAGGTGGAGGTGGGGGGGCGGGTGGCCGGGGGGGCGGCTTGGTGGGGCGCCGGCGGGTATTCGTCGGCGTATACCCCCTGCGGGGCGCGGCGGCGGGGCTGCACGCTCAGGCGCTCCATGCCGACGATGACGCGGCCGACGGTGGTGATGTTGAGGTCGAGCTGGCGCGGCGATTGCCCGGTGACGACGTAGAGCTCGGTGCCGTTGCTGCTGTCGGGCGCCATGGCACGGCCGGCGCCGACCACGCCGTAACAATGCGCCAGCCAGGCGCGGCCGGCCTTGGGGTCGCGCGCGGCCGGGAAGCCGTCCACGAAGCCCACCTGCGGCGCCCAGCCGTCCACGTCGGGCAGGGTGGTGAAGGCCAGGCCTTCGGCTGCGCGGCTGAATTCGGCTGGCAGCGCGGCTTTCGCTTCGCCCAGCGGGCGGCGCAGCGCCAGTTCGTCGCCGGCCGGGTCGCCCCACTGCACCACGAAGTTGTCCTGCGAACGGTTGATGGACAGGCCGTCGTAATAGTGGCCGCGCGCCAGCGTGCGGATGTTGGCCACGTGTTCGGGCGCGAACTGCGGCGCCAGTTCGATCACCACCATGCCGCTTTCGAGCTGCACATACAGGGTGCTTTCCGGGTCCAGCGGGCGCCAGTCCTGCGGCGTGGAGGCGTCCAGCACTTCCTGCGTGGTCAGCGGCTTGGCGGCGGGCGCGGCGGCCGGGGCGTGCACGCAGGCGGCCAGCGGCAGCGCGAACAGGACGGCGGTGGCGAGCAGGGCGGGGCGCAGGGTCATGCGGGGTCCTTGGTGGCGCGGGTCAGGGAGGCAGGGTAGCGCAGGCGCGCTCAGGCCGGCTCGGACGGTGGTTCGTGCAGGGCGGCCAGCTGTTCCTGCATCTGGGTGATCACCGATTCCCAGTGCCGCGGCGCCTCGAACCAGGGGAAGGCGACGGGGAAGGCCGGGTCGTGCCAGCGCCGCGCGATCCAGGCGTTGTGGTGCAGCAGGCGCAGCGTGCGCAGGGTTTCCACCAGGTGCAGTTCGCGGCGGTCGAAGCGGCGGAACTGTTCGTAGCCTTCCAGCAGCCAGGCCCAGGGCTTGGCGCAGTCCTCGCGGCGGCCGGCCAGCATCCACAGGTCCTGCACGGCGGGGCCGGCGAGGCAGTCGTCGAGGTCGACGAAATGCGCCTGGCCGTCGCGCCACAGGATGTTGCCCGGGTGGCAATCGCCGTGCAGGCGCAGCTCGTGCACGTCGCCGGCGCGCTCGGCGCAGGCGTCCATGGCGTCGAGCAGGGCTTCGGCCAGGCGTTCGAAGTTGTCTTCGAGGTCGGGCGGCAGCCAGCGGTTTTCCAGCAGGTAGTGCACCGCGCCCTCGCCGTGGCTTTCGATGCCGAGGCGGCCGCGGTGGGCGAAGCGCTGGCCGTCGCCGACCGCGTGCATGCGGCCCAGCACGCGGCCCAGGTGGGTCAGCACCTCGCGGTCGCCCAGCTCGGGCGCATGGCCGCCGCGCATGGGGAACAGCGCGAAACGATGGCCGCCGAAGCCGTGCAGGGTGGCGCCGGCGTGTTCCAGCGGCGCCACCACCGACAGGTCGGCAGCCGCCAACTCGGCGGCGAAGGCGTGTTCTTCCAGGATGGCGGCGTCGGTCCAGCGGCCCGGGCGGTAGAACTTGGCCACCAGCGGCGGCGCGCCTTCGATGCCGATGCGGTAGACGCGGTTCTCGTAGCTGTTGAGCGCCAGCACGCGGCCGTCGGCGTGCAGGCCCACGGATTCCACCGCGTCGAGGATGCGGTCCGGGTCGAGGTCGGCGTAGGGCGTGTCGCTCACGGCGCGGCGGCGCGGGTGGCGCCCACGTCAGGGCAGCTCGAGTTTCGTGGCCCGGATGGCGAGGGCGTCGCTGAGGTAGCAGTGCGAACCGGCGGCGCGGAAGCCCGCGCGCGCGAAGGCCTTGCGGTACCAGGCCGCGGGGCGGCGGAACATGCCCTTGAGGTCGCCGATGATCTCGTCGCCCTCGGCGAACACTTCCAGGAAGGCGACGCCGTGGCACAGGCGCGAGAACTCGCGCAGGCCGCGCAGCAGTTCGTCTTCCTCCAGGTAATGCATCACGTCCGAGCACACCAGCAGGTCCACCGGCGGCGAAGGCGGCAGCGCGGCCAGGTCGCCGAAGGGCAGCCAGTGCAGGTTGCGGCGCGGGCCGAAGCGTTCGATGGCGTAGTCGCTGTTGTCCAGGCCCATGTAGCGCAGGCGCGGGCGCAGCTTCAGCAGCGGCGCGCGCCAGGCGCCTTCGCCGCAGCCCACGTCGAGCACCGACTTGATGGGCCGGCCCAGGTGGTATTCGGCCAGCGCCACGGCCAGCGCCACCTTGCGGTTCAGGGCCGCCGGGCCGCCAAGGTCGCGCTGGCGGTACCAGGTGTCGAAATAGCGGCGGTCGTAGACCTTGTTCACGGCGTGCGTTCCTTGCGGCGGTGGATCAGCCAGGCCGCGAACAGCGCCCCGGTCAGGTACATGCTCAGTGCATACACCGCCGGCGCGATGCTGGCCTGCGCGCGGCCTAGCACTTCGATGGCGATGAAGATGGCAAGGGTACCGTTGTGGATGCCGATCTCGAAAGCGACGGCGATGGCCTGCGGCTCGGCCAGGCGCGCCGCGCGCGCGGCGAAGTAGCCCGCCAGCAGGCTGGCCAGGTTGAACAGCACGCAGGCCGCGCCGACCACCGGCGCGTAGGCGCGCACCATGTCCCATTCGGACGCGAAGGCCATGATGATGAGCACGCCCAGCAGCAGCGAGGACAGGTGCCGCACCGGTTTCTCGGCGGCCGCCGCCAGCGCCGGCCGCCAGGCCCGCAGCGCCATGCCCAGCGCCACCGGCCCGACCACCAGCACCGCCACTTCCACCACCTTGCCGGTCGGCGGCGGCACGCTGGCCTCGGTGCCCAGGAAGGACGACAGCGCCAGCGCCGTCCAGGCCGGCAGCGTGAGCAGGGCCAGCAGGCTGTTGATGGCGGTGAGGCTGATGTTGAGCGCCACGTCGCCGCGGGCGAGGTGGCTGAAGAGATTGGCGGTGACGCCGCCCGGCGAGGCCGCCAGCAGCACCAGCCCCAGCGCCAGCTCACCCGGCAGGCCGAAGCCCAGCGCCAGCCCGAAGGCCACCGGCGGCAGCACGAGCACCTGCACCGCCAGCGCCACCGCCACCGCCCGGGGCATCGCCAGCACGCGGCGGAAATCGGCCACGGTCAGGTGCAGGCCCAGGCCGGCCATGACCACGGCCAGCGCCAGCGGCAGGAACAGCACCAGCAGCGGATTGTCCGCCATCGGGTTTCAGGCGCCGATCAGCACGGAGCGCATGGAAATCGGGCCGACCACGTCTTCGTTGATGAATTCGACCGCGTCGCCCTCGCGCTGCAGGCCCAGCACGTAGAGCAGCGGCAGGTAGTGTTCGGGCGTGGGCACGGCCAGCAGGGCATCGGGGCCGAGCGTTTCGTAACCCATCATGCCTTCATGGTGGCCTTCGGCGATGCGGTCGGCGATGTCTTCGTCGAAGCGCTGCGCCCAGTCCAGCGGCTCGGTCTGGCCCATGCGCCAGTAGCGCAGGTTGTGCACGATGTTGCCGCTGCCCACCACCAGCACGCCCTCGTCGCGCAGCGGGTCGAGCTGGCGGGCCAGGTCGTAGTGCCAGGCGCCGGGCTGCAGGCTCGACAGGCTCAGCGGCACCACCGGGATGTCGGCCTCGGGGTACATGGGTTGCAGCACGCTCCAGACGCCATGGTCCAGGCCGCGGTGGGAATCGAAGTGAACGCGCGGCGTGCGCACCAGCTCGGCCACGCGGTGCGCCAGTTCCGGGCTGCCCGGGGCCGGGTAGCGCACGTCGAACAGGGCCTTGGGGAAGCCGCGGAAGTCGTGGATGGTCTCGGGGTGTTCGGCGCTGCCGACGTAGACGCCCTGGGTTTCCCAGTGCGCCGAGATGCACAGGATGGCCTTCGGGCGGGGCAGGCGCTGGCCCAGGACCTGCCAGCTGCGTCGCCAGGCATTGTCTTCGATGGCGTTCATGGGCGATCCGTGCCCGAGGAACAGCACGGGCATCGGGCCAGGCATGGACGCAGCGCTCATCGAGGACAACTCCGCGTTGGTGACTGGCCCCCACAGTACCCAAGGCCACGAGGGAATCAAGCCGGCCCCGGCGGAAAGGCGAACCGCCACCATGACTTGCGGCACTGCCCGGGTGGCCGCCGCTCGCTATTATTGACTAAACACTATCCCCAAGTGGGGGATATCACTCAGACCGGGACAGGGCGATGGACGAGACCGAGCCGCACCTGAAGAAATTCCACAAGGAGCTCAGCGCCGGGACCGTGTCCCTGGTGTTGCTGGCGGTGCTGGCGCGTTCGCACGAGCCGCTCTACGGCTACCAGATCGCCAAGCGCCTGGAGCAGACCGGCGACCCGCTGCTGGGCGGCAAGCAGAGCGCGCTCTACCCGGTGCTGCGCAACCTCAGCGCCGCGGGGCTGGCCGAGAGCCATGTCGAGCCTTCCGTCAGTGGCCCGCCGCGCCGCTATTACCGCATCACTACCCTGGGTAGGCAGGTGCTGGCCGAATGGGCCGGCGCCTGGCGCACCACCCGCGACTCCGTCGATTCCGTGCTGGAAGGAAACCTGCGATGACCGCCGCCACCCCGAAAACCATCCCCGAATACCTTGAGCAGCTGCGCGCCGCGCTGCGCGGCGCCGACCCCGCGCTGGTGCAGGACGCGCTCTACGACGCCGAGGAATACCTGCGTTCGGAGCTGGCCGAAAACCCCGGCACCGACGAGGCCACGCTGCTGGCGAACATCGCCACCAGCTACGGCGCGCCGGAAGAAGTGGCCGACATCTACCGCGACACCGAGGTGCAGGTGACCCAGGCCCTGCGCACGCCGCCACCGCGTGCGCGGCGCGGCCTGCTCGGCCAGTTCTTCGGCGTCGCCGCCGATCCGCGCGCGTGGACGGCGATGTTCTACATGCTGCTGTCGCTGGCCACCGGCATCGTCTACTTCACCACGGTGGTGACGGGCCTGAGCGTGTCCGCCGGATTTGCCGTCCTGATCATCGGCATCCCGGTCGCGGTGTTGTTCATCGGCCTGGTGCGGCTGCTGTCGCTGGTGGAAGGCCGAATCGTCGAGGTGCTGCTGGGCGAACGCATGCCGCGCCGGCCGCTGTACGTGGGCCGCGGCCAGCCATGGCTGGCGCGCATCGGCGCCATGTTCACCGACCCACGCACCTGGTCCACCATGCTCTACATGCTGCTGATGATGCCGCTGGGCACGCTTTACTTCACGGTCGTCGTGACCGCGATGAGCGCCTCGCTGGGCTTCATCGGCGCCAGTCTCGCGGCGATGCTGCACCTTGCCGGCATGCCGCTCTGGGACGTCGCACTGGATGGCGTCGTCATCAGCCCGGGGCCCTGGGTGCTGCCCTTCACCCTGGCGCTGGGCGTGCTGGGCTTCTTCGTCACCCTGCACCTGGCGCGTGGCATCGGCATCCTGCACGGCCAGCTGGCCAAGCACCTGCTGGTGAAAACCGCACAGCACTGAGGGAAACCCTGTAGGGGGGGGGGGGGGGGGGGGGGGGGGGGGGGGCGGGGGGGG
>JAIBEO010000134.1 GCA_019459185.1 Rhizobium sp. | reverse complement strand
CTTCAGCCGCGAAGCTCTTCGCGGAAAGCTTCGCGGCTGAAGCCGCTCCTACAGTGTGATTTCAGGCCGGCGGGTCGCCGAGGCGCATCGACAGGTCGAGCGCCTGCACGTGTTTGGTCAGGGCGCCGATCGAAACGCAGTCCACGCCGATTTCGGCGATGGCGCGCAGGCGTTCCAGCGTCACGCCGCCCGATACTTCCAGTGGCGTGCGGCCGGTGGCGCGGCGCACGGCCTCGCGCAGGTCGGCTTCGCTGAAATCGTCCACCAGGATGCGGTCGCAGCCGGTGGCCAGGGCCTGGTCGAGTTCGTCCAGCGATTCCACTTCGATGATCAGTGGCAGCGCCGGGTGGCGCGCACGCGCCGCCGCGGCCGCCGCGGCGATCGAACCGGCGGCGTGGATGTGGTTTTCCTTCAACATCACCGCGTCGTACAGGCCCATGCGGTGGTTGCTGCCGCCGCCCGCGCGCACGGCGTATTTCTGGGCCTGGCGCAGGCCTGGCAGGGTCTTGCGGGTGTCGAGCACGCGGGTGCGGCTGCCCGCCACCGCGGCCACGCATTCGGCGGTGCGGCTGGCGGTGGCGGAGAGCGTCTGCAGGAAGTTCAGGGCAGGGCGCTCGGCGCTCACCAGCGCCCGCGAACGGCCGGCGAGGGTGACGAGCACGGTGCCGGCGGCCACGGCCTGGCCTTCGCGCACGCGCCAGTCGAGCCGCGCGTTCGGGTCCAGCGCCAGGAAGCAGGCGTCGAACCAGGGCCGGCCGGCGATGACGCCCGCCTCTTTGGCGATGACGTAGGCGCGGGCGGGTTCGTCCGGCAGCAGGTCGGCGGTGGCGTCGCCCGGTCCGATGTCCTCGGCCAGGGCGCGCGCAACGTCGGCGGCCACCACGTCCGCCGGCGGCGGGCTCAGCGGTTCGGCCATGTCAGCGTGGGAAATCGGCGACCTGGGCGGTGGCGATGGCCTCGTCGGCCAGCAGCACCGGGATGCCATCGTCGATGCGGTAGGCGGTGCGGCGGTCGCGCGTCACCAGGCCTTCCGACAGCGGGTCGGCCTGCGGGCTGCCGTCGGCGCGGGTGACGCCGCCGGCGGCGATGGCCCGGTTCAGGGCCTCGAGGTCGGCGGCGGCCAGCAGGGCCAGGGGCTGTTTGCTGGCCGGGCAGCAGAGGATGTCGAGCAGTTTGCGGTCCATGGGAAACGCCGGTGTCCGGGCTGGGAGCTTGTGTCTAGAATAGCCTTTTGCCGAAGCAGCCCGCCATGAACCAAGCCGCCGTAGCCCCGCTGGTCGGGGTCGTCATGGGTTCCCGGTCCGACTGGGAGACGATGCAGCACGCCGTCGCCCGGCTCGAGAAGCTGGGTGTGCCGCACGAGGTGCGGGTGGTTTCCGCCCACCGCACGCCCGACCTGCTCTGCGAATACGCCAAGGCCGCCGAGGGCCGCGGCCTGCGCGCGATCATCGCCGGCGCCGGCGGCGCCGCGCACCTGCCGGGCATGATCGCGGCGATGACGCCGGTGCCGGTGTTGGGCGTGCCGGTGCAGAGCAAGGCGCTGAACGGCCTCGATTCGCTGCTGTCCATCGTGCAGATGCCGGCCGGCGTGCCGGTGGCCACCTTCGCCATCGGCGTGGCGGGCGCGGCCAATGCCGGCCTGTTCGCCGCCGCGCTGCTGGCCGCCGACCACCCGGCGGTGCGCGAGGCGCTGGCGAAGTTCCGCGCCGAGCAGACCCGCGACGTGCTCGACCACGCGGACCCCCGGCAGCCGTGACCACCGTCGGCATCCTCGGCGGCGGGCAGCTGGCCCGCATGATGGCGCTGTCGGGCGCGCCGCTCGGCCTGCGCTTCCTGGTGCTCGATTCCACCGCCGATGCCTGCGCCGCGCAGTTCGCGCCGCTGCTGCAGGCCGACTACCGCGACGGGGCCGGCCTGGCCGAATTCGCCCGCCGCGTGGACGTGGCCACCTTCGATTTCGAAAACGTGCCCGCCGAGAGCGCGCGCTGGCTGGCCGAGCGCGTGCCGGTGTTCCCGAACCCGCGCGCGCTGGCCGTGGCGCAGGACCGGCTGGCGGAGAAGACGCTGTTCCAGGAACTCGGCATCCCGGTGCCGGAATTCGCCGCCATTGATTCGCGGGAAGGCCTGGACGCCGCGCTGGCGCGCATCGGCACGCCCTGCATCCTCAAGACCCGCCGCCTGGGCTACGACGGCAAGGGCCAGTTCCGCCTGCGTTCGCCGGCCGACGCCGACGCCGCCTGGGCCGCGCTCGGCGCGCAGGCGGGCACGGTGGGCCTGATCCTCGAGGGTTTTGTTTCCTTCCAGCGCGAACTCTCCGTGGTGGCCGTGCGCGGCCGCGACGGCGAGCTGCGCACCTGGCCGCTCACCGAGAACTGGCACGAGGACGGCATCCTGTCCGCCAGCCTGGCGCCGGCCAGCGCCGGGGCCGAGCTGGAAGCGCAGGCGCTCGCCACCGCGCGGCGCGTGGCGGAAGCACTCGATTACGTCGGCGTGTTCGCGCTCGAGCTGTTCCTCAAGGACGGCGTGCTGATGGCCAACGAGATGGCGCCGCGCGTGCACAATTCCGGCCACTGGACGATCGAGGGCGCCGAGACGTCGCAGTTCCAGAACCACCTGCGCGCCGTGCTGGGCCTGCCGCTGGGCAGCACCCGCGCCATCGGCCACAGCGTGATGCTGAACTGGATCGGCGCCATGCCCGATTCCGCGCCCGTGCTGGCCGAAGCCGGCGGCCACTGGCACGACTACGGCAAGTCGCCGCGCGAAGGCCGCAAGGTCGGCCACGCCACGCTGCGGGCGGACAGCCCGGCGGAGCTGGCGGCGGCGCTGGCGCGCGTAGGCGCGGCACTGGGCCGCGACGCGCAGGTCGCGCCCCCCATCACCCGCCTGCAAGGCAACTGAGCTTTTGTAGGAGCGGCTTCAGCCGCAAAGCGTTTCGCGAAGAGCTTCGCGGC
>JAIBEO010000095.1 GCA_019459185.1 Rhizobium sp. | reverse complement strand
GGCGTTTAAAAGGCTGGGCTGGTGGTGTTTTTGGGGGGGGGGGGCCGCCGGGGCGCCGCGCCGGCACGGGGTCCGAAACCTCCGATGCCGTGCCAGCGCTGT
Organism: Rhizobium sp.; assembly: GCA_019459185.1. Taxonomy (GTDB): domain Bacteria; phylum Pseudomonadota; class Gammaproteobacteria; order Xanthomonadales; family Xanthomonadaceae; genus Arenimonas. The sequence continues at coordinate 8,388 of JAIBEO010000095.1, read as the reverse complement.
TCTTCTCCACGGCCGAGTCACGACTTCGCGAACTCGACTCGGATTCGCGGGAATTAGCGGTGGTCCTGCAGTCGACCATCCCCGCACCCGCCGACATCCGCTTTTCGGTCCGGTCCTCGGACCTGTCCGCCCGTGCCGGAGAGGACTACGAAGCCGTCGACCAGGTCGGCCTGGTGCTGCCCGCAGGCCGAACCTACACCTACATCCCCGTCAGGCTCTTCGGCGATCTGGATGTCGAAGACGACGAGCGCTTCCGGCTGACCTTCTACGACATCCAGGGGGCCACACCCACGACGCTGGAAAGGGACGTGGTCATCCTCACGGATGACGGCCCGAGTGCTCCCCCCCGGTTGAGGGTCGAGGATGTGACGGTCGCCGAAGGCGACGTGGAGCCCGCGATCGCCGCTTTCACCGTCCGGCTGGACAAGCCGTGGAGCGCACCGGTGCGGTTCTCCGCCAGCGCCAGGCGCAGCGGCCCCGGCGGGTCGAGCGCGCAGGGAAGCGTGGACTACCTGCCGGTGCAGGCCCAGTTCGAGATTCCGCCGGGTGACACCACGACGACCGTCGGGGTCCCCGTGTCCTCCGATCTTCGCCACGAGCGCGACGAGACCTTCGGCTTGTCGATCAGCGATGTCTTCGGTGCCATGACCGACCGGTCCCTGGGGGTCGCCACTATCCTGGACAACGATCCCGAACTGCATCGCTCCGGACTGTACGACGATCGGTTCGAGATCGAGATGGGCAGCGGCGCCACGGTGCTGGAGGTGCTGGCGAACGACGATCTCGGTCCAGTGCCCGCCGGTGGACGGACGCTCAGCGTGCTCCGGCCACCGGTGCTCGGCAGCGCGACGGTGGTCGGGGAAACCATCCGCTACACGCTGGCGGCAGGCGCATCCGGCTCCGATCGGCTGATCTACGAGCTCTGCAACGCCGGGGGCAGCTGCCGGCAAGCGCACGTCGAGGTCCTGGTCCGGCCCTCGCTTCAAGTCGAGACCACGACGGCCGGCGGTGGCTTTCTCGATGTCGATGTGCGTGCCCACAAGGACATGTCGGCGCTGCGATACGTGGCTTCACCCTTACGGTACGCGTACTTCAGCGGGCCCTTCCAGGGCAACGTGCAGTTCAACCAGAATCCGCCGGACCTCTGGGGAGGCACGCCGTGGAATGCGCGGGGCGACACGACGGTGCGGGACGGGCTCTTCCACGACAACGCCCCTTCGACGCCTTCGGCCGGCCCGTGGCGGGTTTTGATCGAAGCAGCGGGCGAACTGGGCGATGTCGATCTGTACGTCGGTTATGGCCCGGCCACCGAGGCTGGCCCCCACAACCTGCTCTGCAGCTCGGCCATGACGCAGGGCACCGACAAGGAGCGCTGCGAGATCACCCTGGACCTCGCCCGAGGCCCAGGCTACACCGAATATTGGGTGATGGCAGTCAACCGCTTTCTCGGGGATCAGCGCGTGCTTTTCCATAGCGCGGGAGTGCCGCTCGAGGTGGACCATCGGCAATTGGCCGCGACGGGCCCGGTGGTCGTCAAGGCTGGGGAGCACTTCCCCGTCCGCGTGAGCTGGATCGACCAGTTGTTGCCCGGCGAGGACCGCACCGCTTTCGTGACGATCTACGACGGCGACGAGCGCATCGGTGATTTCCCGTTCCGGGTGGACCGCCCGGCCGAAGCCCTCACCTTCCTGCCGCAGCCGTTGGAGAGTGGCGTCGAGCACGAGGCCGTCATTTACAGCGGCCGCGAGCACGAGGGCTTTTTCCTGGATGTTCCGGCGGGAGCCAGCAGGCTCAGCGTAAACCTGGACGCCGGCGGAAATGGCTTGGGCTTCCACGTGGCTCGGCGCGACTTCGATGGCGGGCCCGTGATAGTTGGCACCCCGCCGCCCTCTGAGGCGATCTACTCGGATCTCGATCCTTCCTACAGCAAGTCCTGGGAGCTAAGCGGGCCCCAGCTCGCCCCTGGCCGCTACCACTTCACGCTCGTCAACAGCAGTTCGACGACGCTGTATGGATTCCTTACGGCGACGATTGAAAGCACCAGCCCCGTCGTTCGGCCAGGCAGCTATTTCAACCCCGCGCGTGGTGGCCATGGTGTCTTCCTTTATCCGGCCGGCAGCGTCTGGGCCGGCCTCTGGTATGCCTATCTGCAGGACGGCTCGGCGACCTGGTATTACCTGCAGGGCGATGCCCCTGGGGGCGATGGCTTGTGGAAGGGTGCAATCTATCGGGCGGCGTGGTACGGCACCCACAATCGGCTGACGCCGGTGGGCCGGGCCCAGGTGACGCCCACCGGGACTGACGCCTTCCAGTTCACGTACACGCTCGATGGCGAAACCGGCTCCGAGCCGATGCAGGCGCTGGGACGGGGCTGCCCGGGCATCGCTGGCCTGCCCGTGGATGCCAGCGGCCACTGGTTCAATCCGGCACGGGCAGGCACCGGTTACAGCGTGCAGCTATTCCCGAACTACGAGTACTACGCCGCCTTCGGCTATGACGGCCGCGGCGTGCCGCGATTCCTCTCGGCCGAGCGAAACGGATTCGGCGGCGCCCAGGCCAGTCTGGATCTTTGGCAGCTCAGCGGCGATTGCCCGCTGTGTGAACGCACCGGGCCGCCGGTACGGCATACGGTGGGCGTGCTGGGACGGCGCTTCGCCGCGGGACGGCTTGCCACCGTCAGTCTCGACGCGGTGTATGCGCAGGGTGTCCCCGGTGCGTGGAGTGCGGACGAGGCGGTAACGCCCCTGGGGGCCTTGCAAGGGTGCGCACCCTGATCCGCAGGGCGCCCCCGACAGGCGCTACGCTGAGGTGTCGTGGACGCAAGTGCGACCCGCACGTCCTGCCTCATACGTCGCCCGGTGGGCGGAACCTCATACCGCCGGGCCGGGGCTTTCGCTCCAGGTTTCGACCGCGGCGATGAAGCGGCGGACGTCGGCGAAGCGGTTGTACAGCGGCACCGGCGAGATGCGGATCACGTCGGGTTCGCGCCAGTCGCCGACGATGCCCTGGGCCACCAGGTGCTCGAACAGGGCGCGGCCCTGGTCGCGGCCGTCGCGCACGCGCAGCGAGAGCTGGCAGCCGCGGCGTTCGGGTTCGGCCGGCGTGACGATTTCCAGCACGTCGGGCAGGCGCGCCAGCACCAGCGCTTCGAGGTAGGCGGTGAGCTTTTCCGACTTTTCGCGCAGCGCGGGCAGGCCGGCGCGGCCGAACAGCTCGAGCGACACGCGAAGCGGCGCCAGCGCCAGGATCGGCGGGTTGCTCAGCTGCCAGCCGTCGGCGCCGGGCGTGGGCACGAATTCGGGGCCCATCCTGAAGCGCGTGGCCTGGTCATGGCCCCACCAGCCGGCGAAACGCGGCAGGTCGGCGCGGGCGTGGCGTTCGTGCACGAAGGCGCCGGCCACCGCGCCGGGGCCGGCGTTGAGATACTTGTAGCTGCACCAGGCGGCGAAATCGGCGCCGCTGTCGTGCAGCGCCAGCGGCAGGTTGCCGGCCGCATGCGCCAGGTCGAAACCCACCCGGCAGCCGCGCGCATGCGCCAGCCGCGTGATGGCCGCCAGGTCGAAGGCCTGGCCGGTGCGGTACTGCACGCCCGGCCACAGCACCAGCGCGATGCGGTGGCCGTGTTCGCCCAGCACGCGGTCGATGGCGGCCAGCGAAATCGTGCCGTTGGCTTCATCGGGTTCGAGTTCGATCAGGTCGCGCGCCGGGTCGAAACCGTGGAAGCGGATCTGCGCCGCCACCGCGTGGCGGTCGGAGGGAAACGCGCCGGCTTCGATCAGGATGGCCGGGCGCTGCGCCGTGGGCCGGTAGAAGCTGACCATCAGCAGGTGCAGGTTGGCGGTGAGCGAATTCATCGCCACCACTTCCGAGGGCAGCGCGCCGGCGATGTGCGCCAGGCCGTCGCGCACTTCGTTGTGGTAGGGCATCCACGGGTGGCGGCCGTGGAAATGCGCCTCCACGCCAAGCGCGGCCCAGTCGTCGAGCTCCTGCAGCAGCGCGTCGCGCACGCCGCGCGGCTGCAGGCCGAGCGAATTGCCGCAGAAATAGGCCTGCTCGCCGTCGCCGTGGCGCGGCAGCAGGAACTGGTCGCGGAAGTGGCGCAGCGGGTCGGCGGCGTCCAGGGCTTCGGCCGGGACCTCGTGCAGCTGCTCGCTCATTCGAACCTCGCGTGGGGCAGGCCGAGCCATTCCAGCGCGGTGCCGTGGTAGAGCCTGGCCTGGTCGGCGGGCGGCAGGTCCAGCGCGGCGATGCCGGCGCCGGGCTCCTGTTCGCCCAGCGGGAAGGGGTAGTCGGTGCCCAGCATCACCCGCGGCACGCCGACGGTGTCGAGCAGGTAGCGCAGGGCGCGGTTGTCCGCGACCCAGCTGTCGAAATACAGCTGGTCGAGGTACTTGCGCGGGTTGTGCGGGTTGTCGGTGGCCACCAGGTCGGGGCGCATGTTGAAGCCGTGCTCGATGCGGCCGATGGTGTAGGGGAAACTGCCGCCGCCGTGGGCCAGGCAGACCTTCAGGCGCGGGAAGCGCTCGAGCACGCCGCCGAAGATCAGCGCGCAGGCGGCGCGGCTCTGTTCGGCCGGCATGCCCACCAGCCAGGGCATCCAGTACTTGGGCATGGACTCGGCGCCCATCATGTCCCAGGGGTGCACCAGGATGGCTGCGCCCAGGTCCTGGGCGGCCTCGAAGAAGGGCTGCAGCTCGGGCGCGTCGAGGTTCCATTCGCCGATGTGCGAACCGATCTGCACGCCCTGCAGGCCCAGCTGCTCCATGCAGCGTTCGAGCTCCTGGATGGCCAGCCGCGGCGACTGCATCGGCACCGTGCCGATGCCGGCGTAGTGGCGGCGGTGTTCGCGGCAGGCCTCGGCCATGTGGTCGTTGAGCGCCTGGTGCAATTCCAGCGCGTGCTGCGCCTTGGCCCAGTAGCTGAACATCACCGGCACCGTGCTGATCACCTGCACCTGCACCCCGAACCTGGCGTAGTCGGCGATGCGCTCGCGCGGGTCCCAGGTCTTGGACCAGATCTCCCGGAAGAACTTGCCGTCCTTGTAGATGCGCGCCCGGCCGTCCTCGTGGTGGATCACCGGGAAGCGGGCGTCGCCGTACTTCTCGGCCAGGTTCGGCCAGGTGCGGGGCAGGTAGTGCGCGTGGGTGTCGATCTTGAGCATGGGTGTCGTTTTAGGCCGCGTCGTACTTCGCGGGTGCCGGGTTCACGTGGCCGCAGGCCTTGCAGGTGCGGTGTTCGCGCGAGCGGTAGAAGCGCTCGAACGCGGCGTGGAACTGGTTCTCGATGTCCACCAGCTCGAAGTATTCGGAATACAGCGGGTGGTTGCAGTCCTCGCAGTACCAGAGCAGGCCGTCCTTCTCGCCGGCGCGGCGCTTGCGTTCGATCACCAGGCCGATGCCGCCGGCCATCCGCTGCGGCGAATGCGGCACGCAGGGCGGCAGGTAGAACACCTCGCCGGCCCTGATGGGGATCTCGCGCACCTTGCCGTCCTCCTGCACCTTCAGCACCATCTCGCCCTCGAGCTGGTGGAAGAACTCGGGGCCTTCCTCGACGTGGAAGTCGGTGCGCTCGTTCGGGCCGCCGACGATCATCACGATGAAATCGCCGTCGACGATGCACTTGTTGCCGACCGGCGGCTTGAGCAGGTGCCGGTGTTCGTCGATCCACTGCTGCAGGTTGAACGCGGGGGTGAGCATGTCAGCGGGCCTCCGGGAAAGCCGCCACGCACTTGAGTTCGATCGCGATCGGCGTGGGCAGGGCGGTGATGCCCAGCGTGGTGCGGCAGGGCGCCTTGTTGATGTCGGGGAAATACTCGGCCCAGACGGCATTGTAGGCCTGGAAATCGCGCTGCATGTCGGTGAGGTAGACGGTGACGTCCACCAGCCAGTCCCAGCGGCACTGGCTGGCCTCGAGCACGGCGCGCACGTTGGCGAACACCGAGTGGCACTGGGTGACGATGTCGTAGTCGATCAGCCGGCCGTCTGCGTTGTAGACGTTGCCGGGGATGGCGTTGCTGCCCGGCGTGCGCGGGCCGATGCCGGACAGGAACAGCAGCTGGCCGACCCGGCGGGCGTGCGGGTACAGGCCCACCGGGCGCGGCGCGGTGTCGGTGCGGATGATGTCGCTCATGCCTCGTCCTTGAGTTTTCCGCGGATGTGCTTCATGGCCAGGTCGTAGGCCAGCGGCAGTTCCTCGGGCGAATCCACGCCCATGCCCAGCTCGCGCACGCGGCCGTCGAGCAGGGAATACACCCAGGCGTGCACGCTCAGTTTCTGGCCGCGGGCCCAGGCGTCCTGGACGATGGTGGTCTGGCAGACGTTCACCACCTGCTCGACCACGTTCAGTTCGCACAGCCGCGCATGGCGCAGCGATTCGAGCTCGACCTCGGCCAGCATCGGCGCATGCTTGCGGGCCACGTCGCCGACGTGGCACAGCCAGTTGTCGGCCAGGCCCACGCGGGTGCCGGTGAGCGCGGCATGCACGCCGCCGCAGCCGTAGTGGCCCACCACCAGGACGTGCTCCACCTTGAGCACGTCGACGGCGAACTGGATGGTGCTCAGGCAGTTGAGGTCGGTGTGCACGACCACATTGGCGACGTTGCGGTGCACGAACACTTCGCCCGGCTGCAGGCCGGTGATCTGGTTGGCCGGCACGCGCGAATCCGAGCAGCCGATCCACAGGTACTTGGGCGACTGCAGCTGCGACAGCCGCTTGAAGAACTGCGGGTCTTCGGCGCGCACCTTCGCGGCCCATTCCCGGTTCTTGTCGAGCAGTTCCTTCAGTGGCATGCATTCATCCCAGGTCGATGGTGACGTTCTTGGCCTCGGTGAAGAAGCGCATGGCTTCCTGCCCGCCCTCGCGGCCGATGCCGGACTGCTTCACGCCGCCGAAGGGCGTGCGCAGGTCGCGGTTCATCCAGGTGTTGACCCAGACCACGCCGGCCTCGATGGCGCCGGCAAGGCGGTGGGCGCGGCCCAGGTTTCCGGTCCAGACGCTGGCGGCCAGGCCATAGGGCGCGGCGTTGGCCAGCGCCAGCGCTTCTTCGTCGGTGTCGAAGGGCTGCAGCGTGACCACGGGGCCGAAGATTTCCTCGGTGTTGGTGCGGCAGTGCGGGCCCAGGCCTTCGATCACGGTGGGCGCGATGAACCAGCCGTCGGCGCAGCGGCCCGCGGGTTTCACCGCCTCGCCTCCGCAGAGCACGCGGCCGCCCTCGGCGCGGGCGAGTTCGATGCAACCCATCACCTTGTCGAAATGCGGCTTGGAGACCACCGGGCCGACCTGGGTGGCGGAATCGCCGGGGTCGCCGACCACCAGGGCGCGGGCGCGCGCCACCAGGGCGTCGCGGAACTCGTCGAAATACGCGCGCTCGACCAGGATGCGCGAGCCGCACAGGCAGATCTGCCCGGAATTGAGGAAGGCCGAGCGCTGCACGGTGTCGAGCAGCTTTTCGCGCGGGGCGTCGGCGAACACCAGCGTCGGGTTCTTGCCACCCAGTTCCAGCGACACCTTCTTCAGCGAACGCGCGCAGCTTTCGGCAATGCGCGTGCCCACCGCGGTGCTGCCGGTGAAACTGACCGCCTTCACCTCCGGATGGTCCACCAGCGCCTGGCCGACGCGGGCGCCGTGGCCCTGCACGATGTTGAAGACGCCGGCGGGGAAACCGATTTCGCGCGCCAGTTCGCCCAGCATCCAGGCCGTCACCGGCGTCACTTCCGAAGGCTTGCCGACCACGGTGTTGCCGGCGGCGAGCGCGGGCGCGAACTTCCAGGTGAACAGGTAGAGCGGCAGGTTCCAGGGACTGATGCAGGCCACCACGCCCAGTGGCTGGCGCAGGGTGTAGTGCACCACACCCGGCGCGGCGTGCGATTCGCTGGCGAACTGGGTGGCGGCCGCGGCGAAGAAGCGCAGGTTGGTGACCGCGCGCGGGATGTCGAGGTTGCGGGCCAGGGAAAGCGGCTTGCCGACGTCGCGGGATTCGGCGATGGCGAAGTCGTCCAGGCGCGCTTCCAGGGCGTCGGCCAGGCGGTTCATCCAGGCGGCGCGTTCGGCGGCGGGCAGGTTGGACCAGGCGGGGAAGGCGGCCCGGGCGGCGGCGACGGCGGCGTCGACGTCCTCCGCCGTTCCGTCAGGGCACTGGGCCCAGGGCTGGCCGGTGGCGGGTTCGTAAACGTCAAGCCAGCCGCCGCCGGAGGCGGAGCGGGCGTCACCGCCGATCAGGTGGCTCAGTCGCAGGCTCATGCCCGCAAGCTTACCCGCGCCCGCCTCCGTACGGACAGGTCTGTAGGAGCGGCTTCAGCCGCTAAGCCTTTCGCGAAGGGCTTGCATAACCGCCGGTCCATGCTGCGGCAATCGAATTGTCCGCGACCCATGTTGAGAAAATCTTCAGGC
>JAIBEO010000078.1 GCA_019459185.1 Rhizobium sp. | reverse complement strand
GCGCGGTGCTTTTGCATGCGGTGCCCTCGCTCCCCTACGTCAGCTTCGACTCCCACCCCCGGCGGGGGGTGCGGTCGCGGGCGCCGGCGCCGGCGCCCTGAGGCAAGACGCTCAGGCCACCGCGGGGCGCGGCATGGGGATTTCCGGCAGCTCGCCGGGCAACCGCGCCTGCTCGGCCTGCAAGGGGCAGGTCTTGAGCATGTAGGACGCGTCGTAGCTCAGGCGCTCGACCAGGAAATCCACGAAGGCGCGCACCTTCGGCGACGGCACCCGGCCGCGGGTGAACACCGCGCTGAAATCCACCGTCGGCCCGCTCCAGCCGGCCAGCACGCGCACGGCGCGGCCGCTTTCGACGAAGGGCTTGATGCTCACGTCGGCGGACATCAGCAGGCCTTCGCCGCAGAGCATCGCCCCCTGCAGCGGCGCCGGGTCGTTGGCCACCATGATCGGGCTGACCGCGTAGTCCACGATTGAACCGTCCACGCCGGTCTTGAGCGGCCAGTAGTAGCGGTTGCCGTGCCGGTGCTTGGCGAAGGCCAGCACGCGGTGGTGCTGCAGGTCGTCCGGGTGCAGGGGTTCGCCGTTGCGGGCGATGTATTCGGGGCTGGCGTAGACCTGGGTGCGGAAGCTGTCGAGCCGGCGCGCCACCAGCGAGGAATCCGGCAGGTTGCCGATGCGCAGGGCCACGTCGGTTTCGGTGGCGATCAGGTCGACGGTGTCGTTGGCCAGGTGCAGGTCGATGCGCACCTCGGGGTGGCGCTGGTGGAATTCGCCCAGCAGCGGCGAGATCCACAGGATACCGATCGAATACGGCGCCGTGACCCGCAGCCAGCCGCGCGGCCCGCCCTGCAGCTGGCCGACGGCGCTTTCGGCCTCCTCCAGCTCGCGGGCGATGCGCACGCTGTGGTCGTGGTACACCGCGCCCGCCTCGGTGAGCCCGAGCTTGCGCGTGGTGCGGTTGAGCAGCTGCGCGCCCAGGCGCTCCTCCAGCTCCTGCACCTTGCGGCTGACGGTGGTCTTGGGCAGCCCGAGCGTGCGCGCGGCGGCCGTGAAACTGCCCTGTTCCACCACCTTGGCGAAGATCAGGGTGTCGTTGAGGTCTCGGGACACGGGCAGCTCCTTGGGGGGCGTGAAGGGCGATTGGCCCGTTGGCGGGACAATTATTCCCTGAATTGCCGGCTTATCAAGTGCCGGCCGTCGGCCTAGATTGGCGCTCCCCGCCCGGGCTTCCCCGTTACATACCCTCCCCAGTAAGGAAGCCCGGGTTTCTCATTCGCAGGGCACCACCATGGGCATTGTCCCGATTCATCCAGATAATGGGCTAGTCCGTCCCACCAGCGGGACAATTCGCAAACCCGTGCTGGTGCTCGAAGCCTCCGGCGAGGCCGCGGGCGCCGTGGTGGTCGCCCTGCTGGCGGCCGGCCATCCCGTCATCGCCGCCTCCGCCGACGGCGCCTCGCCGCGCCTCGCCGCTGCCGGCGGGCCGGAACTGGTGCGCCTGGCCGGCCACACCCGCACCGAAACCGCGGGCGCTGCGCTGGCGAACGCCGTGCGCCTGCTGCGCCGCCCGCCGGGCGCCGTGGTGGCCATGGTCGGCGGTGCGCTCCGGCGCGGCCGCCTGCTCGACCATCCGGCCGAGTGCCTGCGCGGACTGCTTGACGACGAACTGTTCCCGCACGTCGTCGCTGCCCGCCACCTGATGCCGCTGCTGGCCGGCTCCGGCGCGCCCGCGCACTACGTCGTGGGCGGCGGGCCCGCCGCCGAAACGCCCTGGTCGGGTTACGGCCAGGCCTCGGTGGCCTCGGCGGCGCTGCGCATGTTCAGCCGCGCCCTGCGCGAGGAAACCCTGCAGACGGCCGTGCGCGTGCAGCAGCTGTCGGTGTGCGCGCCGCTGCGCACGCGCGAACAGGGCGAACACGCCTGTCCCGACTGGCCGGAACCGGCCGAACTGGGCCAGCAGGTGGTGAACCTGCTGGCCGCGCCCGGCTACGAAGCGGTGGTGCGTTTCGACCGCCGCCGGCCGGCCTGATCCCTTCCTTCATTTCCGCCCGAGGTCCTCCATGAACCGCCATCCCCTCAGCCGCGCCGCCCGCGCCGCCACCTTCGCGCTCACCCTGGCCGTGCTGGCCGCCTGCGGCAGCGAAGCCCAGGAACACGGCAGCCTCGCGCCGGCCCAGGTGTCGGTGGCACCCGTGGTCGCGCGCCCGGTCGCGCACTGGGACGAATTCACCGGCCGCATCGCCGCGGTCGAAACCGTGGAACTGCGCCCGCGTGTTTCCGGCTACATCGAAAGCGTGAATTTCCGCGAAGGCCAGGAAGTGAAGAAGGGCGACGTGCTGTTCGTGCTCGACGCCCGCAGCTACCGCGCCGAACTCGACCGCGCCCAGGCCGAGCTCAGCCGCGCCCGCAGCGAGGCCGCGCTGGCCGGCAGCGAACTGGCGCGGGCGCGCAAGCTGGCGGAGGAAAAACTCATTTCGGCCGAACTGCTCGAGCAGCGCCGCGCCGCCACCGCCCAGGCCGAATCCGGCGTGCGCGCCGCCGAGGCGCGGGTGGCTTCGGCCCGGCTCGACCTGGAGTTCACCCAGGTGCGCGCGCCCATCGACGGCCTCGCCGGCCGCGCGCTGGTCACCACCGGCAACCTGGCCTCGCCGGACGCAACCGTGCTGACCACCGTAGTCTCGCTCGACCCGGTGCACGTGTATTTCGAAGGCGACGAACAGACCTACCTGCGCTACGCCGAGGCCGCGCGCGAGGCCGGCGGCCCCGGCGCACGCGCCGCGCGCAACCCGGTGCGCGTGGGCCTGGCCGGCGAGCAAGGTTACCCGCACGAAGGCGTGCTCGATTTCCTCGACAACCACGTCGACCCGCGCACCGGCACCATCCGCGCCCGCGCCGTGCTGGGCAACGCCGACCGCCGCTTCACCCCCGGCCTGTTCGCCCGCGTGCAGCTGGTGGACACCCGCGAGCGCGAGGCCCTGCTGGTGGACGACAAGGCCATCCTCACCGACCAGGACCGCCGCTACGTCTACATCGTCGGCGCCAACGGCACCGCCGAGCGCCGCGACGTGACCCTGGGCCGCATCGTCGACGGCCAGCGCGTGGTCGAATCGGGCCTCGCCGAAGGCGACCAGGTCGTGGTCAGCGGCGTGCAGAAGATCTTCTTCCCGGGCATGCCGCTCGAAACCAAGCCCTTCGAGGCCGCCACCGCCGCCGCCACCGTCGCGGGCTCGCACTGAGCCGCCCACCCTGTTTCCCGCGGCCCGCCGGCCGCACGGAGTTTTCCATGGATTTTTCGCGCTTTTTCATCGACCGGCCGATCTTCGCGGCGGTGCTGTCGATCGTGATCTTCGCGGCGGGGCTGATCGCCCTGCCCATGCTGCCCATTGGCGAGTACCCGGAAGTGGTGCCGCCTTCGGTGGTGGTGCGCGCCGTCTACCCCGGCGCCAACCCCAAGGTCATCGCCGAAACCGTGGCCACGCCGCTGGAAGAAGCGATCAACGGCGTCGAGGACATGATGTACGTGAAGTCGGTCGCCGGCTCCGACGGCGTGCTGGCCATGACGGTCACCTTCCGCCCCGGCGTGGACGCCGACGATGCCGCGGTGCGCGTGCAGAACCGGGTGAGCCAGGCCCTGGCGCGCCTGCCCGAGGACGTGCGCCGCCAGGGCGTGACCACCCAGAAGCAGTCGCCGGTGTTCCTGATGGTGGTGCACCTGGTGTCGCGCGACGGCAAGTACGACTCGCTCTACCTGCGCAATTACATGCGCCTGCACGTCAAGGACGAACTGGCGCGCATCCCCGGCGTGGGCGACGCCCAGGCCTTCGGCGGCGGCGACTACGCCATGCGCCTGTGGCTTGACCCGGACAAGATCGCCGCACGCGGCCTCACCGCCGGCGACGTGCTGCGCGCCGTGCGCGAGCAGAACCTGCAGGTTTCGGCCGGCCAGCTCGGCGCCGAGCCCATGCCGGGCGGCTCCGACTTCCTGCTGCCGATCAACGCCAAGGGCCGGCTGCAGACGCCGGAGGAATTCGGCGACATCGTGCTCGAGGCCAGTGCCGACGGCGGCGTGGTGCGCCTGGCCGACGTGGCCCGCATCGAGCTGGCGGCCGGCGACTACACCCTGCGTTCGCGCCTGAACGGCATGAACGCCTCGGCCATCGGCATCTTCCAGGCACCGGGCGCGAACGCGCTGCAAATCCGCGACGCGGTAATGGCGAAGATGGACCAGATCCGGCCGCGGCTGCCACCCGGCGTGGAGATCCTGTCGGTGTACGACACCACCGCCTTCGTGCGCGATTCGATCAACGCGGTGGTGGCCACCCTGCTCGAAGCCACCCTGCTGGTGGTGCTGGTGGTGATCCTGTTCCTGCAGACCTGGCGCGCTTCGGTCATCCCGCTGATCGCGGTGCCGGTGTCGGTGGTGGGCACGTTCGCGGTGCTGTACGTGCTGGGCTTTTCGATCAACACGCTCACGCTGTTCGGCCTGGTTCTGGCCATCGGCATCGTGGTGGACGACGCGATCGTGGTGGTGGAAAACGTCGAGCGCAACATCGGCGAAGGGCTGACGCCGCTGACGGCCGCGCACCAGGCCATGAAGGAGGTCTCGGGCCCGATCATCGCCATCGCCCTGGTGCTGTGCGCGGTGTTCGTGCCGATGGCCTTCCTGGACGGCGTGACCGGCCAGTTCTACAAGCAGTTCGCGGTCACCATCGCCATCTCCACGGTGATCTCGGCCATCAATTCGCTCACCCTGTCGCCGGCGCTGGCGGCCAAGCTGCTCAAGCCGCACGGCGCCGCGCCCGACCCGGCCACGCGCCTGATCGACCGGCTGTTCGGTTGGGCCTTCCGCCCGTTCAACCGCTTCTTCGGCCGCAGCGCCGGGGGCTACGAGCGCACCGTGTCGCGCACGCTGGGCCGCCGCGGCACGGTGTTCGCGGTGTACGCGGCGCTGCTGGTGGCCACGATGGCGGTGTTCTCGGCGGTGCCCGGCGGCTTCATCCCGGTGCAGGACAAGCTCTACCTCATCGCCGGCGTGAAGATGCCCGAGGGCGCCTCGATCGAACGCACCGACCGCGCGCTGCGCAAGATCGCCGAACAGGCCTTCCAGATCGAAGGCGTGGAAAGCGAGGTGGCCTTCCCTGGCCTGAACCCGCTTCAGTTCACCAACACGCCCAACAGCGGCGTCATCTTCTTCGGCCTCACGCCGTCGAAGGAACGTTCGCTCAGCGCCGAACAGATCACCGCCGAGCTCAACCGGCGCATCGCCGGCATCGAGGAAGGTTTCGCCTTCGCGCTGATGCCGCCGCCGATCCAGGGCCTGGGCAACGGCTCGGGCTATTCGCTGTTCATCGAGGACCGCGCCAACCTGGGCTACGGCGCGCTGCAGCAGGCGGTGAACGCCTTCCAGGGCGCGGCCTCGCAGACGCCGGGCATGGGCTTCCCGATCAGCAGCTACCAGGCCAACGTGCCCCAGCTCGACGCCGAGGTGGACCGGGTGAAGGCCAAGGCCCAGGGCGTGCCGCTGACCGAACTGTTCGAAACCCTGCAGACCTACCTGGGCTCGGCCTATGTCAACGACTTCAATCTGTTCGGCCGCACCTGGCAGGTGATCGCCCAGGCCGACGCGCCCTTCCGCGACGAGGTCGAGGACATCGCCAACCTGCGCACCCGCAACGACCGCGGCGAAATGGTGCCGATCGGCAGCGTGGTGCAGATCCGCCGCACCTACGGCCCCGACCCGGTGATCCGCTTCAACGGCTACCCGGCCGCCGACATCCTGGGCGAAGCCGACCCGCGCCTGCTGTCGTCGGCCGAGGCCATGGCCAAGGTGGAGGCGCTGGCCGCGCAGGCGCTGCCGCCGGGCATGGGCTTCGACTGGAGCGACCTGAGCTTCCAGCAGGCCACCCAGGGCAAGGCGGCGCTGGTGGTGTTCCCGCTGGCGGTGCTGCTGGCCTTCCTGGTGCTGGCGGCGCTGTACGAAAGCTGGACCCTGCCGCTGGCGGTGATCCTGATCGTGCCCATGACCCTGCTCTCGGCCCTGGCCGGCGTGTGGCTGGCGGGCGGCGACAACAACGTGTTCGTGCAGGTGGGGCTGGTGGTGCTGATGGGCCTGGCGTGCAAAAACGCCATCCTGATCGTCGAGTTCGCCCGCGAGCTGGAAATGCAGGGCCGCGGCATCGTGGACGCGGCGCTGGAAGCCTGCCGGCTGCGCCTGCGCCCGATCATCATGACCTCGATCGCCTTCATCGCCGGCACCGTGCCGCTGGTGTTCGCAACCGGCGCCGGCGCCGAAGTGCGCTCGGCCACCGGCATCACGGTGTTCGCGGGCATGCTGGGCGTGACGCTGTTCGGCCTGTTCCTGACGCCGGTGTTCTACGTGGCGCTGCGCACGCTGGTGACGCGACGCGCGCCGGCCGCCGGCAGCGCGGCCGCCGCGGAGACGGCGCACGTTCCGGCCTGAGCCGCGCGACAGCCCGGTCTGGCCGGGTGCATCATCGGGCCGTGGCACCGTGACACGGAGCGGCCCGATGATGCGCCCACGATTCCTCGACCGTCGCGCCGCCGGCCCGGCCCGGGGCGCGGCGCGTGGCCCCCCACGCGGCCGGCCCCCCCCGCGGGGGGTGGGCCGGGCCCGC
>JAIBEO010000049.1 GCA_019459185.1 Rhizobium sp. | reverse complement strand
GCTGGCGGCGCGCGGCGCCCGCGCCGATACTAGGCCCACGGAGGAACCCATGAGCCAGGCCCTGCACGTGATCATCCTCGCCGCCGGCGAGGGCAAGCGCATGAAGTCGCGTACGCCGAAGGTGCTCCAGCGCATCGCCGGGCGGCCGATGCTGGCGCACGTGGTCGACGCCGCGCGCGCCCTGGGCGCCGCCGGCATCCATGTCGTCTACGGCCACGGTGGCGACCGGGTGCGCGCCGCTTTCGCCGACCAGGCCGACCTGCGCTGGGCCGAACAGGCCGAGCAGCTGGGCACCGGCCACGCCGTGCAGCAGGCCATGCCGGGCGTGCCCGAGGCCGCACGCGTGCTGGTGCTGTACGCCGACGTGCCGCTGATCACCGTGGCCACGCTGCGCCGCCTGCTGGAAGCCGCCACCGACCGCGCCGCCGTGCTCACCGAAACCCTGGTCGATCCGACCGGTTACGGCCGCATCCTGCTCGACGGCAATGGCCACGTGCAGGCCATCGTCGAGCACAAGGACGCCGACGAGGCCCAGCGCGCCGTACGCCTGGTCAACACCGGCGTGGTGGCCGCGCCTGCGTCCGACCTTCGCCGCTGGCTCACCCAGCTGCGCAACGACAACGCCCAGGGCGAGTACTACCTCACCGATATCTTCGCCATGGCGCGGAGCGAGGGCCGACCCGCGGCCCACACGGCCTGCGACGTGGCCGGCGAAGCCGAGGGTGCCAACGACCCGCTGCAGCTGGCCCGGCTTGAGCGCGCCTTCCAGCGGCGCGCCGCGGAAGCGCTGATGCGTGCCGGCGTGCGTTTCGCCGACCCGTCGCGCTACGACCAGCGCGGCGACGTCGAAGTCGGCTTGGACGTCGAAATAGACGCCAACGTCGTGCTCGAAGGCCGCGTGGTGCTCGGCGACGGCGTGCGCGTCGGCCCCTTTTGCCGCCTGCGCGACGTGGTGCTCGGCGCCGGCACGGTGGTGGCCGCGCACAGCGACCTCGAGGGCGTGGTGGCGGGCGAGGGCTGCACCATCGGCCCGTTCGCGCGCCTGCGTCCGGGCACCGAGCTGGCCGAAGGCGTGCACATCGGCAACTTCGTCGAAACCAAGAAGGCGCGCCTGGGCCGCGGCAGCAAGGCCAACCACCTGAGCTACCTCGGCGACGCCGAGATCGGCAGCAGGGTGAACATCGGCGCTGGCACCATCACCTGCAACTACGACGGCGTGAACAAATCCACCACCAGCATCGGCGACGGCGCCTTCATCGGCTCCAACTCTTCGCTGGTGGCTCCGGTGGAGATCGGCGCCGACGCCACCATCGGCGCCGGCAGCGTCATCAGCAAGGCGGCGCCTGCGGGCAAACTCACCGTCGCGCGTGGGCGCCAGGTCACCGTCGACGGCTGGCAACGCCCCAGGAGGCGATGAACGTCGGCGCCTTCGCCGCGATCCTTCTGCTCTTGTAGGAGCAACTGTCTTGTTCAGGCCGGCAGGGTTCTCCATTCGGAGCCGTCCCGGAGCATGGCGTTGAGCCGGATGACCAGGACTCTCATGCAGGCGACCAAGGCGACCTTGGCACATTTGCCCTTGGCTCGAAGCCCC
>JAIBEO010000048.1 GCA_019459185.1 Rhizobium sp. | reverse complement strand
CCCCCCCCCCCCCCCCCCCCCCCCCCCCCCCCCCCTCACTGGGGTGGTGGTGAAACCTCGGCCGGGCGGGTCTATGATCGGCGGTACGGGTCACCGGAGGGCGTCGAGATGCGCAACGTGAACCAGATCCTGGCCGGCAAGCCCGGCAAGCTCGTCACCGTGCCGAAGGAGGCACCCGTGCTCGAGGTGGTGCGGCTGATGGCGGAACACCACATCGGCTCGGTGCTGGTGATGCAGGGCGCCGAACTGATCGGCATCGCCACCGAACGCGACTACGCGCGCAAGGTGATCCTGCAGGGTCGTTCCTCGGCCGACACCCCGGTGGTGCAGATCATGTCCAGCCCCGTGGTCACGGTCACGCCCACCGACACCGCGCAAACCTGCATGTCCATGATGACCCAGCGCCGCATCCGCCACCTGCCGGTGATGGACGAGGGCAAGGTGGTGGGCCTGGTGTCCATCGGCGACCTGGTGAAGGCCGTCATCGAAGACCAGCAGCACGAGATCGCCCAGCTCCAGCAATACATCGCCAGCTGACGCATTTAAGTCGGCACCACCTGGTGCGTCACGGCCACGAAGTGGCAGGCGCTGCCCAGCAGCACGAAGCCGTGCCAGATCGCATGCGCGAACGGGATGCGCTTGTGCATGTAGAAATATGTGCCGGCCGTGTAGGCCAGGCCGCCGCCCAGCAGCCAGGCCAGGGTGTCGCCGGGAACCTGGCGCAGGAAGGGCCCGATGGCCGTCACCACCATCCAGCCCATGGCCAGGTAGATCGCGGTGGACAGGCCCTTGAAGCGGCCGGTGAAGAACAGCTTGAACACCACGCCGGCTGCCGCCAGCGTCCAGATGGCCGTGAACAGCCACCAGCCGCCGTCCTCGCGCAACCCCACCAGGGTGAAGGGCGTGTAGGTGCCGGCGATCAGCACGAAGATGGCGCAGTGGTCGAACACCTTGAGCTTGCCGCGCAGCGCCCGGTTCGTGCTGGCGTGGTAGAGCGTGGAGGCCAGGTAAAGCAGCACCAGCGCCACCGTGAACACGATGGCCCCGGCCAGCTGCCAGCCGTTGCCGAAGGCCGCCGACAGCGTTACCAGCACCGTGCCGCCCACCAGCGCCGCCACCGCGCCCAGCCCATGGCTGATGGCGTTGGCCAGCTCTTCGCGCGGCGATTCGTGGTCGTGCTCGTACTCGGTCATCTTCCCAGCCTGCGCCCCCCGATTCGAGCCGGCAACCCAAAAAAGAAAGAGCCCGCCGAAGCGGGCCCTCCCTCTTGCTCTTGTGTAGGAGCAACTGTCTTGTTCAGGCCGGCAGGGTTCTCCATTCGGAGCCGTCCCGGAGCATGGCGTTGAGCCGGATGACCAGGACTCTCATGCAGGCGACCAAGGCGACCTTGGCACATTTGCCCTTGGCTCGAAGCCCC
>JAIBEO010000047.1 GCA_019459185.1 Rhizobium sp. | reverse complement strand
CCCCCCCCCCCCCCCCCCCCCCCCCCCCCCCCCTACTGGGGAGGCCGGGATTCGGCGATGAGATAGAGGGGGCGCTGCTTCACTTCGACGTAGAGCCGGCCCAGGTATTCGCCGATGATGCCCAGCGCCACCAGCTGCACGCCGCCCAGGAACAGCACCACGGTCATCAGCGAGGGCCAGCCCTGCACCGGGTCGCCCCAGAGCAGCGTGCGGGCCACGATCCACATGCCCCAGCCGAAGGCCACCAGCGCGGTGAGCACGCCCACGTAAGTGGCCAGCCGCAGCGGCACGGTGGAAAAACTGGTGATGCCCTCGATCGCCAGGTTCCACAGCCGCCAGTAGTTGAACTTGCTGCCGCCGGCCAGGCGCGGCGCTCGCTCGTAGGGCAGCGACACCTGGCGGAACCCCACCCAGGTGAAAAGCCCCTTCATGAAACGCTGGCGCTCGCGCAGCTGGCGCAGCGCTTCGAGCACGGGGCGCGACATCAGGCGGAAATCGCCGGTGTCGCGCGGGATGGGCGTGTCCGACAGGCGTGTCATGACGCGGTAGAAGCCCGCGGCAGTGAGGCGCTTGAGCCAGGTTTCGCCGTCGCGGCGGGTGCGGGTGCCGTAGACCACGTCGAAGCCTTCGCGCCATTTCGCCACGAAGGCCGGGATGAGTTCCGGCGGGTCCTGGCCGTCGGCGTCGAGCACCAGGGCGGCATCGGTGTCCACGTGATCCAGGCCGGCGGTGAGCGCCAGTTCCTTGCCGAAGTTGCGCGCCAGGCGCAGCAGCGAAACGCGCGCATCGGCTCCGGCCAGGCGCTGCAGCACGCCCCAGGTGTCGTCGCGGCTGCCGTCGTCGACGTAGAGCACGCGTGATTCGGCGTCCAGCCCGTCGAGCACCGCCGACAGCCGGCGATGCATTTCGGGCAGCGCCGCCTCTTCGTTGTAGGCGGCGATGACGACGGTGAGCGAACGGTTCCCAGCCATGCCGCGCAGCATACCGCGTGGCGATTCCCCTGGCCCCTGTATGTAGGAGCAACTGTCTTGTTCAGGCCGGCAGGGTTCTCCATTCGGAGCCGTCCCGGAGCATGGCGTTGAGCCGGATGACCAGGACTCTCATGCAGGCGACCAAGGCGACCTTGGCACATTTGCCCTTGGCTCGAAGCCCC
>JAIBEO010000039.1 GCA_019459185.1 Rhizobium sp. | reverse complement strand
GGACTTGGGAGAAGAACCAAAAGAAAGGGGGTCAGAGTACTAATCCGCTTGGGCGGATTAGTACTCTGACCCCCATTTTTCCGACCCCCATTTTTCCGCGAAGGGCGGCGCGGGAAGCGGGCCGCTATTTCAGGGCCTTGTAGCGCAGGCGGTGCGGCCTGGCGCCGTCTTCGCCGAGGCGGCGCTTCTTGTCTTCTTCGTACTCGCGGTAGTTGCCCTGGTAGAACTCCACGTGCGAATCGCCCTCGAAGGCGATGATGTGCGTGGCGATGCGGTCCAGGAACCAGCGGTCGTGCGAGATGACCAGGGCGCAGCCCGGGAACTCGAGCAGGGCGTCTTCCAGCGCGCGCAGGGTCTCGATGTCCAGGTCGTTCGACGGTTCGTCGAGCAGAAGCACGTTGCCGCCCTGCAGCAGGGTCTTGGCCATGTGCAGGCGGCCGCGTTCACCGCCCGAGAGCGTGCCCACGAGCTTCTGCTGGTCGCTGCCCTTGAAGTTGAAGCGGCCGATGTAGGCGCGCGACTGGATCTCGACCTTGCCGATCGTGATGATGTCGCTGCCGCCCGACACCGCCTGCCAGACGTTCTTGTCGGCTTCCAGGGCGTCGCGGCTCTGGTCGACGTAGGCGATCTTCACCGTGTGGCCGATGTTGACCTCGCCCTTGTCCGGCTTCTCGGCGCCCGTGATCATCTTGAACAGGGTCGACTTGCCGGCGCCGTTCGGGCCGATGATGCCGACGATGGCGCCCGGCGGGATGGTGATGTTGAGATCGTCGATCAGCAGGCGGTCGCCGAAGCTCTTCGAGACGTTCTTGAACTCGATCACCTTGTCGCCCAGGCGCTCGCCCGGCGGGATGAAGATCTCGTTGGTCTCATTGCGCTTCTGGTACTCGACCGACTGCAGGTCCTCGAGGCGCTGCAGGCGCGCCTTGCCCTTGCTGCGGCCGCCCTTGGCGTTCTGGCGGGACCACTCGAGTTCCTTCTGCAGCGCCTTCTGGCGGCCCTTCTCCTGCGACTCTTCCTGCTTGAGGCGCTCGGTCTTCTGGGTCAGCCACTCGCTGTAGTTGCCCTTCCAGGGAATGCCGCGGCCGCGGTCGAGCTCGAGGATCCACTCGGCGGCGTTGTCGAGGAAGTAGCGGTCGTGGGTGACGGCCACCACGGTGCCCGGGAAGCGGGCCAGGAACTGCTCCAGCCACTCTACCGACTCGGCGTCGAGGTGGTTGGTGGGTTCGTCGAGCAGCAGCATGTCGGGCTTGGACAGCAGTAGGCGGCACAGCGCCACGCGGCGCTTCTCGCCGCCCGAGAGCGGGCCGACCTTGGCTTCCCAGGGCGGCAGGCGCAGGGCGTCGGCGGCGATTTCGAGCTGCAGTTCCAGGGTGGCGGCGTCGCCGGTGGCCAGGATGGCCTCCAGGCGCTGCTGCTCGGCGGCCAGCTTGTCGAAGTCGGCGTCTTCCTCGGCATAGGCCGCGTAGACCTGGTCGAGCAGGGCCTGGGCGTGCAGCAGGTCGCCCACGCCTTCCTCCACGGCCTGGCGCACCGTGTGCTCCGGGTTGAGCTTGGGCTCCTGCTCCAGGTAGCCCACCTTGATGCCCGGCTGGGGGCGCGCCTCGCCGGTGAAATCGGTGTCCACGCCGGCCATGATGCGCAGCACGGTGGACTTGCCGGCGCCGTTCAGGCCCAGCAGGCCGATCTTCGCGCCCGGGTAGAACGACAGCGAGATGTCCTTGATGATCTGGCGCTTCGGCGGCACGGTCTTGCTGACGCCGATCATGGTGTAGATGTATTGCGACATGGGATCTCTCGTTCTTGGGGCGCGCGTGCGGTGGGCGCGGCCGGGACGGTGTGGGACCGCGCGGGAGGCCGCGCAGCCGGTCCGGGATTCGGAGGGTCGCCCATTATCGCGCACCCGGCGGGGTGGGCGCATCCCGGGGCCCGCGGCCCCGGCCCCCGGGCCCGCAGGGGTCGCCGTTCTGGCCGCAAACCCCCGTCGGGGCTACAATTTCGGCCTGCAACCGCCCCGAGGAAGGCCCCCAGATGTTCGCCAAGGATATGAAGATCGCCGGCTACGACCCCGACCTGGCCCAGGCCATGGCGCGGGAACTCCAGCGCCAGGAGGACCACGTCGAGCTGATCGCCTCGGAGAACTACGCCAGCCCGCGCGTGCTCGAGGCCCAGGGCAGCGTGCTGACCAACAAGTACGCCGAGGGTTACCCGGGCAAGCGCTACTACGGCGGCTGCGAATACGTGGACATCGCCGAGAAGCTGGCCATCGAGCGCGTCAAGCAGCTCTTCGGCGCCCACTACGCCAACGTGCAGCCGCACTCGGGTTCGTCGGCCAACATCGCCGTGTACATGGCCCTGCTGCAGCCGGGCGACACCGTGCTGGGCATGAGCCTGGCCCACGGCGGCCATCTCACCCACGGCGCCAAGGTGAACTTCAGCGGCAAGATCTACCACGCCGTGCAGTACGGCGTGGACGAAAACGGCCTGATCGACTACGACGAAGTGCAGCGCCTGGCCACCGAGCACAAGCCGAAGATGCTGGTTGCCGGCTTCAGCGCCTACTCGCAGGTGGTGGACTGGGCGCGCATGGCGGAAATCGCCAGATCGGTCGGCGCGTATTTCTTCGTGGACATGGCGCACGTCGCCGGCCTGGTGGCCACGGGTCTCTACCCGAACCCGGTGCCGCATGCCGACGTGGTCACCTCCACCACCCACAAGACCCTGCGCGGCCCGCGCGGCGGCATCATCCTGGCCCGCGCCAACGAAGAACTGGAGAAGAAGTTCCAGTCGCTGGTGTTCCCGGGCACCCAGGGTGGCCCGCTGATGCACGTGATCGCGGCCAAGGCGGTGGCGTTCAAGGAAGCGCTGGAGCCGGAATTCAAGGACTACCAGCAGCAGGTCGTGAAGAACGCCCAGGCCATGGCCAAGGCCATCATGGCGCGCGGCTACAAGGTGGTCTCCGGCGGCACGCAGAACCACCTGATGCTGATCGACCTGATCGGCCGCGACGTCACCGGCAAGGACGCCGAGGCCGCGCTGGGCGCCGCCCACATCACCGTGAACAAGAACTCGGTGCCTGGCGACCCGCGTTCGCCCTTCGTCACCTCGGGCCTGCGCATCGGCACCCCGGCCGTCACCACCCGCGGCTACAAGGAGCCCGACTGCGTGGCGCTGGCCAACTGGATCTGCGACGTGCTCGACGCGCCCACCGACGAAAACGTCATCGCCGGCGTACGCGAGAACGTCGAGAAACAGTGCCGCCAGTTCCCGGTCTACGGCTGACACCGACCCGATGCACTGCCCGTTCTGCCAGCACACCGACACCCGCGTGATCGATTCGCGCGTGTCCGAAGACGGCAGCACCATCCGCCGCCGCCGCGAGTGCGAGCACTGCGGCGAGCGCTTCAACACCTTCGAGGTGGCCGAGCTCAAGCTGCCGGCCATCGTCAAGAGCGACGGCCGCCGCGAGGCGTTCGACGAGCGCAAGCTGCGGGTAAGCTTCGACCGCGCGCTGCAGAAGCGTCCGGTCTCGGCCGAGCAGATCGACGGCGCTGTGCGCGCGGTCATCCACGCCCTGCGGCTGAGCGGCGAGCGCGAGCTGCCTTCGCTGCGCGTGGGCGAGTTCGTCATGGCCGAGCTCAAGAAGCTCGACCAGGTGGCCTACGTGCGCTTCGCCTCGGTGTACCGCAAGTTCGAGGACGTGCAGGCCTTCCGCGAGGAAATCGAGCGCCTTGAGCGCGACCTGCCCGGCCTCGAGGGCCTGCAGCTGCCCCTGCTGGACGCCGCGGCCGACAAGGCCCGGAAGTGAAGCCGGCGGTCATCCGCCCGCTGGCCGACTGCCCCGGCCACGCGCCGCTGCTGGCGCGCTGGCACCACGACCACTGGGGCCATTTCTACGACCCCGCCGACTGGAACCTGGCCATCGCCACCGCCGAACTGCGCGACCACGCCAGCCGCCGCGGCCGCCCCACCACCCTGGTGGCTCTCGACGGCGACCATCCGCTGGGCTCGGTGAGCCTGGTGGACGAGGACGCGCCCGAGCTCAACGACGTCGGCGACGCCTGGCTGGCCAGCCTGTACGTGCGCCCCGAAGCGCGCGGCCGGGGCCTGGGCCAGCGCCTGGTGCGCGAATGCGTGGCCTTGGCGGCGCATGAAGGCGTGCGCCGGCTGTGGCTGTTCACGCCCGAACACGCATCGTTCTACGCCGCCCTGGGCTGGCGCCCGGCCGGATCGGCGACACTGCGCGGCGTCCCGGTGCAGCTGATGGACATCGTTCCCGCATGAGCGCGTTTTCCGCCCACGACCACGCCCACATGGCCCGCGCCCTGCAACTGGCCGAGCGTGGCGCCTTCACGACCCACCCGAACCCGATGGTCGGCTGCGTGGTCGCCGACGGCGCGCGCGTGCTCGGCGAGGGCTGGCACCAGCGCGCCGGCGAGCCGCATGCCGAAGTGCACGCGCTGCGCGCCGCCGGCGAGCGCGCCCGCGGCGCCACCGCCTACGTCACGCTCGAGCCCTGCGCCCACCACGGCCGCACGCCGCCCTGCGCCGACGCGCTGGTGGCGGCGGGCGTCACGCGCGTGGTGGCCGCCTGCCGCGATCCCTTCGACCAGGTGGCGGGGCAGGGTTTCGCCAAACTCGCCGCCGCCGGCATCGACGTCGAATTCGGGCTGATGGAAACCGCCGCGCGCCGCATCAACCGCGGCTTCTTTTCGCGCATCGAACGCGGCCGGCCCTGGGTGCGGGTGAAGCTGGCGATGAGCCTGGACGGCCGCACCGCGCTGGAGAACGGCGAATCGAAGTGGATCACCTCCGACGCCGCCCGCGCCGACGTGATGCGCTGGCGCGCCCGTTCTGGCGCGATCATGACCGGCATCGGCACCGTGCTCGCCGACGACCCGCGGCTCACCGTGCGGCTGCCGGAGGGCGAGGAGTTCGTGCCGCCGCTGCGCGTGGTGCTGGATGAACGCGGCCGGCTGCCGGCCGCCTCCGCCCTGCTCACCGATGGCGCCGCGCCCACCCTGGCCGTGCACGGCGACGACATCGTGCCCGACTACGGCGACGAGGTGAGCGCCTTCGCCGTGCGCCGCCTCGGCCCCGGCCTCGACCTCGCCGCGGTGCTTTCGCAGCTGGGCCAGCGCGGCGTCAATGAGCTGCAGGTGGAAGCCGGCGCCACGCTCAGCGGCGCGCTGATGGCCGCGGGGCTGGTGGACGAACTGCTCGTCTACATCGCCCCCGTGCTGCTCGGCGACCGCGGCCGGCCGCTGCTGGCCGGCCTGTCGCCCGCCACCATGGCCGAACGCATCGGCCTGAAGCTGCTCGAAACCCGCCAGGTCGGCCCCGACCTGCGCCTGCTGCTGGAGCGCGCCTGACATGTTCACCGGACTCATCCAGGCCGTCGGCCGGCTGGCCGCGCGCGAAATCCGCGGCGGCGACCAGCGCCTGCGCTTCGCCTGGGGCGCGCTGCCGCACCACGACATCGCGCTGGGCGAATCGATCGCCGTCAGCGGCTGCTGCCTCACGGTGGTGGCCTGGGACGACGAAGGTTGGGACGCCGATGTTTCGAACGAAACCCTCGCGCTCACCACCCTGGGCCGGCTGCCGGTGGGCGCCGCGGTGAACTTCGAGCGCTCGCTGCTGCCCACCGACCGCCTCGGCGGCCACCTGGTCTCGGGCCACGTGGACGCGCTGGGCGCGGTCGAAAAAGTCTGGGACGACGGCCGTTCCCAGCGCTGGCGCTTCACGGCCCCGGCATCGGTGCTGCGTTACGTTGCCGCCAAGGGCTCGATTGCCGTGGACGGCACCAGCCTCACCGTCAACGCGGTGGACGGCGCCGGGTTCGAGGTGAACCTGGTGCCGCACACCGTGGCCCACACCGCCTTCGGCGAAACCGCCGTCGGCGCCGCCGTCAACCTCGAGGTCGACACCGTCGCCCGCTACGTCGAGCGCCTGCTGGCGGCTCGCGAGGAATCGAAATGAGCTTCGCCACCGTCCCCGAACTGCTCGAGGAAATCCGCCAGGGCCGCATGGTCGTCGTGGTGGACGACGAGGACCGCGAGAACGAAGGCGACCTGATCATGGCCGCCGAGCTGGTGAAGCCCAGCGACATCAACTTCATGGTCACGCACGCGCGCGGCCTGGTGTGCCTGTCGCTCACCCGCGAGCGCTGCCGCCAGCTGGGCCTGGGCCCGATGGTGCGCGACAACAACTCGCCCTACCACACCAACTTCACCGTCTCGATCGAAGCGGCCGAGGGCGTGACCACCGGCATCAGCGCCTACGACCGCGCGCACACCATCCGCACCGCGGTGCGTCCTGACGCCAGCGCCGAAGACCTGACCCAGCCGGGCCACATCTTCCCGCTGATGGCCCAACCCGGCGGCGTGCTCACGCGCAGCGGCCACACCGAGGCCGCCAGCGACCTGGCCCTGCTGGCGGGCCTGGAACCGGCTGGCGTGCTGGTGGAAATCCTGAACCCCGACGGTTCGATGGCGCGTCGCCCGGAGCTTGAGAAGTTCGCCGCCGAGCACGGCCTGAAGATCGGCTCGATCGAAGAACTCATCCGCTACCGGCTGGAGAATGAACACACCGTCGAGCGCGTGGACGAGCGGATGATCGACACCGCGCACGGCCCCTTCCGGCTCATCAGCTACCGCGACCGCCTGAGCCGCGACCTGCACTTCGCGCTGGTGCATGGCCAGCCGAGGGCCGAGACGCCCACCCTGGTGCGCGTGCACGTCAAGAACCCGCTGTCGGACGTGCTGCAGTGGCAACGCGCCGATTTCGGCGTCAGCGCCGGCGAGGCCCTGGCCGCAGTGGCCGCGGCGGGCGAGGGCGCGGTGGTGGTGCTTTCCGAACCGATGACACCCGACGACCTGCTGGCCCGCATCACCGAAACCAGCCCGCCCGAGTCACCGCGGGCCCGGGAATGGCGCCGCAACGGCGCCGGCGCCCAGATCCTGGCCGACCTGGGCTTGGGCAAGCTGCGCGTGCTGGGCACGCCGAGGCGCCAGGTGGGCCTGGCCGGTTACGGCCTGGAAGTCGTGGAGTACGTGCCGCCGGGCGGCGCGGGGTAAACTGGCGCCCCCCGCAGGATCCCACCCCATGGCCCACTTCGAAGGCGACGTCCAGAGCCCCGGCTCGGCCCGCTATGCCATCCTCGCCAGTCGCTGGAACCCGCGCATCACCGATGCGCTGGTCGAAGGTGCACGGCGTGCGTTCGCCGGCAATGGCGTCCCGGCCGAGGCCGTGGACGTGATTCGCGTGCCCGGCGCCTGGGAACTGCCCGTGGCCGCCGCCCAGGCGCTCGACCGCATCGGCTACGCCGGCCTGGTCGTGCTGGGCTGCGTGGTGCGCGGCGACACCCGCCACTTCGAGCAGGTGGCCGACGAATGCGCCCGCGGCCTGATGCGCGTGGCGCTCGACACCGGCGTGCCCGTGGCCAACGGCGTGCTGGCCGTGGACGACTACGCCCACGCCGAGGCCCGCGCCGGCGGCACACACGGCAACAAGGGCGAAGAGGCCGCGCTGGTGGTGATCGAGATGGCCAACCTGATTGGAAAACTGGCATGAAGCATTCCCGCCCCGACGGCATCGACCCGCACGCGCGTTCGCGCGCCCGCCGCCGCGCCCTGCAGGCCGTGTACGCCTGGCAGCTGTCGAACACCGCCATCAACAAGGTCATCGACCAGTTCCGCAACGAGCAGGACATGGAAGTGGCCGACCTCGAGTACTTCGAGGACCTGGTGCGCGGCGTCGAGCACAACCTCGGTTCGCTGGACGAGGCGCTGTCGGAGTTCCTCGACCGCGACATCGCCCAGGTCGACCCGATCGAGCGCGCGGTGCTGCGCATCGCCGCCTATGAGCTGCGCCACCGCGTGGACGTGCCCTACCGCGTGGTCATCAACGAAGCCATCGAAACCACCAAGCGTTTCGGCTCCGAGCACGGCCACACCTTCGTCAACGGCGTGCTCGACCATGCCGCCGCCGCCTGGCGCGCGGCCGAGGCGCAGGCCAGCCGCCGGTCCTGATGCCGGGCGAATTCGCCCTGATCGACCGCATCCGGGCCCGCGCCCGGCGCCGCGACGACGTGGTGCTGGGCATCGGCGACGACGCCGCCGTGCTGGCGGTGCCACCCGGCCAGCAGCTGGTGGTCGCCAGCGACACCCTGGTGGTCGGCGTGCATTTCCCCGAGGAAACCGCCCCGGCTGATTTGGGCTGGAAGGCGCTGGCGGTGAACCTGAGCGACCTGGCCGCCATGGCCGCCACGCCGGCCTGGTGCACGCTGGCGCTGACCCTGCCGGGCGCCGACGCCGACTGGCTCGATGCGTTTCTCGACGGTTTCCTGGAACTCGCCGACCAGCACGAGGTTTCGCTGGTCGGCGGCGACACCACCCGCGGCCCGCTTTCCATCACCGTCACCGCCTTCGGCCTGGTGCCCACCGGCCAGGCGCTGCGCCGCGACGGCGCGCGGGTGGGCGACGACGTGTGGGTGAGCGGCACGATCGGCGACGCCGCGGGCGCGCTGGCGCAGTGGCGCACGCGTGGCCCGGCCTCGGCCAAGCTGCGCTGGCGGCTCGACCGCCCCACGCCGCGAATCGAAGCGGGCCTGGCGCTGCGCGGCCTGGCCAGCGCCGGCATCGACCTGAGCGACGGCCTGGCCGCCGACCTGGGCCACGTGCTGGCCGCCAGCGGCGTCGGCGCGCGGCTCGAACTGGGCCGGCTGCCCACCTCGCGCACGCTGGCCGACCACTTCGCCGAGCCGCGGCG
The DNA here is from genome assembly GCA_019459185.1 of Rhizobium sp. Classification (GTDB taxonomy): domain Bacteria; phylum Pseudomonadota; class Gammaproteobacteria; order Xanthomonadales; family Xanthomonadaceae; genus Arenimonas. Next base: position 28,427 of record JAIBEO010000039.1, on the reverse strand, counting down.
CTGGGAGCTACAGCTCTCCGGTGGCGACGACTACGAGCTGTGTTTCACCGCGCCCGCCGCGCGCGCGTTCGAGATCGAACAGGCGCTGGCGGCGCTGGACCTGCCCTCCACCGTGGTGGGCCAGATTGAAGCCGAACCCGGCCTGCGCTTCGGCACGCCCGATGGCGACACGTACACGCCGGCCGCCACCGGCTACCAGCATTTCGAGGGAGGCCACGCGTGACGGTCGCCCCGATCGGCATCCGCCGCCGCCTGATGAAGCACCCGCTGGGCTGGCTGGCCGCCGGTTTCGGCAGCGGCCTCTCGCCCTGGGCGCCGGGTACGGTGGGCACGGCGTTCGCGCTGCTGCCCTGGTGGTTCCTGCTCAGGGACTTGTCGCTGCCGGTCTACCTGGCGGTGCTGGCGGCGGGCTTCGCGCTGGGCTGCTGGGCCGCGCACTGGGTGATCCGCGAAACGAAGATCGAAGACCCTTCGATGGTGGTCTGGGACGAATTCATCGGCATGTGGATCGCGCTGCTGGCGGCGCCGGCCGGCTGGCCGTGGATGCTGGCGGCCTTCGTGCTGTTCCGCCTGTTCGACATCGCCAAGCCCTGGCCCGTGGGCTGGGCCGACCGCAAACTGCACGGCGGCTTCGGCGCCATGCTCGACGACGCTCTGGCCGGCGCGTACGCCCTGGCTGTGCTGCAGATCGCGGCTCTGGTTTTTTGAACGCGGATCAGAGCGGATTGATGCGGATAAGAGCGGATCAAGCGCAAAAGATCACAGTAGGTCGCGGCGAGATCTGAACGTCCGGGCGAAGATCCGAGTGCGCAGGGAGCAACCTATAGTTCGCTCTATTCGCCTTTATCCGCATCAATCCGCTCTGATCCGCGTTCAGACCCCACTCTCCATCACCGCAGAGATCCTGGCCCTCAGCGCCGGGACCACTTCCGCGTCGAACCAGGGGTTGTGCAGGAACCAGCCGGTGTTGCGCGGGCTGGGGTGGGGCAGGGGGAATACGCGCGGGGCGTAGTCGCGCCAGGCCTGCACGGTGTCGGTGAGGGTTTTCTTGCGGTTGGCGCCCAGGAAGTAGGCCTGCGCGTACTGGCCGATGGCCAGCACCAGGCCGACGTCGGGCATCAGCGGCAGCAGGCGCGGGTGCCAGGTTTGCGCGCATTCCGGGCGCGGCGGCAGGTCGCCCGAGGCGCCGCGGCCCGGGTAGCAGAAACCCATGGGCACGATGGCGATGCGCGATTCGTCGTAGAACGCCGCCTTGTCCAGGCCCAGCCAGCCGCGCAGGCGCACGCCGCTGGCGTCGTCCCAGGGAATGCCGCTGCCGTGCACCAGCGTGCCCGGCGCCTGGCCCACCACCAGCAGGCGCGCCGTGGCGCTGGCGCGCAGCACCGGGCGCGGGCCCAGCGGCAGCTTCGCCTCGCACAGGCGGCAGGCGCGGATGTCGGTGAGCAGCGTGTCGAGTGCGGTGGGCGCGCGGCGGTTCATGCGGGCGGCAGCACCTTGCCCGGATTGAGGATGCCGTCGGGGTCGAATTGCGCCTTGATCGCGCGCATCAGCGCCAGCGTCGGCGGGGTCAGCGAACGCGCCAGCAGTTCGCGCTTCACCAGGCCGATGCCGTGTTCGCCCGAGACCAGGCCGCCGAGCGCGATCACCGCGTCGAACACCGATTCCAGCGCCGCGCCGGCGCGCGCGGCCTGGGCGGCGTCGGCGGGGTCGTAGAGGATGTTCACGTGCAGGTTGCCATTGCCGGCGTGGCCGAAGCAGACGATGGGCAGTGATTGCGCGGCCGATGCGGTGCGCACCGCGGCGACGAGTTCGGGAATGCGCGAGACCGGCACCACCACGTCCTCGTTGATCTTGCCCGGCGCCAGCGTGCGCAGCGCCGGCGACAGCGCCTTGCGCGCGGCCCAGAGCTTTTCGCGCGCGGCCTCGTCGGTGGCGGCGCCGACGCCGAGGCAGCCCGGGCCCTGCGCGGCCTGGCGCAGCGCGGCTTCGGCGGCGTCGAGCAAGGCTTCGTCGCCGTCGGCTTCGATCATCAGCAGGGCGCCGGCGTCGGCGGGCAGGTCGGCGCCGCCCACTTCGCGCGCCAGGCGCACGCAGTCGCCGTCCATGAACTCGAGCATCGAGGGAGTGACCGGCTGCGCCATCAGGCGCGCCACGGCGGCGGCCGCGCTTTCCACGTCGGCGTAGAGCGCGCGCAGGGCGCGGCGCTTCGGCGCGAGCGGGGTGAGTTTCAGCGTGGCCTCGACGATCAGCGCCAGCGTGCCTTCCGAACCGATCAGCAGGCGCGATAAGTCGTAGCCGCTGGCGCCCTTGGTGGTGGCGGCGCCGAACTCGACCAGTTCGCCGCTGCCGGTGACGGCCTTGAGCGCCAGCACGTTGTTGCGGGTGGCGCCGTACTTCACCGCGCGCGGGCCGCCGGCGTTGCAGGCCAGGTTGCCGCCGATGCTGCAGAAGCCGGCGCTGGTGGGGTCGGGTGGCCAGAACAGGCCGTGCGGCGCCAGCGCGGCCTGAAGTTCGCCGTTGAGCAGGCCGGGCTCGACCACGGCCACACGGTCGCCGGGGCGGATGGCCAGCACGCGGTTCATGCGTTCGAACGACACCACCAGCGCATCCTCGCCCGGCACGCTGGCGCCGGTGGTATTGGTGCCGCGGCCACGCGCGACGATCGGCAGCCGGTGTACGCGGCACAGCCGGACAATGGCCTGCACCTGCGCCGCATCCGTCGGCAGCGCAACCGCCAGCGGCAATCCCTGCCGCCGCGAGTTGTCATACCCGTAGGCCAGCCGCTCCGCCGCATCCAGCAGCAAGCCGCCCGGCGGCAGCAGGGCCCTGAGTTCCGCAGCGAGGTTCGCGGGCAGATTGACCATGGCGGGATGATACGGGGTTCTTGATTCAACGCGGATCAGGGCGGATGGAAGCGGATAAAGGCGAATAGATCGGAAAGAAGAGGGGGAATGTGACGGGTTGGCTTTCAGTTTCCTGCGTGGACCAACCATTTCAAGGTGATCCACTGCCCATTCGCTCTATCTGCCTATATCCGCTTCCATCCGCCCTGATCCGCGTTCAGCACGCGCTGCAAGGAGATGCCTCACAGGTCGTCAAGCGTGAAAGCCCCGCGGTGCCATTCGAGGCCGGCGGGGGAGGCGGCGACGATGTCGAAGCGGCAGGGCGCGTCGGCCAGGGCCGGGTGGCGCTGCAGCCAGGCGCGGGCGGCGAGGGCGATGCGGCGGCATTTGCGGCGGTCTACCGAGGCCAGGCCGCCGCCGTAGCGGTCGTCGGCGCGGTAGCGCACTTCCACGAAGGCGACCGTGTCGCCGTCGCGCATCACCAGGTCGAGTTCGCCGAAGCGGTAGTTGACGTTGCGGGCGATGAGCCGCAGGCCTTCGCCTTCGAGCAGGCCGCGCGCGGCCGCTTCGGCCGCATCGCCGGTGGCGCGCTTCTCAGGGCGTGCCGGCATCGGGCAGCAGCGCGCCGTCCGGCGCCGGGCGCGGGCGGCCGCCGCTGAACACGGCCCAGGCCGGCTTGCGCAGCACCTGGCCCACCGGGTCGAGCTGCAGTTCGCCGGTGGCGCCGCGCACCTGCGCGCCCGGGTCGGACACCAGCTGGTCGAGGTAACCGGCCAGGCGCCAGGCGTCCACGCCGAAGGCGAACAGGCGGGCGCCGCCGCCCTGCGCGCTGGGCAGGGTGTCGCCGATGGTGTCGGGGTCGGGCAGGCCGCCGCGCAGGCCGATCAGCCAGGGCAGCTCGGGGTATTCGATGCCGTCGAGCTCGACGTCCATGCGCAGGTTCGCGCCCGAGAGGATCAGCGAGGTGGCGAAACGCGGCACGCCGAGCAGGCCGGCGGGTTCGACCTGGCTCGACAGCAGGCGCGCCTGCGCGGCCTTCAGGGGGAGGAACAGCGCCTCGGGGCGCACGCCGGTCGTGGCCTGCTGCAGCGCCGGGACGTAGTCGGGGTTGTTTTCGTCGACCGTGACCTCGGCGGTGATTTCGCCGCCGCGTTCCTTCAGGCGCTCGCGGAAGCTGGCCAGCGCGCGACGGGCGTTTTCGTCGGCCTGGGTGACCACCAGCACGCGGCGCAGGCCGCGCTCGACCAGGCGGTCGGCGGCAGCGACACCTTCGTCTTCCGGCGCCATGGCGAAGCTGGCGCTGCCCGGCGGCGGTGGCACGGTGCCGCGGTTGAGCGCGATCGCCGGCAGCACCAGCTGCGGCGAACCGAACAGCGCGTTCACTTCGTCGCGGCTGAGCGGGCCAAGGATCATCTGCGCGCCGTCGGCGCTGGCCTTGGCCAGCGCGTCGGCCACGCCGCCGGCGGTGCCGGTGTCGTAGAAGCGCAACTCGGGGCGGCGGCGGTGTTCGGCGTAATACCCTGCCAGCACGCCGTCGCGCACCGGCGTGCCGGCGGCGGCGAGCGGGCCGCTCAGCGGCAGCAGCACCGCCAGGCGCTCGGGCGGGCGATAGCCGTCGGCTTCGGCCGGCGGCAGCGTGTCGAGCCCGGGCGCCGACGCGCCGCGGTCGTAGGGACGCGGCAGCGGCAGGCCACGCTGGCCCAGCGCGCGGCCGGCGAAGGCGTAGAGCGGGTGGCCCACCGGCAGCGCGGCGCTGTTGGCGGCCAGGCTGGCGTCGGATTCGGCGGACAGCAGGCGCTCGATGCGGCGGGCGTTGTCCACGCGCTCGGTGCGGCCGAGCCGGGCGTCGAGGAAGGCCAGTTCGCCCGCGGCCTCGAAGCCGCGGCCCGCGGCCTGCAGCGCGGCGGCACGCAGCGAATGCCAGCGCTCGCGCAGCGCGGCTGGCACCGATTCAGCCGGCCGGCTAAGCAGGGCCAGGGCCTGCTCGGGGCGGCCGGCTTCGACCTGCAGCTGCGCGCCGATGAGGTCGTGGCGCCAGGTGTCGTTGCCCTCGAGCCGGCGGCGGTTGGACTGCGACCAGGCCGCGCGCATGCTCTCGGGGTCACCGGCCAGGCGGGCCTGTTCGGCGGCCTGCAGCCAGGCGCGGTCGCGGGCGCTGCCGCGGCCGGCTTCGGCCACCTGCGTCCAGGCCTGCGCGGCTTCCGCGTGCTGGCCGGCTTCGGCCAATTGTTCGGCGGAGCGCTGGGGCGCGCTGGGCTCGCTCTGCACCGACACGCTGGCGCAGCCGGCGGTCAGGGCGAGGGCGAGCAGCAGGGGGGCGGTTCGCAGCATGGTCGGGGTCCGGGTGGGATGCCGCGTAAGATGATACCCGGTGCACAAGGAGGGCGCGGTCATGGCGACGACACAGGCAGGGGCGCTTTACGTGGTGGCGACGCCGATCGGCAACCTGGGCGACCTGACGGCCCGCGCGCGCGAGGTGCTGGGCGCCGTGGACGCGATCTGCGCCGAGGACACCCGGCACACGCGCCAGCTGCTGGGCGCGCTCGGCATCGAGAGGCCGCTGCTGGCGCTGCACGAACACAACGAGGCCGAGATGGCCTGGAAGCTGGTGGAACGCCTGAAGGCCGGCGACCGCCTGGCGCTGGTGTCCGACGCGGGCACGCCGCTGGTCAGCGATCCCGGCTACCGCCTGGTGCGCGAAGTGCGTGCGGCCGGCCTGAAGGTGGTTCCGGTGCCCGGCGCCTGCGCCGCCATCGCGGCGCTGTCCGTGGCCGGCATCCCCAGCGACCGCTTCTGTTTCGAAGGCTTCCTGCCGGCGAAATCATCGGCCCGGCGCGAGCGCATGGCGGCGCTGTCGCGCGAACCTCGCACCCTGGTGTTCTACGAAAGCTCACACCGCATCGAGGAAAGCCTGGCGGACCTGGTGGCGATGTTCGGACCCGACCGCGAGGCGGTACTGGCGCGCGAGCTCACCAAGCTGTTCGAAACGGTGCTGGGCGACACCCTGGGCGGCATCGCCGGACAGGTGGCCGCCGACGAAAACCAGCGCAAGGGTGAGTTCGTGCTCATCGTGCGCGGCTGCGAGGACGACGGCGAGGCGAAGCTGCTGGAGGGCCAGCGCCTGTACGCCAAGCTGGCCGAACACGTGAAACCCTCGCTGGCCGCGAAGCTGGCGGCCGACATCAGCGGCGCGCCGCGCAAGGCGCTCTACGGAGGCGGTGAATGAAGAAGGCAATCGCGCTGCTGCTGGTCCTGCTGCTGTCGGCCTGCGCCGGAAGCCGGAGCACGCGCGTCGGCGCGGAAATGATCCTGCCGCCGCAGGCGCCGCAGATGAAGATGCAGTCGCAGGAATTGTTCCTGATGGCCTCGCACCTCAACCCGGACATATTGCCGGACTATCCCGCCGAACTGCTTGCGAACGGTCCCGAACAGGCCACCGTGTGCGCGGAGCTGGTGGTGGACGAAAACGGCGCGGTCGCGTGGACGGCGCCGCTGCGCGGCGGCCCGCAGTGCCCGCCCGAAGCGCTGCCAGCGCTGGCGCCGTTCGAGCGCGCGGTGGATCAGGCGGTGCGCCGCTGGCAGTTCACCGCCGCGGCCGTGTGCACCTTCCCGCAGGGCGTCGAGAAGAACGACGAGTGCGCCGGCGAGGGCGTGGTGGAAAAGGCTGTGCCGCTGCGCATGGCCTTCGTCTTCGACTTCAGCCGCAGCGAGCGCCGGGGCCGGTTCACGGGCACTTCCGGCCGCTGAACGGCGCCAGGGCCGGGCTGTGAGACAATCCCCGGCGGCGGAGCCGGCCAAGACAGTCGCGTCGCAGCAATGCGCCGAGGAAAGTCCGGGCTCCACAGAGCAGGGTGCCAGGTAACGCCTGGGCGGCGTGAGCCGACGGAAAGTGCAACAGAAAACAAACCGCCGAACGGCCCGCAAGGGTGCGTGGTAAGGGCGAAACGGTGGGGTAAGAGCCCACCGCCCGGGGGGACAACGCCCCGGGGCACGGCAAACCCCACCCGGAGCAAGACCAAATAGGGGTGCTATGGCATGGCTCGTGTCGCACCCGGGTTGGTTGCTTGATCCCAGCGGTGACGCTGGGGCTAGAGGAATGACTGTCCACGACAGAACCCGGCTTAGCGGCCGGCTCCGCCACTTCCTCCTCCTCCTCCTTTCGCGCAGTCGGCCCCGCCCCGGGGCCCGGCCGCGTCGTGCCGCGCGTTTGCCCGCCGGTGCCCCCGGGCTTTGCGATGTGTTTCACGCTTCCGGATCAAATCCATGTGAAACAAGCCTTGCCGAATGGTTCTTAAACAAGACTCTCAAGTATCGCGCAAGGTATTGATCCACCTAGCGAATTTCCCCTGATTTTGTCCTTGACACCCCATGGGGGCAGGACTAACGTGGACATCAGAGGGAAATTTGGGTTTTTTGTGGGTTTGGGTGGACAAGGACTGATCCGTAGCGATGTTCCAGGGCGAAACCGCGATCACGATCGACGACAAGGGCCGGCTGGCGATCCCAACCGCCGTCCGCGACGTCGTGGCGCGCGCCGGCAACCGCCTGGTCGTGACCTACAACCCCTATGAAACCGGCTGCCTGTGGCTGTACCCGGAAGCGGCGTGGGAAACCGTGCGCGACCAGGTGATGGCCATGCCCAACGTCAAGAAGGTCGTGCGCAACCTGCAGCTGAAGCTGGTGGGTTCCGCCACGATCGTCGAGCCCGACGGCAACGGCCGCGTGACGCTGCCGGCCAGCCACCGCCACGCCGCGGGCCTCGAGAAGAAAGCCGTGCTGCTCGGCATGGGCGGCAAGTTCGAATTGTGGAGCGAGCAGGCGCACCTCGCGCAGATCCGTCAGACCATCGGGGAAGACGAGATCAGCGAGGACATGCTCGACCTCAGGCTGTGACGGGCGTGGCCGGGATGCGGGAACAGTCGCAGCCCAGCCATCTCCCGGTGATGTACGCCCAGGTGCTGGAAGGCCTGCGCGTGCAGGGGAATGGCAGGTACCTCGATGGCACCTTCGGACGCGGCGGGCATGCGCGCGGGGTGCTCGACCGGCTGGGGCCGGATGGACGGCTGTTGGTGATGGACAAGGACCCGGAAGCGATCGCCACCGCCCACGCGCTTTTCGGCGCGGACGCGCGCGTCGCCGTCTACCGTGGCTCCTTCGCCGACCTCGCCAACTGGGAAGAAACCGCCCCGGGCCTCGATGGCGTGCTGTTCGACCTCGGCGTGTCCTCGCCCCAGCTCGACGTCGCCGAGCGCGGCTTCAGCTTCGGCAAGGACGGCCCGCTGGATATGCGCATGGACCCGGACTCGGGCGAAAGCGCCGCGAACTGGCTGGCCCGCGCCGACGAGCGCGAGATCGCCGAGGTGCTGTGGACCTACGGCGAGGAAAAGCTCAGCCGCAAGATCGCCCGCACGATTGTTGCGCGCCGCGACGAAACGCCGCTGCTGCGCACCGCCCAGCTGGCCGAGCTGATCGCCTCGGTGGTCGGCCGTGGCGACAGCAAGATCCACCCGGCCACCCGCAGCTTCCAGGCCATCCGCATCTACATCAATCGCGAGCTCGAGGACCTCGAGCGCGGGCTCGACGCCGCGCTGGCGCGGCTCAAGCCCGGCGGCCGGCTCGCGGTGATCAGCTTCCATTCGCTGGAAGACCGCATCGTCAAGCAGTTCATCCACCGCCACGCAAAGGCGCCCCCGGGCAACCGCCGCATGCCGGTGGAAGTGGCGTTCACGCCCGACCTGCTCGACCTCGGCGGCGCCATGCGCGCCACGCCGGAAGAAACCGCCAGCAACCCGCGGGCCCGCAGCGCCGTGCTGCGCGTGGCCGAGAAACTGGCGCCGGGAGGCAAGGCATGAGCCTGCGCCACTTCCTGCTGCTGGTGCTGTCGGTTGCCGTCATCGCCAGCGCCATCGGCGTGGTCTGGTCGCGGCACCAGCATCGCCAGGCCTACATCGCGCTGAGCACGCTGGAAAACGAGCGAGACGAGCTCAACATCGAGTTCGGCCGGCTGCAGCTCGAGCAGGCCACCTGGTCGGAAGCCAACCGCATCGAGCAGGTGGCCGGCGCGCGCATCGGCATGAAGTTCCCGACCGACGCCGACATCGTGGTGCTGCAGCCATGAGCGCGCGCAGCAGCTACAGCCCGCGCAACCGCCTGCTGGTGGTCGGCGGCATCCTCGGCGCCTGCTTCATCGTGCTGGTGGCGCGCGCCGCGCACCTGCAGGTGATCAGCGAGGAGTTCTACCAGCAGCAGGGCGACGCGCGTTTCCTGCGCGAGATCCCCATCGCCACTTCGCGCGGCATGATCACCGACCGCAACGGCGAGCCGCTGGCGGTGTCGTCGCCGGTGGAGTCGATCTGGGCGAACCCGAAGGAGCTGCTGCAGCACCCGGACCGCCTGCCGGCCCTGGCCTCCGCGCTCAACATCCCGCTCGACCTGCTCACCCGCCGCGTGTCCGAGCGCGCCGACAAGGAATTCGTCTACCTCAAGCGCCACCTCAACCCGGATATCGCCGCCGGCATCACCGAGCTGGGAATCCCCGGCGTGTACGCGCAGCGCGAGTTCCGCCGCTTCTACCCGCACGGCGAGGTGATGGCGCACGTGTTGGGCTTCACCAACATCGACGACATCGGCCAGGAAGGCCTGGAGCTGGCCTTCAACGACTGGCTGACCGGCAAGGAGGGCAGCCAGCGCGTCATCCGCGACCGCCGCGGCCGCATCGTCGAGAACGTGGACCTGGTCGAGGCCGCCGAGCCGGGCAAGGACCTGGCGCTGTCGATCGACCGCCGGATCCAGTACCTGGCCTACCGCGAGCTCAAGGCGGCGCTGGTGGAAACCGGCGCCACCAGCGGCTCGGTGGTGGTGCTGGACGTGCCGACCGGCGAAGTGCTGGCCATGGTGAACCTGCCGTCCTACAACCCGAACTCGCGCGTGGGCGCTGACGCCGAGTCGCGCCGCAACCGCGCGGTCACCGACGTGGTCGAACCGGGTTCGGTGATGAAGGCGTTCACCATCGCCGCGGCGCTGGAAGCCGGCAAGTTCACCCCCGAGTCGCTGATCGAAACGTCGCCTGGCTACATCGGGCTGCCGGGCGGCTACCTGATCCGCGATTTCCGCAACTACGGCACGCTCACCCTCACCGGCATCCTGACCAAGAGCTCGAACGTGGGCGCCATCAAGGTGTCCAACGAGCTCACCGCCGAGCACCAGTACGACATGTACACCCGCTTCGGCCTTGGCCAGCGCAGCGGCAGCGGCTTCCCGGGCGAGCTGACCGGCGTGCTGCCGGCGCCGAACCGCTGGGGGCCGGCCGAGAAGGCCACTATCTCCTATGGTTACGGCCTGTCGGTGACGCCGTTGCAACTGGCGCGCGCCTACGCGGCGATCGGCAACGTCGGTCGGGTGATGGAGCCCACCTTCGTGAAGGGCGGCGCGGGCGAGGGTACTCAGATCATCGACCCGACCATCTCCAGGCAGCTGATGGGCATGCTCGAGACGGTGGTGGGCCCGGAGGGCACCGCGCGCCGCGCGGCCGTGCTGGGTTACCGCGTGGCCGGCAAGACCGGCACCTCGCGAAAGGCCGCGGGAGGCGGTTATGCCGCCAAGCGCTACGCCGCGGTATTCGTGGGCCTGGTGCCGGCCAGCCAGCCGCGTTTCGCCATGGCCGTGGTCATCCACGAGCCACAGGGCCTGGAATACGGCGGCGGCGCAGTGTCGGCGCCGGTGTTCCACCGGGTCATGGACGGCGCGCTGCGCCTGATGGACGTGCCGCCGGACAACATCGAGCAGTGGTTCGCCGCGCAGGCCAAGGCCAAGCCGGCGACGCCGGTGGCGGTGGCGCCGGCCCCGCCCGCCGCAGTCCCCGCCGGGGGTGCGCCGTGACCCGCGCCATGCCCCTGCACGCGCTGCTGCGCGGCATCGCCACGCCGCCGCCGGGTTTCGACCCGGTGGTCACCGGCCTGTCCGCCGACAGCCGCGCGCTGCGCGCCGGCGACGCCTTTGTCGCGCTGGCGGGCGCCAGTACGCACGGCCTGCGCCACGCCGCGCAGGCCGAAGCCGCCGGCGCCAGCGTCATCCTGTTCGAAGCCCCGGCGCCCGACGGCCAGGCGCTGCCCGCCAACGCCGTCGAAGTGGCGGGCCTGCGCGGCCACCAGGGCGAACTGGCGGATCGGTTCTACGATGCGCCCTCGCGCGCGCTGCACGTGGTCGGCGTCACCGGCACCAACGGCAAGACCTCCACCGTGCAGCTGCTGGCGCAGGCGCTGAGCCTGGCCGGCGCCACCGCCGGCAGCATCGGCACGCTCGGCGCCGGCCTGCACGGCCGCGTGGTGCCGGGCGAACGCACCACGCCCGACGTGATCGCCGTGCACCGCTTACTGGCGGAGATGCGCGACCAGGGCGCCACCCACGTGGCGATGGAAGTTTCGTCGCACGCGCTCGAGCAGGGCCGGGTGGACGCCGTGGCCTTCCAGGTCGCGGTGTTCACCAACCTCACCCGCGACCACCTCGACTTCCACGGCACCATGGAAGCCTACGGCGCCGCCAAGGCCCGGCTGTTCGACTGGCCGACGCTGCAGGCCATGGTTGTCAACCTGGACGATCCGTTCGGCGCCGGCCTTGGCCTGGCGCCCGCGCGCGGCGTGCGCCGCATCGGCGTGAGCGCGCGCGGTGCCGCCGGTGCCAGCCTGCGCGCCGAAGACGTGGTGCTGGCGCCGGAAGGCCTGCGTTTCACGCTGGCCGAGGAGGGAGCGCGGCACTCGGTGGCCTCGCCGCTGCTGGGCCGCTTCAACGTGGACAACCTGCTGGCCGTGGCCGGCACGCTGCGCGCGCTGGGCTGGCCGCTGGCCGACGTGGCGGCGATGCTGCCGCGGCTGTCGCCGGTGGGTGGCCGCATGAGCCGCGTCGGCGGCGAAAGCGGCCGGCCGCTGGTGGTGGTGGACTACGCCCACACCCCGGACGCGCTGCAGCAGGCCCTGGCCGGGCTGCGCGAACACACCCCGGGCCGCCTGACCTGCGTGTTCGGCTGCGGTGGCGAGCGCGACGCCGGCAAGCGCCCGCTGATGGCGGCCATCGCCCAGGCCGGCGCCGACCGCGTGGTGGTCACCGACGACAATCCGCGCGGCGAGGATGGCGACGCCATCGTCGCCGGCATCCTGGCCGGCTTCAGCCGCCGCGAGGCCGTCACCGTGCAGCGCGACCGCGCCAAGGCCATCGCCGAAGCGCTGGCCGGCGCCGGAGCGGGCGACGTGGTGCTGGTGGCCGGCAAGGGCCACGAGCCCTGCCAGGAAGTGGCCGGCGTGAAGCTTCCGTTCGACGACCTGCAGGTGGCGCGCGCCCTGCTGGAGCGTGCGCCGTGAGGCCGCTGATGCTGTCACAGGTGGCGCGCTGGGTCGAAGGCCGGCACCTGGGTGCCGACGTGGAAATCCGCTCGGTCAGCACCGACACCCGCACCCTGGGCCCCGGTAGCCTGTTCGTCGCCCTGCGCGGCGAGCGCCACGACGGCCATGCCCACGCCGGGCAGGCGCTGGCCAACGGCGCCGCGGCGCTGCTGGTGCACCGCGAAGTGGACTGCCCGCTGCCGCAGGTGCTGTGCGCCGACACCCAGGACGCGCTGGGCGAACTCGCCGCTGGCGTGCAGCAGGGCCGCCCGGCCGTGGTGGTGGCGCTCACCGGCAGCAACGGCAAGACCTCGGTCAAGACGCTGGTGCTGTCCATCCTTTCGCACGCCGGCCTGGCCTATGCCAACCCCGGCAACCGCAACAACGAGATCGGCCTGCCGCTGGCGGTGCTGGACGCGCCGGAAGACGCGCGTTTCGCCATCTACGAAATGGGAGCCGGCCAGCCGGGCGACATCGCCTACCTGGCCTCCATCGCGCCGCCGCAGGTGGCGCTGGTGAACAACATCATGCCGGCGCACATGGAGCGCATGGGCAGCCTGCTGGGCATCGCCGAGACCAAGGGCGCCATCTACGAGGCGCTGCCTGACGATGGCGTGGCGGTCGTGAACGCCGACGACGCCTTCGCCCCGTGGTTCCTGCAGCGAATCGGCAGCCGCCGCGTGCTGCGCTTCGGCCTGGAGAACGACGCCGAGCTGCGTGCCAGCGCCATCCGGCTTTCGCCCGAATCCGCGTCCTTCCGCCTGCACACCCCGGCCGGCGACGCCGACGTGGTGCTGCCGCTGCCGGGCCGCCACAGCGTGATGAACGCGCTGGCCGCCGCCGGCCTGGCGCTGGGCGCCGGCGCGACGCTGCAGCACGTGGTCGACGGCCTGCAGTCGGCGCCCGCGGTGCCGGGCCGGCAGGTGCCGCACCGCCTGTCGAACGGCGTGGTGCTGGTGGACGACAGTTACAACGCCAACCCGGGTTCGGTGGCCGCGGCCATCGCCACGCTGGCCGAGGCGGGTGGCGAAGCCTGGCTGGTGCTGGGCGACATGATGGAGCTGGGCGAGGGAGCCAGCCTGCTGCACGCCGAAGTCGGCGAGCGCGCGCGCCGCGCCGGGCTCAAGCGCCTGTGGGCGGTGGGCGAACTCAGCGCCGCCGCCAGCCGCGCCTTCGGCGACGGCGCCATGCATTTCAAGGACCAGGCCGGCCTGCTGGCCACGCTGGGGCCGGCGCTACGCGCCGCCCCGGCCGGGCTGCGCTGCCTGGTGAAGGGTTCGCGCTCGAGCGCGATGGACAAGGTGGTGGCCGCGTTGCTGGCCGCCGACCGGCAAGGAGGCGCCACCGATGCTGCTTGAACTGGCCCGCTGGCTCAACGAGATGGGATGGATGCCGCCGCTGTTCGGCTACATCACCTTCCGGGCCATCCTGGGTGCGCTGACCGCGCTGCTGCTGTCGCTGTGGCTGGGCCCGCGCGTCATCGCGCGGCTGGCGAAGCTCAAGGGCGGCCAGCCGATCCGCACCGACGGCCCGCAGTCGCACTTCTCCAAGGCCGGTACCCCGACCATGGGCGGCGCGCTGATCCTGCTCACCATCACGCTCTCGACCCTGCTCTGGGCCGACCTGCGCAACCGCTACGTCTGGGTGCTGCTGGCGGTGATGGTGGCCTTCGGCGCCATCGGCTGGCTCGACGACTGGATCAAGATCGTGCGCCGCGACCCGAACGGCCTGAAGTCGCGGCACAAGTACGCGCTGCAGTCGCTGTTCGGCCTGGCGGCGGCGCTGGTGCTGTATTTCACCGCCGACAACGCCAACAACACCACGCTGTTCCTGCCGCTGCTCAAGGACTTCGCCATCCCGCTGGGTGCGATGTTCGTGGTGATCGCCTACTTCTGGATCGTCGGCTTCTCGAACGCGGTGAACCTGACCGACGGCCTGGACGGCCTGGCGATCATGCCGACGGTGCTGGTGGCGGCGGCGCTGGGCATCTTCGCCTACGCCTCGGGCAACGCCGTTTTCTCGCAGTACCTGCAGATCCCGGCCATCCCGGGCGCGGGCGAGATCACCATCTTCTGCGCGGCCATCGCCGGCGCCGGCCTGGGCTTCCTGTGGTTCAACACCTACCCGGCCATGGTGTTCATGGGCGACATCGGCGCGCTGGCGCTGGGCGCCGTACTGGGCACCATCGCGGTGATCGTTCGCCAGGAAGCCATCCTGGTGCTGATGGGCGGCATCTTCGTCATCGAAACCCTGTCGGTGATGATCCAGGTCGCCAGCTTCAAGCTCACCGGCAAGCGCGTGTTCCGCATGGCGCCCATCCACCACCACTTCGAGCTCAAGGGCTGGCCGGAGCCGCGCGTGATCGTGCGGTTCTGGATCATCTCGGTGATGCTCGTGCTCGTCGGTCTCGCGACCCTGAAGGTGCGCTGACATGGCCTTCTCCGACGACCGCGCCAACCAGGCCACCAAGCTCGACGCCATCGGCGGCCGCTACGACCCGGTGCTGCTGGGCCTGTCGCTGCTGCTGGCGGCCTTCGGCGTGGTGATGGTGGCCTCGAGCTCGATCGCGATCGCCGAGGGTCTGGAGGTCGGACCGTTCTACTTCGTCACCCGCCACGTGCTGTTCCTGCTGCTCGGCATGGGCCTGGCGTTCGCGGTGATGCGCACCGAGCTCAAGCTGATCGAGAAATACAACCACGTGCTGCTGCTGGGCTGCTTCCTGCTGCTGCTGGCGGTGTTCCTGCCGGGCATCGGCCACAGCGTCAACGGCGCCCAGCGCTGGATCAACCTCGGCGTGTCGAAGTTCCAGGCGGTCGAGGCGGTGAAGGTGCTGCTGATCATCTGGATGGCCAGCTACGTCGTGCGCTACCGCGACGAGATCGGCCAGAAGTGGTCCACCCTGCTCAAGCCGCTGGGCATCGCCGGCCTGATCGTGGCCTTCCTGCTGGTGCAGCCCGACTTCGGCTCGGCCGCGCTGATCCTGGCCATCACCGGCGGCATGGTCTGGCTGGGCGGCGCGCGCATCCAGCACCTGCTGGCGATTGCCGCGCTGGCGCTGCCGGCGCTTGCCGCCATCGCGGTGGCCGCGCCCTATCGGGTGGCGCGCCTGAAGTCCTTCCTCAACCCCTGGGCCGATCCTTTCGACGACGGCTTCCAGCTGACCCAGGCGCTGATCGCCATCGGCCGCGGCGAGTGGTTCGGCGTGGGCCTGGGCGGCAGCGTGCAGAAGCTGTTCTACCTGCCCGAGGCGCACACCGACTTCATCTTCTCGGTCACGGCCGAGGAGCTGGGCTTCGTGGGTTCGGTGGGCATCATCGCGGTGTTCGCGCTGTTTTCCTGGCGCACCTTCCGCCTGGGCCTGCGCGCGGTCGAGATGCGTCGCTACTTCGCCGGCTTCTGCGCCTTCGGGGTGGGCCTGTGGATCAGCCTGCAGGCCTTCGTCTCGATCGGCGTGAACCTGGGCCTGCTGCCGACCAAGGGCCTGACGCTGCCGCTGGTGTCTTCCGGCGGATCGAGCGTGCTGGGCACCTGCGTGGCCATCGGCCTGCTGCTGCGCGTGAGCTACGAGCTCGACCGCGCCGAGCGCCAGGTGGCGCGCCTGCGCGGCACCGGCGCGGCGATGCCCGACGTGGAAGGCCGCGACGAACCGCTGCCGCCGCAGTCGCCGGCCGCGGTGGCGCCGGTGGCCGCGGGCCCGCGTGGCTCGCGCCAGCGCATCGAACCCAAGATCGGAGCGGTGGCATGACGGCCGCGAACGCACCCGTGCTCATCCTGGCCGGCGGCACCGGCGGCCACATCTTCCCCGGCCTGGCCGTGGCCGCGGCGCTGCGCGAACGCGCCGTGCCGGTGGTGTGGCTGGGTTCGGCCGGCGGCATGGAAACCCGGCTGGTGCCGCCCGCCGGCATCGCCATCGAAACCATTTCCGTCTCCGGCCTGCGCGGCAAGGGCGCGATCACCTTGCTCAAGGCGCCCTTCCTGCTGCTGCGCTCGATCGGCCAGGCGCTGGCCATCGTGCGCCGGCTGCGTCCGCGCGCGGTGCTGAGCTTCGGCGGTTACGCTGCGGGCCCGGGCGGCCTGTGCGCCTGGCTGCTGCGCCGCCCGCTGCTGGTGCACGAACAGAACCGCGCCCCGGGTCTGACCAACCGCGTGCTGTCGCGCCTCGCGCGCCGCGTGCTGTGCGGCTTCCCCGGCGCGTTCCCGGCGGGCCGCGCGGAGGTGGTGGGAAACCCGGTGCGTCCCGAAATCGCCGCCGTGCCGCCGCCGGCCGTGCGCCTCGCTGGCCGCGCCGGCCCGGCGCGCCTGCTGGTGCTGGGCGGCAGCCAGGGCGCGCATGCGCTCAACAAGATGTTGCCGCAGGTGCTGGCGGGCGTGCCCGCGAACGAGCGCCCGGAAGTGCGCCACCAGTGCGGTGAGCGCCACGCCGAGGTCACCCGAAGGGTCTATGCCGAAGCCGGCGTCGCCGCCAGCGTCGAGCCCTTCATTGCCGACATGGCCGCCGCCTACGCCTGGGCCGACCTGGTGGTCTGCCGCGCCGGCGCGCTGACCCTGGCGGAACTGTGCGCCGCCGGCGTCGGTTCGGTGCTGGTGCCGTTCCCGGCCGCGGTGGACGACCACCAAACCCGCAACGCCGAGTACCTGGTCGAAGCCGGCGCCGCCGTGCTGGTGCCGGAAGGCGAGGGCTTCGCCGAGCGCATGGCCGCCGCCGCCACCCGACTGCTTCCCGACGCCGCCGCGCGCCTGGCCATGGCCAGCGCCGCCCGCGGCATCGCCCACGCCGACGCCGCGGAGCGCGTCGCCCGCATCGTGCTCGAGGAGGCCCGCGCATGATCCGCCGCCTGCAGAACACCGGCGACCTGGCCCGCGCCTTCCCGCGCGTGCACTTCATCGGCATCGGCGGCGTCGGCATGAGCGGCATCGCCGAAGTGTTGGTGACCCTGGGTTACCAGGTGTCCGGCTCCGACGCGAATGATTCCGCCGCCACCCGCCGCCTCGCGGCGCTGGGCGCCACCATCCACCGCGGCCATGCCGCCGCGCACGTGGAAGGCGCCGACGTGGTCGTGGTCTCCAGCGCCATCAAGGCCGAGAACCCCGAGCTGGTGGCCGCGCACGCGCGCCGCATCCCGGTGGTGCCGCGGGCCGAGATGCTGGCCGAGCTGATGCGCTTCAAGCGCGGCATCGCCATCGCCGGCACCCACGGCAAGACCACCACGACCTCGCTGGTGGCCAGCGTGCTCAGCGAAGGCGGGCTGGACCCGACCTTCGTCATTGGCGGCCAGCTGCTGTCGGCCGGCGCCAACGCGCGCCTGGGCGGCGGCCAGTGGCTGGTGGCCGAGGCCGACGAGAGCGACGGCAGCTTCCTGCGCCTGAACCCGCTGGTGGCCGTGGTCACCAACATCGACGCCGACCACCTCGAGAACTACGGCGGCGACTTCGCCCGCGTGCAGGCCGCCTTCAACGAATTCCTGCACCGCCTGCCGTTCTACGGCCTGGCCGTGCTGTGCGCGGACGACCCGGAAGTGGCCGCCCTGGCCGCGCATACGCCGCGCCACCTGGTCACCTACGGCATCCGCGAGCCGGCCGACGTGCGCGCCACCGACGTGCGCCAGGACGGCCCGTGCATGCGTTTCACCCTGCACCTGCCGGAATCGCAGCCGCAGGCGGTGACGCTGAACCTGCCGGGCGCGCACAACGTGCTCAACGCGCTCGCCGCCGCCGCCATCGGCTGGCAGTTGGGCGTGACGCCGGCGGCGATCGCCAGCGCGCTGGAGAAGTTCCAGGGCATCGGCCGCCGCTTCAACCTCAAGGGGGAGCTCGACTTCGGCCGCGGCAAGGCGTTGCTGGTGGACGACTACGGCCACCACCCGCGCGAGCTCGAGGCGGTGTTCGCCGCGGCCCGCGGCGGCTGGCCGGAGCGTCGCCTGGTGGTGGCCTTCCAGCCGCACCGCTACAGCCGCACCCGCGACCTGTTCGACGACTTCGCCGCCGTGCTTTCCAGCGCCGACGCCGTGCTGCTCACCGACGTATACCCCGCCGGCGAGGCGCCGATCGCCGGTGCCGATGCCAAGTCGCTGGCCCGCGCCATCCGCGCCCGCGGCCGCATCGACCCGGTGCTGGCCGGCAATGCCCGCGACCTGCCGCGCGTGCTGGCCGACGTGCTGGCCGACGGCGACCTGCTGCTGGTGATGGGCGCGGGCGACATCGGCCACGTCGCCGCGGAACTCGCGGCCCTCGGAATCAAAGGAGTGACCCAGGCATGACGCCGACCGTTCCCGCCCTGCGCTGCACCGACGCCCGCGCCTTCGGCCGCGTGGCCGTGCTGATGGGCGGCACCAGCGCCGAGCGCGAGGTGTCGCTCGATTCCGGTCGCAACGTGCTGGCCGCGCTGCAGGCGCGCGGCGTCGATGCGCACGCCGTGGACGGCATCCCGGCGCTGGTGCAGGCGCTGGTGGCCAAGCGCTTCGACCGCGTCTTCAACATCCTGCACGGCAACAAGGGCGGCGGCGAAGACGGCGTGCTGCAGGGCCTGTGCGAGGCGCTGGGCGTGCCCGTCACCGGTTCGGGCGTGCTGGGTTCGGCGCTGGGCATGGACAAGATCCGCACCAAGCAGGTGTGGCTGTCGCTGGGCCTGCCGACGCCGCGCTACGTGCGCCTGGCCAAGGGCGACGACGTGCACGCCGCCGCCCGTTCGCTGGGCCTGCCGGTGATCGTGAAGCCTTCCTGCGAGGGCTCGAGCGTGGGTGTCTCGCGCGTGTTCAACGAGGCCGACCTGGAGGCCGCCGTGGCGCTGGCCGCGGCCTACCCGGGCGAGCTGCTGATGGAGCAGCTGGTGGTGGGCGGCGAATACACCGTCGGCATCCTGGGCGACCTCGCGCTGCCGAGCATCCGCATCGTGCCCGCCGGCGAGTACTACGACTACCACGCCAAGTACCAGGCCGAAGACACCCAGTACCTGTGCCCGGGCCTGGAAAGCGAGGCCGAGGCCGGCATCCGCGCGCTGGCGCTGGCCGCCTTCCGTGCCGCCGGCTGCAGCGGCTGGGGCCGGGTGGACGTTATGCGCGACGCCGCCGGCAACAACTACCTGCTCGAGGTGAACACCGCGCCGGGCATGACCAGCCACTCGCTGGTGCCCAAGGCCGCGGGCCAGCTTGGCATCGGCTTCGAGGAACTGTGCTGGCGCGTGCTCGAGACCAGCCTGCCGAAGGAGGCCGCCGGCGCATGAACGCCCTGCTGCGCATCGCCGCGTGGATCCTGGCGATCGGCCTGGTGGCCCTGCCCGTGGTGGCGGTGCTCAACGGCTGGATCGCCGGCGACCGCTGGCCGATGCGCCGCCTCGCCGTCACCGGCGAATTCCGCCAGGTGGACGAGGCCGCCGTGCGCGAGGCCGTGCTGCCGATGGTGCGCGACGGCTTCTTCGCCGTGGACCTGGACCAGGTGCGCGCCGCCGTGGCCGCGCTGCCCTGGGTCGAGAAGGTCGAGGTGCGCAAGCGCTGGCCCGACCGGCTGGAAGTGAGCCTGAGCGAACACACGCCGGTGGCGCGCTGGGGCGAGGACCGCATGCTTTCCGAAGACGGCGAGCTGTTCGCCGCGCCGGAAGGCGCCGGCGCCGGCCTGCCGCGCTTCGAAGGCCCGGAGGACCGCGCGTCCGAACTGATGTCGCTGCACAGCCTGGCGCGGCCGCTGTTCCTGCCGCTGGGCCTGAAGGTCGACGTGGTGCGCCTGAGCGCCCGCGGCAGCTGGACCCTGCTGCTCGACGACGGCACCGAGATCGAGGCCGGGCGCGGCGACCCGCAGTCCCGCCTGGCCCGCTTCGCGCGGATGCTGCCGCAGCTTCGCGCCGACCAGGCCCGGCGCGTGGTCCGCGCCGACCTCCGCTACACCAATGGCTTCGCGATCGTCTGGAAGGACGTTCCCGCGCCCCCCCCGCAGGAAGGAAACACATGAATCGCAAGGGCGACAAGTCGCTGATCGTCGGCCTCGACATCGGCACCTCGAAGGTCACCGCGCTGGTGGGCGAATACTCGCCCGGCCACGAGATCGAGGTGATCGGCATCGGTTCGCACGAATCGCGCGGCATGAAGCGCGGCGTGGTGGTGGACATCGAATCGACCGTGCAGTCGATCCAGCGCGCGGTGGAAGAAGCCGAGCTGATGGCCGGCTGCGAGATCCGCTCGGTCTACGCCTCGATCTCCGGCAGCCACACCCAGTGCCGCAATTCGCCCGGCATCGTGCCGGTGGCGGGCGGCGAGGTGACCTACGCCGACCTAGATCGCGTGCTCGAGGCCGCCAAGGCCGTGGCCGTACCGGCTGACCAGAAGATCCTGCACGCCATCCCGCAGGAGTACATCGTCGACAATTCGCAGGAAGGCATCCGCAACCCGGTGGGCATGTCGGGGGTACGGCTCGAGGTGCGGGCGCACCTGGTCACCGGCGCGCAGTCGGCCGCCAGCAACGTCATGAAGTGCGTGCAGCGCTGCGGCCTGCAGGTGGACGACCTGATCCTGAGCTCGCTGGCCTCCAGCACCGCCGTGCTCACCAGCGACGAGAAGGAACTGGGCGTGGTGCTGGTGGACATCGGCGCCGGCACCACCGACATCGCGGTGTTCGTCCAGGGCGCCATCCGCCATTCCGCCTCGCTGCCGATCGCCGGCGACCAGGTCACCAACGACATCGCCCACCTGCTGCGTACGCCCACGCCGGAAGCCGAGCAGATCAAGGTGCGCTACGCCTGCGCCCTGGCCCAGCTGGCCACCGCCGAGGAATCGATCCAGGTGCCCAGCGTGGGCGACCGCCCGCCGCGCCGCCTGGCCCGCCAGGCGCTGGCCGAGGCGGTGCAGAACCGCTACGAGGAAATCTTCGAAATGGTGCAGGCCGAACTGCGCCGCTCCGGCTTCGAGGAGCTGGTGCGCGCCGGCCTGGTGCTCACCGGCGGCGCTTCGCGCATGGAAGGCGTGGTCGAGCTGGCCGAGGAAATGCTGCACATGCCGGTGCGGGTGGGCATTCCCCAGCACGTCTCCGGCCTGGGCGAAGTAGTCGGCAACCCGGTGCATGCCACCGGCGTCGGCCTGCTGCTCTGGGGCAGCCAGATTGAAAACCCGCGCCGCCCGGCCCTGTCGGCGGGCAAGGCCGGGACGATTTGGACGAAGTTCAAGAACTGGTACCGAGGTGAGTTCTGAACCGCGTCACTGCAACAACCGCGACACCCTAAGAAAAACAACCAATAGCAATCCCTGGATTCGAATCACGGAGGACGAGGACATGGCACATTTCGAACTGATCGAGAAGCTGGCACCCAATGCGGTGATCAAGGTGGTGGGCGTGGGCGGCGGCGGCGGCAACGCCGTGGCGCACATGGTGAACGCGGGCGTTGAGGGCGTGGAGTTCATCACCGCCAACACCGACGCGCAGGCCATCAAGCAGTGCGGCGCCAAGCTGCAGCTGCAGCTGGGCAGCAACGTCACCAAGGGCCTGGGCGCCGGCGCCAACCCCGAGGTCGGCCGCCAGGCCGCGCTCGAGGACCGCGAGCGCATCGTCGAGGCCCTGGAGGGCGCCGACATGGTGTTCATCACCGCCGGCATGGGCGGCGGCACCGGCACGGGCGCCGCCCCGGTCGTGGCCCAGCTCGCCAAGGAGATGGGCATCCTGACCGTCGCGGTCATCACCAAGCCGTTCCCGTTCGAGGGCCGCCGCCGCATGCAGGTGGCGCTCAAGGGCATCGAGGAGCTGAGCCACCACTGCGACTCGCTGATCACCATCCCGAACGAGAAGCTGATCACCGTGCTCGGCCGCCAGGCCACCATGGTGCAGGCCTTCCGCGCCGCCAACGACGTGCTGCTGGGCGCCGTGAAGGGCATCGCCGACCTGATCGTTAGCCCGGGCCTGATCAACGTGGACTTCGCCGACGTGCGCACGGTCATGTCCGAGATGGGCCTGGCCATGATGGGTACCGGCATCGCCCGTGGCGACGACCGCGCCCAGGCCGCCGCCGAGGCCGCCATCTCCAACCCGCTGCTGGACGAGGTGAACCTGTCGGGCGCCAACGGCGTGCTGGTCAACATCACCGCCGGCCCGGACTTCACCATGGCCGAGTTCGACGAGATCGGCCGCACCATCGAGGACTTCGCCTCCGAGGACGCCACCGTCGTCATCGGCACCTCGCTGGACCCGGAGATGCAGGACGAGGTGCGCGTGACCGTGGTGGCCACCGGCCTGAACCGCGGCGTGGTGCGCCAGCCGGTCCGGACCCCGGAGAAGGAAGCCTACCGGGCGCCGGTGAAGCTGGTCCGCAATGCCACCACCGGCATGTACGACGACAGCGCCATGGCCAACGTGAACGCCGCGCCAACCGCCGGCGGCCACCTGGGCCTGCGCGCGGGCCGGGGTTCGGAGCCGGTCTCGGGCAGCGAGACCGCCCTGTCGGGCCTGGGCAACGACCACAGCTACCTGGACATCCCGGCTTTCCTGCGCCGCCAGGCCGACTGAGCCGTACCCGGCGGCCGCCGGCGCCCGACCAGGCGCCAGGCCGCCACCACCGGCCGCCCGGGACGGGTGGCCGGGCAACAACCGCGGGCCCCGGGCCCGCGGGCAGTGTCCCCAGGGGTCAGGAAACCTTGGCCCGCCGGTCCGCCGGCGGGCCCTTTTCCGGGCCGGAGGGTAGGATCCCGATGTGCAACGACTGGCCGGAAATGCCAATATCGTTGCAGAATCGAGACAAGCGTTTGAATGTTAGGTTTTCGTTTGTTGGCCGGTGTGTTATCGTCCTCGACGGTTTTGCGCGCTCCCGCCCCGGAGACCGCCACAAAAATGATCAGACAGCGAACCCTCAAAAACGTCATCCGCGCCACCGGCGTCGGCCTGCATAGCGGCGAAAAGGTCTACATGACCCTGCGCCCGGCTGCGCCCGACACCGGCATCGTGTTCCGCCGCGTCGACTTCGACCAGCCGGTCGAAATCCACGCCAAGGCCGAGCGCGTGGGCGACACCAGCCTTTGCACCGCGCTGGTCGAGGGCAACGTCCGGGTCATGACGATCGAGCACCTGCTCTCGGCCATGGCCGGCCTGGGCATCGACAACGCCTATGTCGACCTGTCCACGGCCGAAGTGCCCATCATGGATGGCTCGGCCGGCCCCTTCGTGTTCCTGCTGCAGTCGGCGGGCATCGAGGAGCAGAACAAGGCCAAGCGCTTCATCCGCATCAAGAAGCCAATCAAGGTCGAGGACGGGGACAAGTGGGCCCGCTTCGAGCCGTTCGAGGGCTTCAAGGTCGGTTTCACCATCGACTTCCAGCACCCGATCTTCAACAAGGCGACCTCGAGCACCGAGATCGACTTCTCCACGACCTCGTTCGTGAAGGAAGTCAGCCGGGCCCGCACCTTCGGCTTCATGAAGGACATCGAGTTCCTGCGCGAGCGCAACCTGGCGCTGGGTGGCTCGATGGACAACGCCATCGTGCTCGACGACTACCGGGTGCTCAACGACGACGGCCTGCGTTACGAGGACGAGTTCGTCAAGCACAAGATCCTCGACGCCATCGGCGACCTGTACCTGCTGGGCCACAGCCTGATCGGCGCCTTCTACGGCTACAAGTCCGGCCACGCGCTCAACAACCAGCTGCTGCGCGCCCTCCTGGCCGACACTTCGGCCTGGGAAGAGGTGACCTTCGAGGACCCGGCCCTGGCGCCGATCTCCTACGCGCACCCGGCCCAAGCGGTCTGAGCACCGCTTCGTCCGCGTCTTAACGCGGATTTAACGCCGGGTTAACGACACGCTACGTTCCACGGGGCATCATGCCCCGTCGGCCTTTGGCCGGGTCGAGGCAGCCAGCCGCAGAAGCTGGGCCTTCAGCCCCGGGTCCGAAACCGACTGGGCGGTAGCCCGCAGTGAATCGCGGACTTCCTCGGAAAGTGGTTTCGAAGAGCCGGTTCCTGCGGGGATGGCAGGTTCGGGCGGCACCACTTTCACCACCAGCGTCCTGGCCTTGAGCCCGGCCGCGGCCGCCGCGCCCAGCAGGGCGTCGGCATGCAGCCGCAGCTTGGCCTTCCAGACCGGTGCGCTGACCAGGAACACCACGTTCTTTTCATCCACGTTGGCCAGCCTGCAGTGGTCGGCCAAGGTGGCGGGGAGACTCTGGCGCAGCACGGGGTCGAGTTCGCCCAGCCAACGGGCGCGTTCGACCACGCTGGCCAACCCGGTCCCGGACAGCGCCTCCAAGGCGCGCGGGGGAAGGTTGGCCGGTGGCGCGGCGCCGCGGACGAAAGGTTTGGGTGGCTTAGACATGATGAATGTCATCATCGCAGCAAATTTCCTCCGTTCGCCAAAGAAATTGGCGTTCGACCAGCCCAAGGTGGCCGCCACGGCCCTGGGTGCCGTCGCCCTGGTCCTCGGCCTGGCCTTCACCGCCGGCTTCCTGGCCCGCGGCGCCGATGGCGCGGCCCGCGCCGAGATCGCCAAGCTCCAGGCCGAATTCGACCAGCAGGCGCGTGAACTCGCCGCCGCCCGCGACGAAGCCCAGCTCGAAGTCAACGCCATCGCCGCCCGCGTCGGCGAGCTGCAGGCCCAGGCCAACCGCCTCAACGCCCTCGGCGACCGCCTGACCCAGGTTGGCAAGCTCAAGGACGGCGAATTCAACTTCAACGAGCTGCCCGGCCAGGGCGGCGCCGAAACCGCCGAAGATGTTCCCGCCGGCGACCTGCTGTCGAGCCTGGACGCGCTGGAAGCGCAGTTCGCCCATTCCGGCCGCCAGCTGTCGGTGCTCGAGTCGATGCTGTTCAACCAGAAGCTCGAGAACAAGCGCACCCCGGCCGGCATGCCCGCCCCGGGTTACATCTCCTCCCGCTACGGCGGCCGCAACGATCCCTTCGGCCGCGGTCGTGCCCACCATGCGGGCATCGACATCGACGCCAATACCGGCGACCCGGTGACGGCCGCCGCCGAGGGCGTGGTCAGCTACTCCGGCGTGCGCAGCGGCTACGGCAACGTCGTCGAGATCGACCACGGCAATGGTTACAAGACGCTGTACGCGCACAATTCCGCCAACCTGGTGCGCTCGGGCGACATCGTCCGCGCCGGCCAGCAGATCGCCAAGGTCGGCTCCACCGGTCGTTCCACGGGCTCGCACCTGCACTTCGAGGTCAAGCTCGAAGGCCGCCAGGTCAACCCGCGGCAGTACCTGGACAAGGCCCGCGGCTGAGCGCCCAGGCCGGGCTTGATACCCCGGCCACCGTCCCCAAGTTAGACTAGACGGCCGCGACGCCCCCGGGCAGCCGCGGCCTTTTTGCTTTCGCGCCCTGCGCGTCCCGCCACCAACCGGCTTTTCCAATGCTCAACAGCTTGCTCACCCGCATCTTCGGCAGCCGCAACGAACGACTGCTCCGCCAGTTCCAGAAGGACGTCGCCAAGATCAACGCGCTCGAGCCGGGGCTGGAAAAGCTCGACGACGACGCCCTCCGGGCCAAGACCGATGAATTCCGCGCCCGCATCGCCGCCGGCGCCAGTCTCGACAACCTGCTGCCGGAAGCCTTCGCCGTCTGCCGCGAAGCCTCCCGCCGCGTGCTCGGCCTGCGCCACTACGACGTGCAGCTGATCGGCGGCATGGTGCTGCACTCGGGCCGCATCGCCGAGATGCGCACCGGCGAAGGCAAGACCCTGGTCGCCACCCTGCCCACCTACCTCAACGCGCTCGCCGGCAAGGGCGTGCACGTGGTCACGGTGAACGACTACCTGGCCAAGCGCGACTCGGCCTGGATGGGCCGCCTGTACAACTTCCTGGGCATGAGCGTCGGCGTGGTCTACCCGGGCATGCCGCATTCGGACAAGAAGGGCGCCTACGCCGCCGACATCACCTACGGCACCAACAACGAATACGGCTTCGACTACCTGCGCGACAACATGGCGCTGGCCAAGGAAGACCGCTTCCAGCGCGGCCAGTTCTTCGCCATCGTCGACGAGGTGGACTCGATCCTGATCGACGAGGCCCGCACCCCGCTGATCATCTCCGGCCCGGCCGACGAGTCGCCCGAGCTCTACGTCAAGGTCAACCGCGTCGTTCCCAAGCTCATCAAGCAGGAATCGGAGACGGGTGAAGGCGATTTCTGGGTGGACGAGAAGGGCAAGCAGGCCCACCTGTCCGAGCAGGGCATGGAGCACGCCGAGGAGCTGCTGCGCGAGGCCGGCATCATCGCCGAGGGCGACGGCCTGTACTCGGGCAACAACCTGGCCGTGGTGCACCACCTCAACGCCGCGCTGCGCGCGCACGCCATCTACCAGCGCGACGTGGACTACATCGTGCGCGACGGCGAGGTGGTGATCGTCGACGAATTCACCGGCCGCACCCTGCCGGGCCGCCGCTGGTCCGACGGCCTGCACCAGGCGGTCGAGGCCAAGGAAGGCGTGCCGATCCAGCGCGAGAACCAGACGCTGGCCTCGATCACCTTCCAGAACTACTTCCGCATGTACGCCAAGCTCGGCGGCATGACCGGCACGGCCGACACCGAGGCCTACGAGTTCCAGTCCATCTATGGCCTCGAGGTCGTGGTCATCCCGACCCACCGCCCGATGGTCCGCAAGGACCACGCCGACCTGGTGTACCTGGCCCGCCCGGCCAAGTTCAACGCGGTGATCGAGGACATCAAGGACTGCTACTCGCGCGGCCAGCCCGTGCTGGTGGGCACCACCTCGATCGAAACCTCGGAACTGCTGGCCAGCCAGCTCAAGAAGTCCGGCATCCCGCACGAGGTGCTCAACGCCAAGCAGCACGAGCGCGAGGCCCAGATCGTGGCCAACGCCGGCCGCCCGAAGGCGGTGACCATTGCCACCAACATGGCCGGCCGCGGTACCGACATCGTGCTCGGCGGCTCGATCGAGGCCGAGCTGCACGCGCTCGGCGAGGGCGCCACCGACGCCGACAAGGACCGCATCAAGGCCGACTGGCAGCTGCGCCACGACGAAGTGAAGGCCCTCGGCGGCCTGCACATCATCGGCACCGAGCGCCACGAAAGCCGCCGCATCGACAACCAGCTGCGCGGCCGCGCCGGCCGCCAGGGCGACCCGGGCTCATCCCGCTTCTACCTGTCGCTGGAAGACAACCTGATGCGCATCTTCGCCGCCGACTGGGTGCAGAAGGCCATGCGCGGCATGGGCATGAAGGAAGACGACGTCATCGAGTCGGGCCTGGTGACCAAGCAGATCCAGAACGCCCAGCGCAAGGTCGAGTCGCACAACTTCGACATCCGCAAGAACCTGCTCGACTTCGACGACGTCGCCAACGACCAGCGCAAGGTGATCTACCAGCAGCGCAACGAGCTGCTCGAGTCCGACTCGGTGGAAGAAGCCATCGCCGCGATCCGCGAGGACGTGCTGGCCGAGATCACCCGCCGCCACGTGCCGGCCGATTCGGTCGACGAGCAGTGGGACCTGTCGCTGCTCGAGCGCACCCTGGCCGACGAATACGGCCTGGTGGTGGACCTTCAGGGCCCGGCCAAGACCGAGGAGGCGATCGACGCCGACCGCATCCTCGAACTGGTGCAGCAGGCCGGCGAGCGCCTGTTCGCCGACAAGCAGGCCCAGTTGGGCCCCGAGATGATGCGCCACCTGGAAAAGCACCTGATGCTCAACGTGCTCGACCAGAACTGGAAGGAGCACCTGGCTCGCATGGACTACCTGCGCCAGGGTATCCACCTGCGCGGCTACGCCCAGAAGCAGCCCAAGCAGGAGTACAAGCGCGAGAGCTTCGAGCTGTTCACCGAGATGCTCGACAAGGTGAAGCTCGAAGTGGTGTCGCTGCTGGCCCGCGTGCGCATCCGCAACGAAGAGGAGGTCGCCGCGATGGAGGCCGCCGAGCGGCAGCGCCTGGCGGCGCAGGAGCGCAAGATGCAGTTCCAGCACCCGGAAACGGGCGGTTACGGCACCGAGGACGAGGCCGCCCAGGCCCAGGCGCTGGCCGCGGAAGGGCAGGGCGTGCTCGCCGGCACCTTCACCCGCGACGAGCCCAAGGTCGGCCGCAACGACCCTTGCCCCTGCGGCAGCGGCAAGAAGTTCAAGCAATGCCACGGCAAGCTCGACTGACCGAGGAACCCCGGCCGGATGCCCGCCGACCGACCTAAACCCGTGCACGTGGTCGCGGGCGGGCACCGGGGCGCCCGCGGCCGGGTGCTGCTGGGCCCGCGCCCCGCCCGGGGCGCCCGGGGCGGCCCCGGGGGGGTGCCCGGGGGGCAGG
>JAIBEO010000036.1 GCA_019459185.1 Rhizobium sp. | reverse complement strand
AGCCCTCCCCCGCCCCACCCGGCCGTTGGCCAAAAGGGGCTTTTGCCCGGGGCCGAAACCCACCGGCTCCCCGCCCGGGCCCGCCAACGCGCCCCTGCTTCGTTTCACGCCATCTGAATTGCCTGCCTGGCTGCGTGCGGTAAGCTGGGGCCGACCCAAAAGCAGGCTCCTCCGGTGACGAAGACGCTCATGCGCCCCGCCGGCGCCCTGGCTGCCCTCGCGGCGTCCGAGGCCGCCGCCGCCCCCACGCTCGACGACCGCATCCAATCCGTGTTCGGCCCCGTGGCCGATACCCTCTCGGGCTTCGTGTTCGTGGAGGTGCCGCTGCCTGGCGGCCTCAGCGCGCCGCTGATCGTCCTGTGGCTGGCCGCCGCGGCCTGCTTCCTCACCGTCTATTTCGGGTTCATCAACGTTCGCGGCTTCGGCCACGGCTTCCGCCTGATCCGCGGTGATTACGCCGAGCCGAATGGCCCCGGCGAGGTCAGCCACTTCCAGGCGCTGACCGCCGCGGTGTCCGGTACGGTCGGCCTGGGCAACATCGCCGGCGTCGCAGTGGCGATCACGGTGGGTGGCCCCGGCGCCACCTTCTGGATGATCGTGGCCGGCCTGCTGGGTATGTCCACCAAGTTCGTGGAATGCACCCTGGGCGTGATGTTCCGCCGGCAGAACCCGGATGGCACCGTGTCCGGCGGGCCGATGTATTACCTGCGCGACGGGCTGGCCAGACATCGGCCGGGCCTGGCGGGCGTGGGGCGCGGCCTCGCCGTCTTCTACGCCGCCTGCATCGTGGCCGGTGCCGTGGGCTCCGGCGCCCTGTTCCAGGCCAACCAGACCTTCGCACAGGTGCTGAACGTGACCGGAGGTGCCGGCGGTCCGCTGGCCGGGCGCGGCTGGCTTTTCGGCATCGTGCTCGCGGCCCTGACCGCCGTCGTGGTCGTAGGGGGCGTGAAGCGGGTAGGCCAGGTCACCGCGCGCCTGGTGCCGGGCATGGCCCTGGTCTACCTGCTGGCCGGCGTGGCCGTTCTGCTGGTGCATGCCGACCGCATTCCCGACGCCCTGCTGGCCATCGTGCGCGGCGCCTTCAGCGGCGAAGCGGCCTATGGCGGCGTGCTGGGCGCGATCATCGTCGGTTTCCGCCGCGCGGCATTCTCCAACGAGGCCGGACTGGGCTCCGCGGCCATCGCGCACTCCGCCGTGCGCACGCGCGAGCCGGTGACCGAGGGCTTCGTGGCGCTCTGGGAGCCGTTCATCGACACGGTGGTGATCTGCACCATGACGGCGCTGATCATCATCGTCTCCGGCGAATACCTGCAGCCCGGCCCCGACGGCGTGGCG
The DNA here is from genome assembly GCA_019459185.1 of Rhizobium sp. Classification (GTDB taxonomy): domain Bacteria; phylum Pseudomonadota; class Gammaproteobacteria; order Xanthomonadales; family Xanthomonadaceae; genus Arenimonas. The sequence continues at coordinate 17,551 of JAIBEO010000036.1, read as the reverse complement.
CTCACTTCCGATGCCTTTGCCTCGGTCTTCGCGTGGTTCCCGTACGTGCTGACGGTGGTGGTGTTCCTGTTCGCCTACTCGACGATGATCACCTGGGCCTACTACGGCTCCAAGGCCATCGGCTACCTCACCGGCGAATCCACCCTGGCCCAGAACCTGTTCAAGCTGGCCTTCCTGGCCATGACGGTGGTGGGCTGCTCGATGCAGCTGGGCAGCATCGTCGGCATTGCCGACGCGCTGCTGCTGCTGATGTCGGTGCCCAACCTCATCGGCGTCTACCTGCTGATGCCAGTGGTCAGACGCGAACTCGAAAGCTACCTGGCGCGCCTGCGCTCGGGCGAGATCCGCCCGGTCGCCCGGCCACGACCGGAGTAAGTCCATGGCCAAGATGTCCCTGCACACCCGCATGCTGCTTGGCTTCGTGGCCGGCGTCAGCCTTGGCCTGGCCGCGAACGTCTTCGCCGCCGATGCCGCCTGGCTCGACGCGCTGGTGCGCTACGTCGCCGACCCGGTCGGCCAACTGTTCCTGCGCCTGCTGTTCATGCTGGTGATCCCGCTGGTGTTTTCGGCCCTGGTGCTGGGCGTGGTGGAGATCGGCGACCCGAAATCACTGGGCCGCATAGGCGGCAAGACCCTGGTGTGGATCCTGGTCGTCACCACCATCGCGGTCACGATCGGGCTGGTGGTCGTCAACGTCATCCAGCCTGGCCGCGGCCTGCCGCCGGGGCTGGGCCAGTCGCTGATCGCCCAGGCCGGCGAGCGCGGCGCCCAGATCGCCGCGGGGCGCGAAGCGGTGTCCGGCATCAGCGTCCTGCTCAACATCGTGCCGCGCAACCCGGTGCAGGCCGCCGCGAACGGCGACCTGATCGCGGTGATGTTCTTCGCCCTGATGTTCGGCATCGCCGCCACCGTGATCCGCAGCGAAGGCACGCGCGCCTTCGTGGCCACGGTGCAGGGCGTGTACGACATCTGCCTGAAGCTGATCGACTGGGTGATCCGGCTGGCGCCCTATGCCGTGGCCGCGCTGCTGTTCTCGATCACCGCCAAGCTCGGATTCGACGTGCTGGTGCAGCTGGCGCGCTTCGTGGCCACGGTGCTGCTGGCGCTGGGCATCCACTTCTTCGTGGTGTTCCCGGTGCTGCTGCGGGTGTTCGGAGGCATGTCGCCGCTGGCTTTCTTCCGCGGAGCGCAGCCGGCGCTGTTGACGGCGTTTTCGACGTCCTCGTCCAGCGCCACGCTGCCGACGACGCTGAAGGTGGTCGAACAGGGGCTGGGCGTGCCGCGCCGGGTGGCCCGCTTCGTGTGCACGCTGGGCGCGACCGCCAACATGAATGGCACGGCGCTGTTCGAAGGCATCACGGTGCTGTTCCTGGCCCAGTTCTTCGGGGTCGAGCTTGGCCTGCTGCAGCAGGCGCTGGTGCTGGCCATGTGCATCCTGGGCGGCATCGGTGCGGCCGGCGTTCCGGGCGGTTCGCTGCCGGTGATCGCCATGATCCTGGCCCTGTTCGGCATCCCGCCCGAGGGCATCGGCCTGATCCTGGGCGTGGATCGCCTGCTCGACATGTGCCGGACCATGGTGAACGTCGGCGGCGACATGGTCGGCTCCGTGGTCATCGGCCGCAGCGAACCGGCCGCGGACCCTTCCCCGTCGCCGTAACACCCCCGGTGCGGCGCCTGCAAGGGCGACAGCGGGCGCCCGGTCGGAGACAATAGCGCCCCGTCGGCCCGGCCCCGGGCCCCGTTCTGGACGCCCACATGACGACGCCTTCCCGCCGCGACCTCGCCAACGCCATCCGCTTCCTGGCCATTGACGCCGTCGAGGCCGCCAAGTCAGGCCATCCCGGCATGCCCATGGGCATGGCCGACATCGCCGAGGTGCTCTGGAACGACTTCCTGAGCCACAGCCCGAACAACCCGAAGTGGTTCAACCGTGACCGCTTCGTGCTGTCCAACGGCCACGGCTCGATGCTGGTCTACGCGCTGCTGCACCTGTCAGGCTACGACCTGCCGATGGAGCAGTTGCGCCGTTTCCGCCAGCTGCACAGCAAGACCGCCGGCCACCCCGAATACGGCCACACCCCGGGCGTCGAAACCACCACCGGCCCGCTGGGCCAGGGCCTGGCCAACGCCGTGGGCATGGCGCTGGCCGAGCGCCTGCTGGCGCAGCGCTTCAACCGCCCCGAGTTCGACGTCGTCGACCACCACACCTGGGTGTTCCTGGGCGACGGCTGCCTGATGGAAGGCGTCTCGCACGAGGCCGCCTCGCTGGCCGGCACCTGGGGCCTGGGCAAGCTGATCGCCTTTTGGGACGACAACCACATCTCGATCGACGGCGACACCGCCGGCTGGTTCACCGACGACACCCCGGCCCGCTTCGAGGCCTACGGTTGGCAGGTGATCCGCAAGGTGGACGGCCACGACCCGCAGGAAATCACCCAGGCCATCAAGACCGCGCAGGCCGAGACCGGCAAGCCGACCCTGATCTGCTGCCGCACCACGATCGGCTTCGGTTCGCCGGGCAAGGCCGGCAAGGAATCGAGCCACGGCGCCCCGCTGGGCAAGGACGAGGTCGCCGCCACCCGCGAAGCCCTGGGCTGGCCGCACGCGCCCTTCGAAATCCCCGCCGCCATCGCCGACGGCTGGCGCGCCGGCAACGCCGGCCTGGTGCGCGAGGAGCAGTGGAACCGCCTGTTCGACGCCTACGCCAAGGCCTACCCGGAGCTGGCCGCCGAGCTGGTGCGCCGCTCGCACGGCGAACTGCCGGAAGGCTTCGCCGACGCCGCCCGCACCTATGCCGCCAAACTGCAGCTCGAGGGCCCGGTGGTCGCCTCGCGCAAGGCCTCGCAGATGGCGCTCGACGCCTTCGGCCCGCTGCTGCCGGAACTGGTGGGCGGCTCGGCCGACCTGGCGCACTCCAACCTCACGCTCTGGAAGGGCAGCAAGTCGGTCACCAGCAACGACGCCAACGCCAACTACGTGCACTTCGGCGTGCGCGAATTCGGCATGAGCGCCATTTGCAACGGCATCGCGCTGCACGGCGGCTTCATTCCCTACGACGCCACCTTCCTGGTGTTCTCCGACTACTCGCGCAACGCGCTGCGCATGTCGGCGCTGATCCCGACGCGCGCGATCCACGTGTTCACCCACGACTCGATCGGCCTGGGCGAAGACGGCCCGACCCACCAGCCGGTGGAGCACCTGGCCTCGCTGCGCTACATCCCGAACAACGACGTCTGGCGCCCCTGCGACGCGGTCGAATCGGCCGTGTGCTGGCAGGCCGCCATCGAGCGTACCGACGGCCCGAGCTGCCTGGTGTTCAGCCGCCAGAACCTGGCCCACCAGCCGCGCACCGCGCAGCAGGTGGCCGACATCGCCCGCGGCGGCTACGTGCTGTCGGATCCGGGCGAGGGCACGTTCGACCTGATCCTGCTGGCCACCGGCTCGGAAGTGGAGCTGGCCATGGAGGCCATGCGCCGCCTGGCGGGCGAGGGCGTGCGCGCCCGCGTGGTGTCGATGCCCTGCGCCGAGGTGTTCGCGCGCCAGCCGATCGAGTGGCGCGAAGGCGTGCTGCCGTCCTGGTGCCGCAAGCGCGTGGCGGTGGAAGCCGGCGTCACCGGCTACTGGCGCCAGTTCGTGGGCCTGGACGGCGCCGTCGTCGGCATCGACCAGTTCGGCGCCTCGGCGCCGGCCGAGCAGCTGTACAAGCACTTCGGCATCACCGTCGAGGCGGTGGTGGACGCGGCGAAAGCGCTGCGCTGATTCGCCCCGGAGGGCCCGGGATCAGGCGGTCCCGGGCACGCACAGGTTGCGGTGCAGTGCCTCGATGACGTCGTGCACCGTGCCGTCGGCCACGGAATAGAACACCGCCTGCGCCTCGCGCCGCGTGTTCACCAGCCCCTTCTCGCGCAGCACCGCCAGGTGCTGCGACAGCGCCGACTGGCTCAGCGGCACCAGGGCGTTGATCTCGCCCACCGACATTTCCCGTTCGATGAGAAGGCACAACACCCGCAGTCGCTGCGGGTTCGCCATGGCCTTGAGCAACTCGGCCGCGGTTTCTGACTGCGTTTCCATCTGACGGGCGGGGGTGGCCATGGGTACTGCTCCGAACTGATGTTGACATTATGCCAGAATGCTAATTAAGCTACAACTAAATTAGCAGCGCCGGATATCCCGGCCGCCGGGAGGAAGTCATGGCCAACATCGTGGTTCTTGGTGCGGGTATCGGCGGCATGAGCGCCGCCTACGAAATCCGCGCAGAAATCGGCAAGGAACACCGCGTCACCGTCGTCGGCGACGGCGACCTTTTCAGCTTCACCCCGTCCAATCCCTGGGTGGCGGTGGGCTGGCGCAAGCCCAAGGACATCCAGATCGGCGTCCGTCCGCACCTGGCCAAGAAGGGCATCGAATTCGAAAACGCCGGCGCGGCCGAAGTGCTGCCCGCCGAGAACCGCATCCGCCTGCGCGACGGCCGCGACCTGGCCTACGACTACCTGGTGATCGCCACCGGCCCGCGCCTGGCCTTCGACGAAGTGCCGGGCCTCGGCCCCGAGGGCGGCTTCACCCAGTCCATCTGCACCACCGAACACGCCCACTCGGCCTGGCAGGCCTACGAGGCCTTCCTGAAGGACCCCGGTCCGATCGTGGTCGGCGCCGCCGCCGGTGCCAGCTGCTTCGGCCCGGCCTACGAATTCGCCATGATCCTCGACGCCGACCTGCGCAAGCGCAAGCTGCGCGACCGCGTGCCGATCACCTACGTCAGCCCCGAACCCTACGTCGGGCACATGGGCCTGGGCGGCGTCGGCGATTCCAAGGGCCTGCTCGAAACCGAGTTCCGCCAGCGCCACATCAAGTGGATCGCCAATGCGAAGATCACCAAGGTGGAAGCCGGCCTGATGCACGTCGAGGAAGTCGACGCCCGCGCCCAGCCGCTGGCCAGCCACCAGCTACCGTTCAAGTATTCGATGGTGCTGCCCGCCTTCACCGGCGTCGACGCGGTGCGCTCGGCCAAGGAAATGTGCAACCCGCGCGGCTTCGTGCTGATCGACGCCCACCAGCGCAACACGAAGTACCCGAACATCTATTCCGCCGGCGTCTGCGTCGCCATCCCGCCGGTCGAGCCCACGCCGCTGCCGGTGGGCGCGCCCAAGACCGGCTTCATGATCGAGTCGATGGTCACCGCCATCGCCCACAACATCGCCTCCGACCTCGCCGGCAAGCCGGCCGACGAGAAGGCCACCTGGAACGCGATCTGCCTGGCGGACATGGGCGACACCGGTGCCGCCTTCGTGGCGCTGCCGCAGAACCCGCCGCGCAACGTCACCTGGGCCAAGGTCGGCAAGTGGGTGCACCTGGCCAAGGTGGCCTTCGAGAAGTATTTCCTGCGCAAGATGAAGACCGGCAACACCGAGCCCGTGTATGAAAAGTACGTGCTCAGGCTGCTCGGCATCGTCAAGCTCAAGTGACCCCAAGGAGAAACCCCATGAACCTCGACCGTGCCGTGATGGCCTTCGCCGGCGTGATGATCCTGGTCAGCGCCGCCCTCGTGTATTTCGTCTCGCCCTGGTGGCTGCTGTTCACCGCCTTCATCGGCCTGAACCTGATCCAGTCCTCCTTCACCGGCTTCTGCCCGGCGGCGATCGTGTTCCGCAAGCTCGGCTTCGGCGCCGGCTGCGCCTTCAAGTGAGGTAGACGCATGTCCCCGTCCCGCGCCCTGCTGCCCGTCGCGCTCGCCAGCCTGTTGCTGGCGGCCTGCGCCGGTGAAACGCCCGCGCCCGCGGCCGCGCCGCCGGTGTCTTTCCAGACCCTGGAAGTGGAACCGCGCAGTTCCGCGCGCGAGCGCAGCTGGGACGGCGTGGTCGAGGCCGTGAACCAGGCCACGCTGTCGGCGCAGACCGCCGGCCGCGTGCTGGAGCTGCCCTTCGACGTGAACGACTATGTCGAAGCGGGGCAGGTGGTGGTTCGTTTCACCGACGTCGAGCAGGTGTCGGAGCAGCGCCGCGCATCGGCGGGGCTGAGCGCCGCGCAGGCCGATTACACAGAAGCCGAGTCCGCCTTCCGACGCACCGAAGAACTGGTGGCCAAGCAGCTGCTGGCCCGTGCCGCGCTCGACCAGGCCCGCGCCCGCCGCGACGCCGCACGGGCCGCGCTCGAATCCGCGCGTGCCGGCGTCAGCGCCGCCGGCGAGCAGGTCGACTACACGGTCATTCGTTCGCCGTACTCCGGCATCCTGGTCGAGCGCCACGTCGAGGTGGGGGAGTCGGTGCAGCCCGGGCAGCCGCTGATTTCCGGCCTGTCGCTGCAGAACCTGCGGCTGGCCGTGGAAGTGCCGCAGAGCGACATCGCCGCCATCCGCCAGTACGCCGAGGCCACCGTCATCCTGCCGGGCGGCGGCCGCATCGCCGCCGAGAAGGTGGTCGTGTTCCCGTACGCCGACCCGGCGACGCACAGCTTCAAGATCCGCGTCGAGCTGCCCGAGGTCGAAACCGGCCTCCAGCCCGGCATGACGGTGAAGGTCGCCTTCAAGACCGGCGAGGCGGAAAACCTGTGGATCCCGACCTCGGCCCTGGTGACGCGCAGCGAAGTGACCGCGGTCTACGTGGTCGGCGCCGACAACCGCGTCGCGCTGCGACAGGTGCGCCTGGGCCACCGCCGCGAAGGCGAGGTGGAAGTGCTGGCCGGCCTGGCCAAGGGCGACCGCATCGCCGCGGACCCGCTGGCCGCGCTGGCCCACCTGGCCGGAGGCTCCAACGATGGCTGAGCCGCGCTTCGGCCTGTCCGGCCGCCTGGCCCGCACCTTCCAGGCCAATCCGCTGACGCCGGTGCTGGCCGTCGCGGGCCTGCTGCTGGGCCTGTTCGCCACCCTGATCACGCCGCGCGAGGAAGAGCCGCAGATCGACGTGACGATGGCCAACATCATCGTCCCGTTCCCGGGCGCGCCGGCCGAGGACGTGGAGAACCTGGTCAGCGTGCCGCTGGAGCAGGTACTGTCCGAGATCGACGGCGTCAAGCACGTCTATTCGGTCAGCCGCGCCGGCTCCGCGCTGATCACGGTGGAATTCGCCGTCGGCGTCCCGCGCCAGGACGCGCTGGTGCGCCTGTACAACCAGGTCTATTCCAACGCCGACTGGGCCCCGGCCGGGCTCGGCGTGGGCCAGCCGCTGGTGCGGCCGATGGGCATCGACGACGTGCCGGTGATGGCGGTGACGCTGTGGACCGACGACCCCGCGCGCGGCGGCGTCGAACTGGCCGAAGTCGCGCACACGCTGGAATCCGAACTCAAGCGCGTGCCCGGCACGCGCGACGTCTACACCATCGGTGCGCCGGAGCGCGCGGTAGTGGTCGAACTCGACGCCAACCGCCTGGCCAGCTACGGCATGACCGCTGACGACCTGGCCGGCGCGCTCGGCGCCGCCAACCTGGTCGCGCAGGCCGGCGACCGCGTCAGCGCCGACGGCGTGCGCCCGCTCACCGCCGGCCGCTACCTGGCCGACGCCCAGCAGGTGGCCGAACTGGTCATCGGCCTGCAGGGCGGCCGCCCGCTCTACCTGGCCGACGTGGCCGACATCCGCCGCGGCGCCGACCTGCCCACGCAGTACGCCTGGTACACCGCGCCCGAAGGCCGCGTGCGCCCGGACGGCGGCGTCGCGCCCGCCGTCACCATCGCCATCGCCAAGAAGCCGGGCTCGAACGCGGCCGACATCACCACGGCCATTGCCGACCGCCTCGAGGGCCTCAAGGCCACCGTCATCCCCGAAGGCATCCACGCCACCATCACCCGCGACTACGGCTACACCGCCAACGACAAGGCGATGAAGCTGATCCAGAAGCTGGTCTTCGCCACCCTGTCGGTGGTGCTTCTGGTGCTGTCCACGCTGGGCTGGCGCGAGGCCATCGTGGTCGGCAGCGCGGTCATCCTGACGCTGGCCATCACCTTGTTCGCGTCCTGGGCGATGGGCTTCACCATCAACCGCGTGTCGCTGTTCGCGCTGATCTTCTCGATCGGCATCCTGGTGGACGACGCCATCGTGGTGGTCGAAAACATCCACCGGCACATGCGCCTGGGCGGCAAGACCCTGCTCGAGGCCATCCCGCCGGCGGTGGACGAAGTCGGCAGCCCGACCATCCTGGCCACCTTCACCGTCATCGCGGCGCTGCTGCCGATGGCTTTCGTGTCGGGCCTGATGGGTCCGTACATGCGGCCGATCCCGATCAACGCCTCGGTGGGCATGCTGCTGTCGCTGGCCATCGCGCTCACCGTCACGCCGTGGCTGTCGCTCAAGCTGCTTTCGCACCACGCGCACCCGGCGGGCGAGGGCGGCCATGAGTCGGCGCTGTCGGCGAAGGTTCGCGGCCTGTTCGAGCGCGTGCTGCGCCCGTTCCTGGACCCGGAAAAGGGTGGCAAGCGCCGGCGCAGCCTGTTCCTGGGCATCGGCGTCGCCGTGCTCGCCGCCGCCAGCCTGGCGGTGGTGCAGCTGGTGGTGCTGAAGATGCTGCCCTTCGACAACAAGTCGGAGTTCCAGGTGGTGGTGGACCTGCCCGAGGGCACGCCGCTCGAGCGTACCAATGCGCTGCTGCTGGAACTGGCGCAGTCGCTGGCCACCGTGCCCGAGGTGATGGACATCCAGGGTTACGCCGGCACCTCGGCGCCGGTGAACTTCAACGGCCTGGTGCGCCAGTACTACCTGCGCCAGGGCGCGAACGTGGGCGACCTGCAGGTGAACCTGGTGGACAAGCACGAGCGCGACCGCCAGAGCCACGAGATCGCGCTGGCGGTGCGCCCCGCGCTGGCCGCCATCGGCCAGGCCTACGGCGCCTCGGTGAAGGTGGTGGAAGTCCCGCCGGGCCCGCCGGTGATGTCGCCGCTGGTGGCCGAGATCTACGGCCCCGACCTGGCGCGCTCCCGCGAGATCGCCCGCGACCTGCAGGCGCGCTTCCGCGCCACCGAGGGCATCGTCGACGTCGACAGCACCGTCGAGGCCGAAGCCGAGCGCGAGCTGGTGCTGGTGGACCGCGACCGCGCCGCGCGCCTGGGCGTGAGCCAGGCCGCCATCGCCCAGGCCCTGCAACTGGGCGTCAGCGGCCGCGACGCCACCTACCTGCGCGACGGCGCCTCCAAGTACCCGGTGCCGGTGCGCCTGCGCCTGCCGGCCGGCGACCAGGCCAGCCTCGACCAGCTGCTCACCCTGCGCGTGCGCGCCGGCGACGGCCGCCTGGTGCCGCTGTCGGAACTGGTCACGGTGCAGCGCCTGCCCTGGGAACCGGTGATCTACCGCAAGGACCTGCTGCCGGTGGTCTACGTCACCGGCGACGAAGCCAGCGACATCGACAGCCCGCTCTACGGCATGTTCGACCTGGTCGGCCAGGTGGGCGACACGCCGCTGGCCGGCACGCAGGTCGAGCAGCGCTTCCTGTCGGCACCCATCGCCACCCAGGGCTTTTCGCTCAAGTGGGACGGCGAGTGGCAGATCACCTATGAAACCTTCCGCGACATGGGCCTGGCGTATTCGGTCGGCCTGCTGCTGATCTACCTGCTGGTGGTGGCGCAGTTCCGCGACTACGTGGTGCCGCTGGTGATCATGGCGCCGATCCCACTCACCGTGATCGGCGTCATGCCCGGCCACGCGCTGCTGGGCGCGCAGTTCACCGCCACCAGCATGATCGGCATGATCGCGCTGGCAGGCATCATCGTTCGCAACTCCATCCTGCTGGTGGACTTCATCAACCAGTCGATAGCGGAAGGCCACGCGCTGGCCGATTCGGTGGTGGAGGCCTGCGCCGTGCGCGCGCAGCCGATCGCACTGACCGGCCTGGCGGCCATGGCCGGCGCCTTCTTCATCCTCGACGACCCGATCTTCAACGGCCTGGCGATTGCGCTGATCTTCGGCATCCTGGTCTCCACCGTGCTCACGCTGGTGGTGATCCCGCTGCTGTATTTCGTGCTGCTCAACGCCCGCGCGCGCAAGCAGGGAGCCCACGCATGAAGACCCGTCTTCGTTTCGCCCCGGTGCTGGCATTCGGCCTGTTGGCCGGGTGCGGCAGCGAACCCGCGCCGGCGCCGGAACCCGTGGTCGCGGCGCCCGATGCGCAGGCCCGCGCGCAGGCCGCGATGAAGGATTTCAGCGAGCGCCTGCGTGGCCGCCTGCGCGAGGCCATGACCCGCGACGGCGCGCCGGCCGCAGTGGACTTCTGCCAGCTCGAGGCGCCGCGCATCGCCGAGCAGGTGATGGCCGAACATGGCGTGCGCCTGGGCCGCGTGGCGGTGCCCGGCCGCAACCGCAACCCGGGCAACGTGGCCGAAGGCTGGTTGCAGGAGCTGGCCGTGTCCTTCCAGGCCGCGGTGGACACCGGCGGCGCGCCCGAGGCGCAGGTGGCGGTTCTGCGGGAGAGCGTGCCGCCCGGCGTCGAGCTGCGCATGGCGCGCGGCATCCGCGTCGAAGCCGCCTGCCTGATGTGCCACGGCGACAACATCGCGCCCGAAATCGCCGCCCGCCTTGCCGAACACTATCCGCAGGACCGCGCCACCGGCTTCAGGGAAGGCGACCTGCGCGGCCTGATCTGGTCCGAAGTGCCCACCAACCCGGAAACCACGCCATGAGCGAAAGCCTCGTCCTGGCCTGCCCGCACTGCCACGGCATGAACCGCGTGCCGGCCGCGCGGCTGTCGGCCCAGCCCAGCTGCGGGCACTGCCACAAGCCCCTGTTCACCGGGCACCCGGTCGCGCTGGGCGTGGATCATTTCGCCGCGCACGCCGACCGCAGCGAACTGCCGCTGCTGGTGGATTTCTGGGCGCCGTGGTGTGGGCCCTGCCAGATGATGGCGCCGCACTTCGAGCGCGCCGCCGCCATGCTCGAGCCGCAGGTGCGCCTGGCCAAGGTCGATACCCAGGTCGAACCCACGCTCGGCCAGCGCTACGGCATCCGCAGCATCCCCACCCTGGTGCTGATGCGCCAGGGCCGCGAGATCGCGCGCCAGGCCGGCGCCATGGATGCCAACGGCATCGTGCGATGGACCCGCCAGCACCTGGGCGCCTGAGCGCCCGACGAGAAAGGGAGTTCCCGTGAGCCAGTCCTACCCCGAACTGATCGACGACCTCAACGCCGTCATCTCCCGCCTGCGCGCCGGCGCGCCGGGCACCATGAAGGCCTTCAGCGGTCTGGCGCGCGAGGCGCTGGCGCCGGGCCAGCTTGACGTCAAGACCAAGGAGCTGATCGCCATCGCGATCGCCATCGCCACCCGCTGCGACGGCTGCATCGGCTTCCACGCCAAGGCCGCCATCCGCGCCGGCGCCAGCCGCGAGGAAGTGCTGGAAACGATTTCGATGGCGATCTACATGGGCGCCGGCCCGTCGATGATCTATGCCGCGGAAGCGCTGCGCGCCTTCGACGAACTGGCGCCGCCCGCCGACGCCGGCGCCTGAGGCGCTTAGGCCGGCGCGGGCAGCCGCCCTTCGCCGGCCTCTTCGTGGGTCACGCCGTCGCGGATGTGGTAGATCCGCCGGAAGGTCGGGATGATCTTCTCGTCGTGGGTGACCACGATGATGGCCGTGCGGAACTGCGCCGCCATTTCGTTGAGGATGCGCACTACCGCCAGCGCGCGTTCGCTGTCGAGCGGCGCGGTGGGTTCGTCGGCCAGGATCACCGGCGGCCGGTTCACCAGCCCGCGGGCGATCGCCACGCGCTGCTGTTCGCCACCGGAAAGTTGCGAAGGCATCGCCTTCGCGCGGTGCGCCACCTGCAGCGCGTCCAGCAGCTCCAGCGCACGCCGTCGCGCCTCGGCGTTCGGCACGCCGGCCAGCATCGGCAGCAGCGCCACGTTGTCGGTGACGTCGAGGAAGGGGATCAGGTAGGGCGCCTGGAACACGAAGCCGATCAGGTCGCGGCGCAGGGCGCGCAGGTCGCGGATCTTCCAGTGGCCGTCGTAGATCAGGCGGTCGCCGATGGTCATGCGGCCCGCCGTGGGTTCGATCACCGCGCCCAGGCATTTGAGCAGGGTGGTCTTGCCCGAGCCCGAGGGCCCCACCAGGCCGACCACTTCACCCGGCGCCACGCGCATGTCCACGCCCTTGAGCGCGTCCACCGCGGTGTCGCCGTGGCCGTAGCGCTTGCGCAGGCCCTCGATCACGATGCCGCCGGGCAGGGGCTCAGCCACCGATGGCCTCCGCGGGGTCCACGCGCAGGGCGGCGCGGATCGCCACCAGGCTCGACAGGGTGCAGATCACGACCACCGCCAGCAGGCCCGCCACCGCGTCCTGCGGCAGCAGCAGCACGTATTTCGGGAAGTGCGGCCCCCAGAAGGTGGCGACGATCTTGCCCACCGCGAAGCCGATCAGGCCCAACGCGATCGCCTGCTGCAGGATCATGCCGGCGATGGTGCGGTCGCGCGTGCCGATCAGCTTGAGCACGGCGATCTCGCGCACCTTGCCCATCGTCAGCGTGTAGATGATGAAGGCCACCACCGCCGCGCTCACCACGGCCAGGATCACCAGGAACATGCCGATCTGGCGCGCGGCGGTGGCGATGAGCTTGCCGATCAGGATGGCGTCCATCTGCGCGCGGTCGTGCACGCCCAGGTGGGTCCAGCGGCGGATGCGCGCGGCCAGTCCGGCCGGGTCGGTGCCGGGCGCGACGCGCACCAGCACGGCATTGGCTTGGTGGTTGCCGGACTGCAGCGCATCCACGGCTTCGCGCAGGCCGGGCACGCCGGGGCGGTCGAAAGCGGGGTTTTGCGCGGTGCGGCGGCGCTGGGCCAGCAGCGCGTCATTGTCCTTCTGGAACTGCGCCTGCTGCGCGTCGCGGAAGGGGATGAAGAGCATCGGGTCGCCGTTCGAGGACACCATGCGGCGGGTCAGGCCGACCACGCGGTAGTGGTTGCGGCGGATGCGCACCACGTCGCCCAGCGCCAGGCCCGAGGCTTCGTCGGCGACGACTTCGTAATGGCCGCGCGTCAGGTGCCGCCCGGCCACCAGCCGCGGCGGCCAGCCCGGCGTGCCGGGTCCGCCGTCGGCGACGCCGGTGACCATGGCGCGGAAATCGCGCCCGGCATGGCCGACCTGCATGGTCAGGTAGGTGATGTTGGCGGCCTCGGCGACGCCCGGCAGGGCGCGCAGGCTGCGCCAGGCGTCGTCGGGCACGCTCGAGGGTTCGGCGTAGGGGCCCAGGGTGTCCTGCTGCACCACCCACAGGTCGGCGCCGCTGTTGTCGAGCAGCACGCGGGCGTCGTCCACCATGCCGCGGTAGACGCCGGCCATGGTCAGCGTGACGCCGATCAGCAGGCCCAGGCCGACGCCGGTGAACACGAACTTCCCCCAGGCATGCAGGATGTCGCGGCCGGCGAGGCTGATCACGGCTGGCGGCCCTTGAGTGTTTCCACCACGTCCACGGCGCTGCCCGCGCGCAGGGGCGCGGCGGCGTGCCGCACCACGGTGTCGCCGGGCGACAGGCCCTCGAGCACCTGCACGTGGCCATCGAGGTCGGCGCGGCCGAGCTTGAGCGGCGTCCAGGCCAGGTCGCCGTCGACGATGCGCCAGGCGCCGGTTTCGCCCGCCACATGGAACACGCTGGCGTTGTCGATCACCGGTGCGGCGGGAAGCGTGGCCAGGCGCACGGTCACCTCGGCCAGTTCGCCGATCGGCGGCGGCGAGGCCAGCACGGGTTCGAAGGCGAACTTGGCCAGCAGTTCCTCGGTGACGGCGTCGGCCACCGGCTCCACGCGGGCGACGCGCGCCGGCAGGCGTTCGCCTGGCGCAGAACGCAGCGTGATATCCGCCGGCAGCCCTTGTGCCAGGCCCATCGCCGTGGCCTGGTCGAAACGCGCGTGCACCCAGGCGCCGTCGGCGGACATCACGTCCAGCGCGGCCTGGCCGGCCACCAGGGTGGTGCCGGGGTCGGCGAGGCGGCTGATCACCAGGCCGTCGATCGGCGACACCAGCGCGAGGTTGTCGCGCTGGCTGTGCAGGGCGTCGAGTTCGGCCTGCAGGCGCGCGGCTTCGGCAGTGGTGGCCGAGAGCGCGGCTTCGGCGGACATGGCGTCCTCGCGGCGGGCCTGGGCGGCGTCTTCGGCCACCAGCTGGCGTTCGCGCAGGGCCTCGAAGCGCTGCGCCTGCGAACGCGCGGTGCGGGCGCGCGATTCGGCCTGGCGGCGCTCGGCGGCCAGGCGGTCGAGCGCGCTGGCGGCGGCGCGCAGGCGGTCGTCGAGGTCCACCGGGTCGAGTCGCGCGACCACCTGGCCGCGGCTGACGGTGTCGCCGACATCCACTTCCACGCTGGCCAGGCGCCCGGCCAGCGTCGGCCCGATGCGGTGGCGCTGCCTGGCCTCGACGGTGCCGACGCCGAACAGCGCCGGCGTCAGTTCCGCCGAACGCACTTCGGCCACCGTGACTTCGACCGGCGCCAGCGGCCCGGCGCGCAGGGCGACGTAGGCCAGCAGCAACACCAGTGGCACCAGGGCCGCCGCCACGAGCACCGAACGGGGTAGGTTGGATCGTTTCATGCCTGGCTCCCGATGCCACGACGGTAGAGCGCGAACGCGGCCGGCGCGCCCTCGCGGATGCGGCCCGGCTCACCGGACAGCAGCGACTGGATCACCAGGCCCTGCAGCGTGCCGATGAAGCCGGAGAGCGCGACGCCGGTCTCCACGTCGGCCGCGATGCTGCCCTCGCGCTTGCCCTGTTCGACCAGGCGCGCCAGGCGCTCGCGGTAGCGCCCGAGCAGGGTGCGCACGAGGCGCTTGGCGGCGGTGTCCTCGCTGCGCTGCAGTTCGCCGAACAGCATGCGCGGCACGCCGGGGTGTTCGCTGACGAAGGCCGCATGCGCCAGGAAGGCGGCTTCCATGGCGGCCAGCGGCGTGGCGGCTCCGGCCATGGCGGCCTCGACGCGCGACAGCAGCCGGTCGGACACCCAGGCCATGACAGCTTCGAGGATGGCGTCCTTGTTCGGGAAGTGCCGGAACAGCGCGCCCTGGGTCAGGCCCAGACGGCTGGCGATGGCCGCGGTGGTGATGTCGCCCGGGTTGCGCTCGGCGGCCAGGGCGACCACGGCCTCGATGGTTTCGGCGCGACGGGCTTCGGCGGGCAGGTACTTGGCGCTGGGCAGGGCCATGGCAGGGGCGAAAGAAAGTAAGCGGTTACTATCTTTACGCTTCCCCGGGCCGCCGCGCAAGCGGGGCCCGGGGTCAGGAACGTGGCGGTTCAGCCCGCCGGCGTCCACTCCCAGGCCAGGAACACGCCGCGGCCGGGCTCGTTCACCTGCACCGGGTCCGGGTTGAAGGGGTCGAGGTTGGCGCGGTTGAGGTGTTCGGCGTAGGTGCGGTCGAACACGTTCTTCAGGTCCAGGCGCAGGCGGTGCGCGCCGAAGCTGCGGCTCCAGCCCAGGTCGAGCACGCCGAAGCCGGGCGTGCGGCGGGCGTCGAGGCCGCTGCCGGTGAGCACGCTGGCGTCCACGCGGTCCTGCCGCGAGGTGCCGCGCAGGCGCGCCGTCCATTCGCCGGTGCGGGTGTCCCAGGCCAACGCCAGCGCGCCGTTGAGTGGCGGCATCTGCGCCAGCGGGCGGTCGTCGCTGCGGTTCTGGCCGCGCACCCAGGCCGCTTCGGCCTCCAGCGACAGCGCCTGCGTCCACTGCCAGCGCGCTTCGAGCTCGACGCCGTGCAGGGTGGCGTCCACGTTGCGGTACACCGAGGCGCCGTCGGCCAGCAGCACGCCGTCCTGGCCGCGGGCGCGGTCGCGCAGGATGTAGTCGCCGACGCGGTCCACGAAGGCGACAGCGCTAGCGGAAGCACGCTCGCTTTCCCAGGCCAGGCCCAGGTCGAGCTGCGAATGTTTTTCCAGCGCCAGGCCCGGGTTGCCGATCCAGCGGCCCGAGGGCATCGCCGCCGGGGAGGCCAGGTAACGCTCGGTGGCGTCGGCGGCGCGCACGGTGCGGCTCAGGCCGGCGAAGGCGGTGAGGCCTTCGGCCAGCGGCTGTTCGAAGCGCAGCAGGCCGGACACGCCGGTGTCGTCCCAGCGTTCGTCGGTGCTGCCGTAATACATCGCGTAGAACGCGGACGGCGCCATCGCCATCGGCGAGGGGCGCACGTCCGCGCGGCGGGCTTCGGCGCGGAAGCGGTCCACGCGCAGGCCGGCGGTGAGGGTTCCCTCGCCGAGCGCGCGGCTGCCTTCGCCGTACAGGCCGGCCTGGTCCAGGCGCGCATCGGGCCACAGGAAGGCGTTGACCATGGTCAGCATCGCCGGGTTGGGCCCGGCGTAACGCGTGGCCTGGCGGCGGTTGGCGCTGACGTCCAGGCCAGTGGTCAGCGACCATTCGCCCACGGTGGTTTCGAAGCGCAGGTCGCCGCCCTGGGTGTCGGACTCGGCCGGCACGCGCATGGCCATCGCCGGCTGCGGGCGCAGGCTGAAGTTGTCCATCACGTGGTCCACTTCGTTGCGCCAGGCGCGCAGCGCGAATTCACCGCCGGCCAGTTCGCGGCGCCAGGCCAGGCGGGCGCCGGTCATGCGGTCGAGCGGGGCGTCCATGCCGGCGCCGGCGAAGCGCGCGTCCAGCGTTTCGGCACGTTCGACGCCGAATTCCAGCACGCCGGCGTCGCCGAAATCCTGGCCGGCCATGGCGTGCAGCGAACGGCGGCGGAAGCCGCTGCGCACGGCCTCGCCGTCGCCATCGACGTAGTCGCCGTATTCGGCGGCGCTGGCGTCCAGGCGCAGCGCGGCGCGTTCACCGCGCCAGAGCAGCTGCGAGTCGGCGCGCCAGTCCAGGCCGTTGTCGCCGGCGCCGGCACCCGCGCGCCCGGAAACGCCGGCGGTCGCCGACCACGGCAGTTCGCGCTCCACCAGGATCGTGCCACCGGTGCCACCCGCGCCATGGGCCAGGCTCTGCACGCCCTTCACCACGATGACGCGGTCCACCGCCGCGGCCACCGTGAATGCGCTGGGCGGATCCATGCGGTTCGGGCAGGCGCCCACCACCAGGCCGCCGTCGGTGCGGACGTTGAGCTGGCCCTGCGACTGGCCGCGGATCACCGGCTCCAGGCCATGGCCGCCCATGCGGCCGGCGGACACGCCGTTCACGTCGCGCAACAGTTCGGCCAGGTCGCCGGCGGCGGGCGAACGCAGGTCGTCGCCGGCCACCGCTTCTTCGCCGGGCGCCTCGCTGCGCTGGCCGATCACCTCGACCTGGGGCAGCTGTGGCGGAAGCTCGGCGCCTTGGGCGGCGAGGGCGGCGGCGATGGCGAACGACAGCATGGGCGACTCCGGCAAGTGGGGTAGGCGACGCCCCGCCCGCGGCTGCGCGACAATGCATGCGAAGCAGGGGAAGGAGGCGGGCGTGGCGTCGGGCGCGAAGCTTAGGGAAGCGGGGCCGCTGGCCGGGAGCGACAAGATGTCGCACCCGGGCGCGTTGGCGACGCTGGTGCGCCTGCGCTGGCTGTCCATCGCCGGGCAGGCACTGGCGATCGCGGGCGTGCCGCTGCTGCTGCCGCTGCACCTGCCGTGGCTGCCGATGGCGGGCGGCGTTGCCGCGCTGTTCGCGTTCAACCTCTGGGCCCGGCGCCGCGCGGGCGCCGCGCC
>JAIBEO010000188.1 GCA_019459185.1 Rhizobium sp. | reverse complement strand
CCTTTCCGCCAATGCGCTGACGGCACTCGCCTCGGCCGCGCTGGCCACGGTCTACAGCCTCAGCTTCTGGCGCCACCTGCTGGCCGCCGACATCCCCGACGGCGGCCGCGGCTGGCTGTTCGTGGCGGCGGCGTGGCTGGTGGTGTTCGCGCTCAACGGCGTGTTCCTGTCGCTGCTGGCCTGGCGCGGGCTGCAGAAGCCGGCGCTGGCCTTCGTGCTGGTGGTGTCGGCAGCCATGGCCTATTTCATGGACGGCTTCGGCGCCGTGGTGGACCGCCACGCGGTGCAGAGCGTGCTGGAGACCGACCTGCGCGAGGGCCGCGAATGGCTGTCGTGGCAGATGGCCGCTTACGTCCTGGGCCTGGGCCTGCTGCCCGCCGCCGGCCTGCTGGCGCTGCGCGTGCGCTATCGGCCGTGGCCGCGCGAGCTCCTGGCGCGCGGCGGCTTCATGCTGGCCATGTTGCTGCTGGTGGGCGCGGCGGTGGCGCCGTTCACGCGCGAAATGGCTTCCACCGCGCGCAACCACGGCGAGCTGCGCCACCTGGCCGCGCCGCTGAACCTGGCCAATGCGCTGCGCGCCTACGTGAAACATTCCGGCCCGGCCTTCCCCGACACGGTGGAAGCGCTGGGCGCCGACGCCCGCGGCGGCGGCAGCCATGCCAGCGCTCCGCGGCCGCCGCTGCTGCTGCTGGTGGTCGTCGGCGAATCGGCGCGCGCGCAGAGCTTCAGCCTGGGCGGCTACGAGCGCCAGACCAACCCGCGCCTGGCGGCCGAGCGCATCACCTACTTCGGCAACGTCTCGTCCTGCGGCACCAACACCGCCACCTCGCTGCCCTGCATGTTCTCCGACCTGGGCCGGGACGGTTACGACGAATCACGCTTCCGCGGCCGCGAAAACCTGCTCGACGTGCTGGCGCACGCCGGCTTCAAGGTCGAGTGGAAGGACAACAACACCGGCAGCAAGGGCATCGCACGCCGGCTCAGCGAGGTCCGCATGTCTGAGGTGTCGGACGGCCCGTTCTGCGACGGCCCGGATTGTCACGACGAGGTGTTCGTGGACGACCTGCGCCAGGCGCTGGCCACCCCGGGCGACGGCGACCGGGTAGTCGTGCTGCACATGATCGGCAGCCATGGCCCGGCCTACTTCAAGCGCTACCCCCCGGCCTTCGCGCGCTTCACGCCCGCCTGCGATTCGGTGGCGCTGCAGGACTGCACGCCGGAACAGATCCGCAACAGCTACGACAACACCATCCTCTACACCGACCACGTGCTGGCCACGCTGGTGGAGGTGCTGCGGGAACAGGGTGACGCGCGCATCCCGGCCCTGCTCTACCTGTCCGACCACGGCGAATCCACCGGCGAAGGCGGCCTGTACCTGCATGGCGCGCCCTACCTGGTGGCGCCGAAGGAGCAGACACAGGTGCCCATGCTGCTGTGGACCTCGGAAGCCTTCGATCGCTGGCGCCGGCTCGACCCGGCCTGCGTCGGCGCGCGCCGCGGCGACGCGCTCAGCCACGACAACTTCTTCCACATCGTGCTGGGCCTGGTGGACGTAAAGACCACGGCCTACCGCCCGGAACTGGACGCCCTGGCCGGCTGCGCCCCGGCCTGAGGCCCCAGGGCGCCGGGGGTGCGACAATGGCGGCCCCGCCGCCGCCCGTCCCGTCATGCCCTTCCTCGAACTTTCCCTGCGCGTCCGCGCCGAAGACGAACACCGCGCCGAAAACGCCCTGATGGACCTGGGCGCGCTGTCGGTGACCCTGCTCGACGCCGACGCCGCCACGCCCAACGAAAAGGCCGTGCTGGAACCGGGCGTGGGCGAAACGCCGCTGTGGCCGGAAATCACCCTGGTGGCGCTGTTCGAAGGCGACACCGTGCCGGAGCTGGTGCTGCACGCGCTCGAATCCTTCGATGACGCCATCGACCTGTCGCAGGCCGACTTCCGCACCGTCGCCGACCAGGACTGGGAGCGTGCGTGGATGGACCAGTACGTGCCGCTGCAGTTCGGCCGCCGCACCTGGATCGTGCCCTGGAACATGGACCCGCCGCCCGAGTCGAAGGACGGCGTGATCGTGCGGCTCGACCCGGGCCTGGCCTTCGGCTCGGGCACGCACCCGACCACGGCGCTGTGCCTGCGCTGGCTCGATTCGCTGGTGCTGCGCGGCAAGACTGTGCTCGATTTCGGCTGCGGCAGCGGCATCCTGGCGCTGGCCGCGCTCAAGCTCGGCGCCAGCGCCGCCGTGGGCGTGGACAACGACCCGCAGGCCCTGGCCGCCACCGCCGACAACGCCGAGCGCAACGGCGTGGGCGACCAGCTGCAGGTGTTCCTGCCCGAAAACGAACCCGCGGCCACCTACCCGGTGGTGGTGGCCAACATCCTGGCGGTGGCGCTCGACGCGCTGGCCGAGACCCTGGCCTCGCGCGTGGCGCCGGGCGGCGTGATCGCGCTGTCCGGCATCCTGCACGGGCAGGAAGGTGCGCTGATGGAAAAATATTCAACCTGGTTCGACCAGCTTGAGGCGGTGCAGGACGGGGACTGGATGCGCATCACCGGGGTTCGTCGCGCCGGTTGAATCGGTATCCTTGACGCCATGCCCCCCCGCGCCCCGCGATTCGCCGTCGCCAGCCCCGCCGTGCCGCGCCGTCCCCTGCCCTGGGGCTGGTGGCTGGCGGCCGCGCTGCTGGTCCTGGCGCTGGGGCTGCAGCTGGCGCTGGCCGACCGCGCGCGCCTGGCCGGCGACCCGGCCTGGCGGCCGCGTCTGGAAACCCTGTGCGGCCTGCTCGGCTGCGACCTGCCGGCTTGGCACGAACCGGCCGCCTTCCGCGTGACCAGCCGCGAGGTGCGCCGGCATCCGGAAGACCCGCGTGCACTGCTGGTCACCACCAGTTTCCGCAACGACGCACGCTGGGCCCAGCCCTGGCCGGTGATGGAAGTGGCGCTGCACGACATCGACGGCCAGGCCCTGGGCCTGCGCCGATTCCAGCCGCGCGAATACCTGGGCAGCCCGCCGGCGCGGCCGCGCATCGAGCCGGGCCAGTCGGCCAGCGCCACGTTGGAAATCCTCGATCCCGGCCAGCGCGCGGTGGCGTTTACTTTCGACTTCCATTGAAGCGCGGCCGGCAGTCGCGGCGTCAGCGGGATTGACGTAGACTCCCCTTCCCCCGGCGCCAGCCGCCGGGTTCCGCAGGGAAGCGGACAAGAACTTTTTGGAGCGCCCCGAAGTGAATGCCCTGCCCGCCGCCCGCGCGGACACCAGCACGCCCCCCTCCGGCCACACGCCCCTGCGCGACCACGTTTCGCGGTCGGTGCGCCGCTACCTGCACGATTTCAACGGCTGCGACCCGGACGACCTGTACGAAGTGGTGCTGCGCGAAATCGAAGCGCCGCTGTTCGCCGAGGTGCTGCGCCACTGCGACGGCAACCAGAGCCGCGCCGCCGCCTGCCTGGGCATCAACCGCGCCACCCTGCGCAAGAAACTCAAGGCCTACGGCCTCGCCTGAGCCAAGAAATAGGGGTCAGAGTACTATTTCGACCCGGCTGCCCGGCACGAAGCCGAGCCCCTCCCTCGAAATAGTACTCTGACCCCTATTTCTTGGCCGGTATAATTGGGGCCTTCCCTAGAGGTGCCCGATGACCGCCGAACGCCAACCCGTCCGCCGCGCCCTGCTGTCCGTGTCGGACAAGACCGGCCTGCTTGAACTCGCCCGCGGCCTGGCCGCGCTGGGCGTGGACCTGCTCTCCACCGGAGGCACCGCCAAGGCGCTGCGCGAGGCCGGCCTGGCGGTGCGCGACGTCAGCGAAGTCACCGGTTTCCCGGAAATCATGGACGGCCGGGTCAAGACCCTGCACCCGAAGATCCACGGCGGCCTGCTCGGCCGCGAGGGCGTGGACGACGCGGTGATGGCCGAACACGGCATCGCCCCGATCGACCTGCTGGTGGTGAACCTCTACCCGTTCGTGCAGACGGTGTCCAAGCCCGGCTGCAGCTACGACGACGCCATCGAGAACATCGACATCGGCGGCCCCGCCATGCTGCGCGCCACCGCCAAGAACCACGCCCGCACGTCGGTGGTGGTGGACCCGGCCGACTACGACGCGCTGCTCGAAGCGCTGCAGGCCGGCGGCACGACGCCCGCCATGCGCCGTGCGTACGCCGCCAAGGCCTACGCCCACACCGCCGCCTACGACGGCCAGATCGCCATGTGGCTGTCACCGCGCGCCGAAGAACCCGCCCATCCCAAGGCCTGGCCGGACACCTTCCACGCCTCGCTGCAGCTCGCCTCGGCCCTGCGCTACGGTGAAAACCCGCACCAGCGCGGCGTGCTTTACCTCGAGGCCGGCGCGCCGCAGGGCATCGTCGCCACCGCGCGGTTCCTGCAGGGCAAGGAGCTGAGCTACAACAACCTCGCCGACGCCGACGCCGCCCTCGAATGCGTCAAGGCCTTCGACGCGCCGGCCTGCGTCATCGTCAAGCACGCCAACCCTTGCGGCGTGGCCGTGGCGGCGAACCTGATGGACGCCTACGACCGCGCCTACGCGGTGGACCCGACTTCGGCCTTCGGCGGCATCATCGCCTTCAACCGCGAGCTCGACGCCGCCACCGCCGCCGAAATCCTCAAGCGCCAGTTCGTCGAAGTGGTGATCGCGCCGTCCATCGCCGCCGACGCCATGCCGCATTTCGCCAAGAAGGCGAACGTCCGCGTGCTGGCCTGCGGCGAGCTGCGCACGGCCAGTGGCTTCGAGTACAAGCGCATCGCCGGCGGCCTGCTCGTGCAGGACGCCGACACCGACGCGCTCACCGCCGCCGACCTCAAGGTCGTCAGCGCCAAGGCGCCCACCGAAACCCAGCTGCGCGACCTGCTGTTCGCCTGGAAGGTGGCCATGTACGTGAAGTCCAACGCCATCGTGTATGCGAAGGACCTGCAGACGGTCGGCATCGGCGCCGGCCAGATGAGCCGCGTGGTCAGCGCGAAGATCGCCGGCCTCAAGGCCGAGGAAGCGGGCCTGGTGGTGCCGGGCTCGGTGATGGCCTCCGACGCCTTCTTCCCCTTCCGCGACGGCATCGACGCCGCCGCCAAGGCCGGCATCGCCGCGGTCATCCAGCCGGGTGGCTCGATGCGCGACGCCGAGGTCATCGCCGCCGCCGACGAACACGGCATGGCCATGGTCTTCACCGGCCGCCGCCACTTCCGCCACTGATGAAAAAGAGCCCGCCCTGGCTCATCGCCCTGGTGCTGGTCGCCGGCCTGGCCGTCATCGCCGGCAGCTGGTGGCTGGCTGAACGGCGCACGCGTGAAAACGACGCGGTGGCCAAGGTGCAGGCCGTCCTGGAAGGCTTCCAGCGGGGCCTGCCGCGCGAATATTCACCGGGCCTGATGCTCGAGCACGTGGCCTTCGAGGGCCCGGCGCTGGTGATGACCATCCGCGCGCTCAGCCGCAGCGTGCCCGAGGCCGGCGACAGCAGCGAAGTGGCGCGCGCCGAGAAGGCGCTGATGCTGCCGCTGTGCGACCACCACGATGTGGTGTTCCTGCTCTCGCGCGGCGTGGTGCTCAAGCGCCGCTTCATCGACAGCCAGGACCGCCTGTTTTTCGAGGTCACGCTGGCCGCCGCCGATTGCCGGCGCTGAGCCGCCCCTTTTCCATTTCCCGCGGGAGACACGCATGAAAGTCCTGGTGATCGGTTCCGGCGGCCGCGAGCACGCCCTGGCCTGGAAGCTGGCGCAGTCGCCGCGGGTCGCCGAAGTGCTGGTCGCCCCGGGCAATGCCGGTACGGCCACGGAAGCGAAGTGCCGCAACGTCGACATCGCGGCCACCGACCTCGACGCGCTGCTGAACCTGGCCGAGACCGAAGGCGTGGCGCTCACTGTGGTCGGCCCCGAGGCGCCGCTGGTGCGCGGCGTGGTCGATCGCTTCCGCGAAGCCGGCCAGCCCATCTTCGGCCCCACCGCCGCCGCCGCGCAGCTGGAAGGCAGCAAGGCCTACGCCAAGGATTTCCTGGCCCGCCACCGCATTCCCACCGCGTATTACGCCGTGTTCGAGGACGCCCAGTTGGCGCTGCAGCATGTGCGCGACCACGGCGCGCCCATCGTCATCAAGGCCGACGGCCTGGCGGCGGGCAAGGGCGTGGTGGTGGCGATGACCCTGTCCGAGGCCGAAGCTGCCATCACCGACATGCTCGAGGGCAATGCCTTCGGCGAAGCCGGTTCACGCGTGGTGGTGGAAGAATTCCTGGAAGGCGAGGAAGCCAGCTTCATCTCAATGGTGGATGGCCGCTTCGCGCTGCCCATGGCCACTTCGCAGGACCACAAGCGCGTGGGCGACGCCGACACCGGCCCGAACACCGGCGGCATGGGCGCGTATTCGCCGGCGCCGGTGGTCACGCCGGAGGTGCACGCGCGCATCATGCGCGAGGTGGTCGAACCCACCGTGCGCGGCATGATCGCCGACGGCGTGCCGTTCACCGGCTTCCTCTACGCCGGCCTGATGATCGCGCCCGACGGCTCGCCCAAGGTCATCGAATTCAACGTGCGCTTCGGCGACCCGGAAACCCAGCCGGTGATGCTGCGCCTGCGCAGCGACCTGCTCGACCTGGTGGAAGCCGCCATCGCCGGCCGGCTGGACAAGGTGCAGGCCGAATGGGACCCGCGCCCCAGCCTGGGCGTGGTGATGGCCGCCGAAAACTACCCCGGCACGCCGCGCACCGGCGACGTCATCGCCGGCCTGGGCACCGACCCGGGCCCGGGCGCCAAGGTCTTCCACGCCGGCACCGCCATGAAAAACGGCCAGGTGGTGACCACCGGCGGCCGCGTGCTCTGCGCCTGCGCCCTGGGCGACAGCGTGGCCGACGCCCAGCGCCGCGCCTACGCCGCCGCCGACAACATCCACTGGGACGGCTGCTTCTACCGCAGCGACATCGGCTGGCGCGCCATCCAGCGCGAACAGGCCTGAAGAATAGGGGTCAGAGTACTAATTCCGCTCGGCGGAATTAGTACTCTGACCCCTATTCTTCAGGC
>JAIBEO010000186.1 GCA_019459185.1 Rhizobium sp. | reverse complement strand
AAGGCGAGGGTCGATTCCTGGGAGATAAAGGCTTCACCGAGCAGGAAGCGACCCTCGCCTTCGCGGTGGGGCCGGCGCCGGATGAATGCCGACGACTTCTTTGCCGCGCGCCGGGCGTGGCGCGCCCTCAGCGGCTGCGCTGGCTGATGGCCACGCTACCCAGGATCAGGCCGCAGGCGATGCCCATCGGCCAGGTCAGCGCCTCGCCCAGCAGGCCCCAGGCCCAGGCCACCGCGGCCAGCGGCACCAGGTAGGTCACGGTCACCGCACGGGCGGCGCCGATGCGCGAGATCAGCCGGTAATACATCGCGTAGGCCCAACCGGTGCTGAGCACGCCCACCGCCACCGCCGAACCCCAGGCCGGCGCCGAAATGGGCTGCGTGGGCCACTGCGCCAACGCGAACGGCAGGGTCAGCAGCGCGGCGCAGACCAGCGTGGCCGCCGCCACCGCCACCGGCGGCAGGCCGGCGAACCAGCGCGGCACCAGGTTGGCGCCGATGCCATACAGGAAAGCTGCCAGCGTGCCCGCCGCCGCCGCCGGGCCGATGTCGCCGCCACCGGTCTTGTCGCTGGCCAGCACCACCACGCCCAGGAAGCCCACCGCCAGCGCGATCCACTTGCGCAGCGCGATGCGCTCGCGGAAGAACAGGAAGGCCACCAGCGCCGTGAACAGCACCGCCATCGCATTGGTGATCGCGCCCACGCCCGCCGGCGCGCGCTGGGCGCCCCAGGCGAACAGGGTGAACGGCACCGCGGTGTTGATAGCCGACACCAGCGCCAGCCGCGGCCACAGCCGCCAGGGCAGCTTCGCCCTGGCCAGCCAGAGGAAGGGCAGCAGCACCAGCGCGCCGAAGGCCAGCCGCAGTTCAACCAGCGGCGCCGCGCCGAATTCGGGCGCGGCCACGCGCTGGAACAGGAAGGACGCGCCCCAGACGCCGGCCAGCAGGCCGAGCTCGAGCGGGGTGAGCCAGGCGGGCACGCCCTGGGCCTGGACAGGCGGGGTGGCGACGGCGGGGTTCTTCATGGACGAGCCTTGTTTGTGGCTGGACGCGATTATGGAGGGCGACAGGAAACCCGCAAGCGAGTACTTTTGCGCCGAGCCAACAATCTGGTTTGCGTCTCATGACAAACCTCCGCTCGGACTGGCTGCCCGCCCTGGTGGCCTTCGAATCCGCCGCCCGGCACCAGAACTTCGCCCATGCGGCCGAGGAACTGCACCTCACGGCCAGCGCGGTCAGCCACCACGTGCGCAAGCTCGAATCGCGGCTGGGCGTGCCCCTGTTCCAGCGGCATGCGCGCGGCGCCACCCTGACGCCGGAAGGGCGCCAGCTGGCCGATGCCGCCGGCAACACCCTGGCCGACCTCGAGGGCGTGCTGCGCGGCCTGCACGCGGCGCGCGACCAGATGGCCCGGGTGCGGCTGACCACCCTGCACTCGCTTCTGCATGCCTGGCTGATGCCGCGGCTGCCCCGGTTCACGGCCGAACATCCGGGCATCGCCCTGGCTTTCGACACCGAGCTGAACCTCGCGCGCTTCGACGAAGGCGGCCCCGACCTCGGCATCCGCCACGGCCCCGGTCACTGGCCCGGCCTGGCGGCGCTGTCGCTGATGGACGACACCATGGTGCCCGTGGCCTCGCCTGCCTTCCCCGGCCTGGCCGCGGTGCGCGAGCCGGCCGACCTGGCCCGCCTGCCGCTGATCGCCGACAAGGCGCGCCAGGGCTGGCACGACTGGTTCCGCGCCGCCGGCGTGCATGGCGCGCCGCTGCACGAACGTTTCCAGTTCAGCGACACCACCGACGCGCTGCAGGCCGCCGCGGTGGGCCTGGGCGTGGCGCTGGCGCGCGAACGCATCCTCGCGCCCTTCCTCGAGGACGGCCGGCTGCTGCGGCTGGCGCTGCCGCCGATGCCGGCGCGCTGGGGCTATTACATCGTGCATCCCGCGCACCGGCGGCCGTCGCAGGCCGCGCAGGCCTTCATGGACTGGCTGCTGGCCGACGTGGCGCGTTTCGGCGCCTGAGCGCGGCGCGGTATGCTGCCCGCCCGTTCCACCTGCCGCGCCGATGCACATCTGGGTTGACGCCGACGCCTGCCCCAACGTCATCAAGGACATCCTATTCCGCGCCGCCGAGCGCGCCCGGGTGCCGGTGACGCTGGTGGCCAACAGCTGGATCCGCACGCCGCCCTCGCGCTTCATCACGTCGATGCAGGTGTCGGGCGGCTTCGACGTCGCCGACACGGAAATCGTCGAGCGCTGCGGCGCCGGCGACCTGGTGGTCACCGCCGACATCCCGCTGGCCGCGCGCGTGCTGGAAAAAGGCGCGCTGGCGCTGAACCCGCGCGGCGAGCTCTACACCGCCGACTCCATCGCCCAGCGCCTGTCCATGCGCAACTTCATGGACGAACTGCGCGGCGCCGGCGTGGACACCGGCGGCCCCGCCGGCTTCCATGCCCGCGACCGCCAGGCCTTCGGCAACGCGCTCGACCGCTGGCTGGCGAAACAGCCGCGCCCGCCCGCCCCTTCCCAGGAAATGCCATGAACCGCATTGAATTCGAACTCGACCGCGAGTTCGTCGCGCTCAACGACCTGCTCAAGCTGGCCGGCGTCTGCGACAGCGGCGGCATGGGCAAGGCCCTGGTGGCCGCCGGCGAAGTGAGCGTGGACGGCGAACTGGAGCTGCGCAAGACCGCGAAGATCCGCGCCGGCCAGGTGGTTCATTTGGGCGACGTCGAAATCCGCGTCGTCGCGGCGGGCTGAACCTAGCGGCCGCCGCCGCTGCGCCAGATCGTCCACAGCAGCCACAGGCTGCCGGCCACCGCGCCCAGGAAGCCCAGCAGCCCGAAGAGCGGCAGGCCCAGCAGCGTGGGCCCGCCCTCGACCGTCATCACGATGGACGAACCGACGATCAGCGCGGCGACGACGATGCCGACGGTGAGCCGGTTGGCGGAATGGTCCACCTGCTCCCCGAAGCGCTGCAGGCGCTCGACGTCGAGGTTGATGTTGAGGCGGCCACGGCGCAGCGCGCGCAAGCCCTGGCGAAGCTGGGAAGGCAGCGCCGCCAGCAGGCCGACGGTGTCGCCCACGGCACGGCGGCCGCGCCGGGCCAGGGCGCGCGGCGCGTAACGCGCCAGCATCACCCGGCGCAGGAAGGGCGCGGCCTCGCTGGCCATGTCGAAATCGGGGTCGAGCCGGCGGCCGACGCCTTCCAGCGTCACCAGCACCTTCACCATCATGGCCAGGTCGGGCGGCAGCATGACGCGGTGCTCGCGCAGCAGCGCGGTGATTTCGGTGAGCATCACGCCCAGGTGCAGCTCCTTCAGCGGCACGCCGTGGTAGTGGTCGATGAACTGCTCCACTTCCTCGAACAGCGCGCTTTCGTCCACGCGCTCGTCGGCCGCCCATTCCAGCAGCACCTCGCCCACCTGGGCGGCGTCGCGGCGCACGAGGCCGTCGAACAGGTCCACCACCTGGCCGCGGCGCGCCTCGGACAGGCGGCCGACCATGCCGTAATCGAGCAGCGCCAGCCGGTTCCCGGTGAGCCAGAACACGTTGCCGGGGTGCGGGTCGGCGTGGAAGAAGCCGTCCTCGAACAGCATCTTCATCTCGATGCGCGCGCCCAGCCGCGCCACCAGCGGCAGGTCGGCGCCGGCGCCGAGCAGCGCGGCGGTGTCACCCAGCGGTACGCCGGCGATGAATTCCTGCACGTTCATGCGCTCGCTGGTCCAGGGCCAGTAAACGCGCGGCACCAGCAGCGCCGGCTCGTCCTCGAAGCTGGCGGCGATGCGCTCGGCGTGGCGGCATTCGGCGGCCAGGTCGAGTTCGCGCGAAAGCGACGCCTGCAGCTGGCGCACCAGCGCGCGCGGCTGGTAGCGCGCCAGCTCGGGTGATTCGCCTTCGAGGATGCGCGCCAGCCGCTGCAGCAGGCGCATGTCGGCCTCCACCTGCGGGCGGATGCCGGGGCGGCGCACCTTCACCGCCACTTCGCTGCCGTCGAGCAGCACGGCGCGGTGCACTTGGGCGATGGACGCGGCGGCGATGGGCTCCGGGTCGAAGCCCGCGAACACCGTTTCGATGACGCCGCCCAGGTCTTCCTCGACCTGGGCACGGATGGCGTCGAAGGCCACTGGTGGCACCTGGTTCTGCAGCTTCTCGAATTCGGCGATCCACTCCGGCGCGAACAGGTCGACGCGGGTGGCCAGCAGCTGGCCCAGCTTCACGAAGCTCGGGCCCATTTCCTCCAGCGCGCGGCGCACGCGCTCGGGCGGCGGCAGCGTGGCCAGTTCGGCCACGTGGTCCTTGTGCAGCAGCTTTCCGGCGCGTTCGAGCGCACCAGCCAGGCCGACGCGCCGCACCAGGTCGCCGAACCCGTAGCGCACCAGGACCGAGGCCACCTCGTGCAGGCGGCCCAGGTCACGCGCGGCGCTGAGGGTTTCCCAGAGCATTGCCCGGGGCTCAGTAGCCCATGCAGAAGAAGTTGAGCTTGTTGCCGTCGGGGTCGCGGAAGTAGGCGCCGTAGAAACCCTTCATGCGCTCGCCCGGCGCGCCCTCGTCGCTGCCGCCCAGCGCCAGCGCCTTCGCGTGCAGTGCGTCCACCTGGGCCGGGTTCTTCACCACCAGCGCCACCATGGTGCCGTTGCCGCGGCAGGCTTCCTTGCCGTCGAAGGGCTTGATCACGCCCAGGCTGGGCGAATGCGGGCCGGTGCCCCAGGCGACGAAACGCTCACCTTCCATGATGCGCTTCGCGCCGAGTTCGCCCAGCAGGGCGTCGTAGAAGGCGCAGGCGCGCGCCATGTCGTTGGTGCCGAGGGTGACGTAACCGATCATTGGGAGTCCTTGGTTCAAAGCATGGGAAGCTGCAGGCCCTTCTCGCGGGCGCAGGCTTGGGCGATGTCGTAACCGGCGTCGGCGTGGCGCATGACGCCGGTGCCAGGGTCGTTCCAGAGCACGCGGCCCAGGCGCGCGGCGGCGGCGTCGGTGCCGTCGGCCACGATCACCACGCCGCTGTGCTGGCTGTAACCCATGCCCACGCCGCCACCGTGGTGCAGCGACACCCAGGTGGCGCCGCCGGCGACGTTGAGCATGGCGTTGAGCAGCGGCCAGTCGGACACGGCGTCGCTGCCGTCGAGCATGGCTTCGGTTTCGCGGTTGGGGCTGGCGACGCTGCCGCTGTCGAGGTGGTCGCGGCCGATCACGATGGGCGCGCTCACTTCGCCGTTTCGCACCATTTCGTTGAAGGCTAGCGCCAGCCGGTGGCGGTCGCCCAGGCCCACCCAGCAGATGCGCGCCGGCAGGCCCTGGAAGGAAATGCGCTCGCGCGCCATGTCCAGCCAGCGGTGCAGGTGCGGGTTGTCGGGGATCAGTTCCTTCACCTTGGCGTCGGTCTTGTAGATGTCCTCCGGGTCGCCGCTCAGCGCCACCCAGCGGAAGGGACCGATGCCGCGGCAGAACAGCGGCCGCACGTAGGCCGGCACGAAACCCGGGAAGTCGAAGGCGTCCTCGCAGCCGACGTCGAAGGCCATCTGCCGGATGTTGTTGCCGTAGTCGAAGGTGGGCACGCCCATGTCCTCGAAGTTCAGCATGGCCTCGACGTGGACGCGCATCGAGTGCTTCGCGGCGCTGACGACCTTCTCGGGGTTGTTCTTCTGCTCGCTGAACCACTCCTCCAGCGTCCAGCCGGCCGGCAGGTAGCCGTGCAGCGGGTCGTGCGCGCTGGTCTGGTCGGTGACGGCGTCGGGACGCACGCCTCGGCGCACCAGCTCGGGCAGGATCTCGGCGGCGTTGCCGAGCAGCGCGATGGAGATGGCCTTTCCTTCCGACGTGTACTTCTCGATGCGCGCGAGGGCGTCGTCGAGGTCCTTGGCCTGCTCGTCCACGTAACGCGTGCGCAGGCGCATGTCGATGCGCGACTGCTGGCATTCGATGGTGAGCGAACAGGCGCCGGCCAGCGAGGCCGCCAGCGGCTGCGCGCCGCCCATGCCGCCCAGGCCGGCGGTGAGGATCCAGCGACCGGCGAGGTTGCCGCCGTAATGCTGGCGGCCCATTTCCACGAAGGTTTCGTAGGTGCCCTGCACGATGCCCTGCGAACCGATGTAGATCCAGCTGCCGGCCGTCATCTGGCCGTACATCATCAGGCCCTTGGCATCGAGCTCGTGGAAGTGTTCCCAGGTGGCCCAGTGCGGCACCAGGTTGGAATTGGCGATCAACACGCGCGGCGCGTCCGGGTGGGTGGGGAACACGCCCACCGGCTTGCCGGACTGCACCAGCAGGGTCTGGTCGTCGCGCAGCGTGCGCAGGGTTTCGAGGATCTTGTCGTAGCAGGCCCAGTCGCGCGCGGCGCGGCCGATGCCGCCGTACACCACCAGCTCGGCCGGGTTCTCGGCCACGTCCGGGTCGAGGTTGTTCTGGATCATCCGGTAGGCAGCTTCGGTGAGCCAGGACTGGCAGCTGAGCTGCGTGCCGCGCGGCGCAGCGATCTTGCGGGACGGGTCTTTGCGGCTGGCGGGCATAACAGGCTCCCAAGGACAGGTGCCCAGTATAAGCCGCTCCTACACAGGCGGCGGCCGGCAGGCTAGTCCGCGCGCATCCGGTAGGCCTCGTGCAGCGGGATCAGGCCCTGCCGGGCCAGCACCAGCGCATGGTGCGGCAGCGGCACCATGCCGTCGGCCAAGGCCTGGGCGCTGATGGCGTCCGAATCGGCTTCTTCCACCAGCAACTGGCGCATCGCCTGCGTCACGAACAGCAGCTCGTAGGTCATGCGCCGGCCGCGGGTGCCGGTGCTGTTGCAGGCCTGGCAGCCCTGGCCAACGTAGAAAACCTCGTCGTCGCCCAGGCCCATGGCCTGGCGCAGGCTCGGGTCCACCGGCTCGGGCACCTTGCAGTCCGGGCAGATCAGCCGCACCAGGCGCTGCGACAGGATGCACAGCAGGGTGGCGCGGATCAGGTAGGCCTCGACGTCCATTTCCAGCAGGCGCGCAATGGTGGCCGCCGCCGAGTTGGTGTGCAGCGTGCTGAGCAGCAGGTGGCCGGTGAGCGCGCTCTCGACCGCGATTTTCGCGGTTTCGTGGTCGCGGATCTCGCCCACCATGATCACGTCCGGGTCGTGGCGCAGGATGTTGCGCAGCACGCGCGAGAAGGTCAGCCCCACCTCGGCGTTGATCGGCACCTGCTCTACGCCGGGGATGTGGTATTCGACAGGGTTTTCGACCGTGATGATGTTGACGTTGCGCTGCAGGATGGTATTGAGCGCCGCGTACAGCGTGGTGGACTTGCCCGAACCCGTGGGGCCCGTCACCAGCACCATGCCCTGGTTGCGCTCGCAGGCGTCGGCCAGGCGGGCGGCGTCCTGCGGCGACAGGCCCAGGTCGGCGATGGACTTCATCGCGATCGAGGTGTTGAGCAGCCGGATCACCACGCTTTCGCCGTGGATGGTCGGGATGGTGGAGATGCGCAGGTCCACCATGCGGCCATTGACGCCGATGCGCGCCTGGCCATCCTGCGGCAGGCGGCGCTCGGTGATGTCCATGGCGCCAAGGATCTTGATGCGGCCCACCACCATCGTCAGCAGCGACTGCGAGAAGGTGCGGATGGGCACCAGCACGCCATCGATGCGGAACACCAGGTCCACGTCGCCCTCGCCCGGGCGGATGTGGATGTCGGAGGCGCCGCGGCGCACGGCCATGGTCAGGATGTGCGCCACCAGGCGCACGATCGGCCGCAGCATGTAGCGCTGCTCGTCCGGCCCCGAGGGCCGGGCCCCGGCCTGCGGCGTCTCGATGATTTCGTCGTCCTTGCTGACCTCGAACAGGTCGGCGCCGTGGCTGTCGCCGTAGTGGCTGGCGATGGCCCGGTCGAGGTCGGCGCGCGCGGCCACGAACAGCTGCAGGCGCTTGCCGGCCAGGAACTGCAGCAGGTGGATGGTGTCGGCGTCGGCGGGGTCGGCCAGGGCCACGCGCAGCACGTCGCCGTGCACGTCCAGCGGCAGGATCGAGCGCGCGTAGGCCAGTTCCGCCGGCACCATGGCCAGCGCCGCGGGCGCGGGCAGCTTGCCCGCGAGCGTGATGAAGGGCAGGCCCAGGCGCTGGGCCAGCACCTGCTCGACGGTGACCGCGGCGGACGCCGGCGCGACGCCCTGCGGCGAAGACTCAGCCATGGGCGCCCCCGGCGAGCAGCGTGTCCAGGGCGCGGCGGTAACGCGCGGCGATGGCTTCCGAATCGCGATGGCGGCCACCGGCCACCACTCGTTGCCCGGCGACACAGGTTTCGCGCACCAGCGGGCGGTTGCCGGCGAACAGGAAGCGGTCCATCAGGTCGTCCTCGCGCGCGCCGGCGAGCGCGGCGGCGTCGCCATCGAGCTGCAGCCAGTCGGCGGCGGCCGCTTCGCCCTGGAAGCAGGCGCGCAGGCCGCCTTCCAGTGCCTGCGAATAAAGCAGTTCGCCCGTGCTGGGGACGTCAACGCTGACGGCGATGTTGCGGTGGCGCGTCACCAGGCGCTGGCCGTATTCGAGCCAGCGCAGCTCTTCCACCGGCGACACCGACACGTGCGAATCCGAACCCACGCCCC
The DNA here is from genome assembly GCA_019459185.1 of Rhizobium sp. GTDB lineage: Bacteria > Pseudomonadota > Gammaproteobacteria > Xanthomonadales > Xanthomonadaceae > Arenimonas. The sequence continues at coordinate 10,908 of JAIBEO010000186.1, read as the reverse complement.
AGCGACCGCCCGCGGCCAGGTAGTCGCGCAGCGGGAACAGGCCGTCGCCCAGGTTGGCTTCGGTGGTCGGGCAAATGGCCACGGTGGCGCCGCTGGCGGCGATGCCCTGCACTTCCGCAGGCACCAGGTGGGTGGCGTGCACCAGGGTCCAGCGCGCGTCCACTTCCGCGTTGGCCAGCAGCCATTCCACCGGTCGGGCGCCGCGCAGGGCCTCGCAGTCGTGCACTTCGCCCACTTGCTCGGCGATGTGGACGTGGATGGGCATGGCCGCATCGCCCACCGTGGCCAGCAGTTCGCGCATGGCGTCGGCGGGCACGGCGCGCAGGCTGTGAAGGGCGATGCCCACGCGCAGCATGTCGCCCTCGAGCGCGCGCAGCGACTGCAGCAGCACCAGGTAGGCGTCGAGTGAATGGCCGAAGCGGCGCTGGCGCTCCGACAGCGGCCTGCCGTCGAAACCGCCGGTCATGTACAGCACCGGCAGCAGCGTGAGCCGGATGCCGGTGTCGCGCGCCGCGGCGATCAGCGCCTGCGACATCGCCGAGGGTTCTTCGTAGGGCCGGCCGTCCGGCTGGTGGTGCAGGTAGTGGAATTCGCAGACCGTGGTGAAGCCGGCTTCGAGCATCTCGGCGTACAGCTGCGCGGCCACCGCGTACTGCGTGTCCGGGTCGAGCCGGCCGGCGAAGCGGTACATCAGCTCGCGCCAGGTCCAGAAGCTGTCCTCGGGGTGGGTCTGGCGTTCCGCCAGCCCCGCCATGGCGCGCTGGAAGGCGTGCGAGTGCAGGTTCGGCAAACCGGGCACGCGCCAGTGCCCGGTGGCGTCGGCACGGGGCCGGGCGGCGGCCGGGAAGGCGATGAGCGGGTTCGGCGGCATGCGGCGAGTTTCGCATGGCGCCGGGCGGGCCGCATACAATCCCCGGCCATGAGCGCGCTCACCGGCATCACCGTGCTTGAACTGTCCCGGGTCCTGGCCGGGCCCTGGTGCGGCATGACCCTGGCCGACCTCGGCGCCGACGTCATCAAGCTCGAGTCCTTCGACGGCGACGACACCCGCGGCCTGGGCCCGCCTTTCCTGGACGGCATGTCGGCCTACTTCGCCTGCTGCAACCGCAACAAGCGCTCGCTGGCCGTGGACCTGCGTTCGCCGGCGGCGCGGCCGCTGCTCGAAGCGCTGGTGCGCCGGGCCGACGTGCTGGTGGAAAACTTCCGTACCGGCGGCGCCGAGGCGCTGGGCATGGGCTTTGACGCGCTGTCGGCGATCAACCCGCGGCTGGTGTACTGCTCGATTTCCGGCTACGGCCGCGACGGCCCCGGCGCGAACCGGCCGGGTTACGACTACGTGGTGCAGGCCGAGGCCGGCCTGATGGCCATCACCGGCCCAGCCGACGGCGAACCGCACAAGGTGGGCGTGGCCGTGGCCGACCTGGCCACCGGCCAGAACGCCGCCACCGCCATCCTGGCGGCGCTGCTGCAGCGCGGGCGCACCGGCCTGGGCCAGCGCATCGACGTGTCGCTGTTCGACACCGAACTGTCGCTGCTGGCCAACGTGGCCTCGGGCACGCTGTTCACCGGACACGACGCGCCGCGCCAGGGCAACGCCCACGCCAGCATCGTGCCCTACCAGGCCTTCCGCGCCCGCGACCAGGCCTTCGTGCTGGCGGTGGCGAGCGAAAAACTGTGGGCACAGCTGTGCGACCTGCTGGGCCGCGACGACTGGCGCCACGACCCGCGCTACCGCAACAACGCCGCGCGGGTGGAGAACCGCGAGGCGCTGTGCGGCGAACTGGCGGCGCTGTTCGCCACCCGCGAGGCGGCGCACTGGCTGGCCCTGTTCGACCGCGCCGGCGTGCCCGCGGCGCCCATCAACACCGTGCGCCAGGCGCTCGACCACCCCATCGCCGCCGCGCGCGGCATGCGCATCGAAATGGACGGCATCCCCATGGTCGGCAGCCCGCTGAAGCTTTCCGCGTCCCCTGCCCGGCTTGACCGCCCGCCGCCGCGCCTGGGCCAGCACAGTGACGAAATCGCCCGCGCCTGCGGCTTCGAACCGGATTCGCTGCGCGCCGCCGGAGCCCTCCGGTGATCGGCCGCCTCGCCCCGCCCTGGGACCGCCTGCTGCTGGACGCACGGCTGGCCACGCTGCGCGACGACCTCGGCGCCTACGGCGTCATCGAGGACGGCGCGCTGGCCTGGAAGGACGGCCTGATCGCCTTCGCCGGCCCGCGCGGCGAACTGCCGGGCGAACCGGCGGCGCTGGCGGCGCGGGTCGAATCCGCCGAGGGCCGCTGGATCACACCCGGCCTCGTCGACTGCCACACCCACCTGGTGTTCGCCGGCGACCGCGCCCAGGAATTCGAACGCCGGCTGCAGGGCGCCAGCTACGAGCAGATCGCGCGCGAGGGCGGCGGCATCCTGTCCACCGTGCGCGCCACCCGCCAGGCCGGCGAAGAAGCGCTGCTGGCGGCCTCGCTGCCGCGCGCCCGCGCGCTGCGCGCCGACGGCGTGACCACGCTGGAGATCAAGTCGGGCTACGGCCTGGACTTCGATTCCGAGCGCAGGATGCTGCGCGTCGCGCGCCGCATCGGCGAGGAGCTCGGCCTCACCGTGCGCACCACGTTCCTGGCCGCGCACGCGCTCCCGCCGGAATTCGCCGGCCGGCCCGACGACTACATCGCCGCCGCCTGCGGGTGGCTGCCGCGCCTGCACGCCGAAGGCCTGGTGGACGCGGTGGACGCCTTCTGCGAAGGCATCGGCTTCACGCCGGCGCAAACCCGGCGCATGTTCGAAGCCGCACGCGCGCTCGGCCTGCCGGTGAAGCTGCACGCCGACCAGCTCAGCAACCTGGGCGGCGCGGCGCTGGCGGCGGAATTCGGCGGCCTCTCGGCCGACCACATCGAGTGGACCGACGAAGCCGCGGTGCGCGCCATGGCCGCCGCCGGCACCGTGGCGGTGCTGCTGCCCGGCGCCTTCCACGTGCTGCGCGAAACGAAGCTGCCGCCGCTGGCGGAACTGCGCGCGCACGCGGTGCCCATGGCCGTGGCCACCGACCTCAACCCCGGCACCTCGCCGCTGCAGTCGCTGCGGCTGGCGATGAGCCTGGCCTGCACCCACTTCCGGCTCACGCCCGAGGAGGCCCTGCGCGGCGCCACCGTGCACGCCGCGCGTGCGCTTGGCCTGCACGACCGCGGCCGGCTGCTGCCGGGCCAGCGCGCCGACGTGGTGCAGTGGGAAGTGGCGCACCCGGCCGAATTGGCCTACTGGCTGGGCGGCGACCTGGTGCATTCGGTGCACGTGGCTGGCCGCCGCGTCGACTGACGCCGGCGCCTGAAACGACGAAGCCCCGCCAGGGCGGGGCTTCGTGCAAGCAACGCGCGGGGCGCGATTACTTGGCGGCAGCGGCCTTCTTGGCCGGGGCCTTCTTGGCCGGCGCCTTCGCGACCGGGGCCTTCACCGTGGCCGCCGCCTTGCCGGCCGTCGCCTTCTTGACGGTCTGCGAACGGGCATTGCCGTGGCTGCTGGCGAAACGCTTGCCCTTGGCGGTCTTCTTGTCGCCCCTACCCATGGTGATTCCTTGAAAGTTGTGATTGCGTTGGGCGCGTAGCCTACCACCGCCGGCCGCCCCGACCAAGATGGCCGGGCCCGGCGCCTAGTGGCTGTGGCCGTAGGACAGGCGCAGGTTGACCAGGTGCGCCACCGCGATCAGCACGCCGCCCACCGCCATGGCCACCGCGTGCGGCACCACCGAGTGGTGCAGCGGCGGGTAGAGCAGCGCGAACCAGATGACGGCCAAGCCCGGGCTCACCCACAGCCAGGCGTGGTAGGCGCGGTGGCCGCGGTAGCCGAGGTAAAGGCTGATCACCGCCAGCACGGTGGCGAAGCCGGTGAAGGCCCACTCCACGCCATGCCAGGCCACCAGGCCCAGGCCGATGGCCGGCAGCAGGCCGAGCGCGATGGGAATGAGCGCGCAATGCAGGGCGCAGACGAAAGCGCCGATCGCGCCCAGCCGGTCAGCCCAGGCGGGCAGCTGGAAGCGGTGCGGCTTCATGAGGGTGGCCATGACTTCCGGGGCCTTGCGAACAGGGTGAAACAATATAACATTCCGTCATCCTCACCAGCAACCCGAGTGACCATCATGCCCCGGAACCTGCGCCCCGCTCCCCTTGCCCTCGCCGTCCTGCTGGCCCTGCCGGCATTCGCCTTCGCCCAAACCGAGCCCGCGGACACGGACGACCACGAGCACGAGAAGACGCGCACGCTGGAGACCCTGGAAGTCACCGCCTCGCCGCTGCGCGGCTCGATCGACGACCTGGCCCGCCCGGTGGACGTGCTCACCGGCGAGGCGCTGGACGCCCGCAAGGCCGGCACCCTGGGCGAAACCCTGGAGCGCCAGGCCGGCGTGCAGTCTTCCTACTTCGGCGCCGGCGTCGGCCGCCCGATCCTGCGCGGCCAGGACGGCGCCCGCGTGCAGGTGCTGAGCAGCGGCACCAGCGCGATGGACGTGTCCACCGTCAGCGCCGACCACGCGGTCGGCATCGAACCCTTCCTGGCCGACCAGATCGAAGTGCTCAAGGGCCCGGCCACCCTGCTCTACGGCAGCGGCGCCATCGGCGGCGCGGTGAACGTGGTGGACGGCCGCGTGCCCACTGCCCAGGTGGGTCGCACGGTGTCGGGCCGCGCCGAGATCCGCCACGGCAGCGTCGACGACCAGAGCACCGGCATGGCGCGCGTGGACGCCGACGCCGGCGCGCTCACCCTGCACGCCGACCTGTTCCGCCGCGACGCCAGCGACTACCGCATCCCGGGCTACGCGTTCTCGCCGGCGCTGATCGCCGAAGGCCTGGCCGAGGGCGAAGAGCCGGAGCACTTCGCCCGCGGCCGCCTGCCCAACAGCGAACTGAGCACCGAAGGCGGCGCGCTGGGCGCCAGCTGGTTCGGCGAACGCAGCTGGTTCGGCATGGCCGCCAGCACCTACCGCAGCAACTACGGCATCCCGCCGGGCGCGCATGCGCACGGCGAAGGGGAAGAAGGCGGCGAAGAAGCGGAAGCCGAAGTCGTGCGCATCGACCTGCGCCAGGACCGCTTCGAAGCCCGCGGCGGCGTGCGCGAAGTCGGCCTGTTCGAGGAAGTGAACTGGCGTCTCACCCGCAGCCTGTACCAACACACCGAGCTCGAGGGCGACGCCGTCGGCACCCGCTTCGACAACGACGGCCTCGAGGCCCGCGTCGAAGCCGTGCAGCGCGAACGCAACGGCTGGCGCGGCGCCTTCGGCCTGCAGTTCGGCCACCGCGATTTTTCCGCAGTGGGCGACGAGGCCTTCGTGCCGCCCTCGGTCACCCGCGACCTGGGCGTGTTCGCCCTGCAGGAAAAGGATTTCGGCGACTTCAAGCTCGAGTTCGGCGCGCGCCATGACCGCGTGCGCACCGACCCGGAAGGCAACGCGCCCACCGCCAGCGTCGGCGCCACCAGCCTGGCGGCCGGCGGCCTGTGGCGCTTCAGCGAGGCCGTGCACCTAGGCCTGAACCTCAACCGCGCCGAGCGCGCGCCCACCGCCGAGGAGCTGTTCTCCGACGGCCCGCACGTGGCCACGCAGAGCTACGAGCTCGGCGACGCCACGCTCGACAAGGAAGTGGCGCTGAGCGGCGAACTTGGCCTGCACCTGCACCACGGCCGCTTCGACGGCTCGGTGTCGGTGTTCCGCACCCAGTTCACCGACTTCATCTACCTGGCCGACACCGGCGCCGAAATCGACGACCTGCCGGCCCGCGCCTGGGTACAGGGCGACGCCACGTTCTCGGGCTGGGAATCCGAGCTGGGCGTGGAGCTGGCCGACAACGCCAGCGGCCTGTGGCACCTGCGCCTGTTCGCCGACGCCGTGGACGCGAAGCTCGACGACGGCGGCCGCCTGCCGCGCATCGCCCCGGGCCGGGGCGGCGCCGACCTCGACTGGAGCCTCGGCGCCTGGCGCGCCCGCGTGGGCGCGGTGCGCGTGTCCGGGCAGGACGAAGTGGCGGTGATGGAAACCCCGACCGGCGGCTACACCCTGGTGGACGCCGGCGTGGCCTACCACTGGGACGTGGGCGGCGCGGGCTGGGAAGCCTTCCTCGAAGGCCGCAACCTGGGCAACCAGGAGGCGCGCGCGCACACGTCCTACCTCAAGGATTTCGCGCCGCTGCCGGGCCGCAACCTGATGGCCGGCCTGCGCGTCGACTTCTGATCGAAGCCCGCGCGGCGGGGACTACTTATTCGTAGTCCTCGCCCTCGGACAGTTCCGGGGCTTCCGGCCGCTGCTCCGGGTCCGGATCTTCGGCCACCGGGTCGGGCGCATGCGGTTCGGCGGCTTCGCGCACCGCCTGCTGTTCGCTGGTTTCGGTACCCAGGTGGAAGGCGGCGTAACCGGGCAGTACGGCCTGGTTCTGGGCCATGCCGATGATGCGGCCGGCCACCGGCGACAGGATGTAGCGCTCGACGTTGCTGAGCGGGTCGATCACCCGGCCCAGGCGCTGGCCCGACTGCACGCGCTGGCCCAGCGTGACGTCGCTTATGAGAAGGCCGCCGGAGTTGGCACGCACCCAGCGCGAATCCAGGAAGATCGGCGCCGGCTCGGGATGGGCCACGCCGATGGCGGCGGGGTCGGGCACCAGGGCGGCATCTTCCGCCGCCTCGGGGTCTTCGCGCATGCCGCTCTGCTGCATCAGGCGCTCGATGGCGGCCACGGCCTGGGCGATCTCGGTGGGCTCGAGCCGCGTCGGCGCGCCGGCTTCGAAGGTGACGGCCGGGATGCCCACCGCGGTGGCGGCGACGCGCAGCATGCCCTTGTTGCCCGGGCTGTGCAGCACGACGGTGTTGCCGAAGCCGCGGCTGAATTCGATGACGTCGGGATGCGTGAGGTCGGCGCGCACCTGCGGCAGGTTGCTGCGGTCGAAGCTGCCGGTGTGGAAATCCACCAGCATGTCGCAGTGGCTGACGATGTCCTGGAAGAATGCGTTGGCGATGCGCGAGGCGATCGAGCCGTTGCGCGTGCCGGGGAAGAAACGATTGAGGTCGCGCCGGTCCGGCAGGTAGCGGGTGCCGCGCGAATAACCATGCACGTTGACGATGGGCACGCCGATCAGGGTGCCCGACAGGCGCGTCGGGTCGACCGAGTGCGACAGCCGGCGCACGATCTCGACGCCGTTGATCTCGTCTCCATGCACGCCGGCCACCAGGCACAGCACCGGGCCGGGCTTGGCGCCGCGGGTGACCACCACCGGGCTGGGGATTTCGTTGGCGCTGATGCCGCCGCCGGGGCGCCACTCGAGCTGCATGCGCGTGCCCGGCACCACCAGGCGGTCGAGGATGGCCAGCGGCGTGACCAGCTCGGCCAGCGGCGACAGGAATTCCTGCGGCGAGGCCAGGGTTTCCGGCGGCGTGCCGGCGGCGGGGCCGGCGCCGGCGGGCGGATCGACCGGGAAGTCCTGCGCGGCCAGCGGGCCGGCCGCCAGCAGCGCCGACAGCAGGAGCAGTCCGGCGCGGCTCATGCGGCCGCGCAGTCGGCGCACAGGCCGTGGACTTCGAGGGTCTGGGCCCGCGGCGCGAAACCCAGCGCGCGCGCCTGCTCGTCGAGCAGGGTGCAGATGCGCTCGTCCTCGAGCTCGATGGCCGCGTGGCAGCTGTCGCAGATGAGGAAGGGCACCGAGTGGCGCTCGTTCGGGTGGTGGCAGCCGACGAAGGCGTTCACCGAGGCCAGGCGGTGGATGAAACCCTGTTCGAGCAGGAAATCGAGCGCGCGATACACGGTGGGCGGCGCGCTCGAGCCGTTTTCTTCCTTCATGGCGTCGAGCAGGTCGTAGGCCTTCACGGGCTTGCCGGCGGCGGCGATGAGCCCCAGCACCTGGGCGCGCAGCGGCGTGAGGCGCAGGCCACGCTCGGCGCAGGCCTGTTCGACCGCCTGCACGTAGGCGCCCGCGTCGTGCACGTGGTGCGTGGGATCCGTGCAGTCGTGTCCGTGCTGGTGTGCGGTTCGGACCATGGGGCTAGGTTGGGGCCTGCCCGGCGTGAAATCAATCCGCATTCCTGGCGTTCATGCCGGGATGCGGGCGATGGCGGCGTCGATGCGGGCCAGCGCTTCGGCCTGGCCGGCCAGGAACACGGTGTGGTCGATGGACGGGCTGACCTGGGTGCCGGTGATGGCCACGCGCAGCGGCTGGGCGATCTTGCCCAGGCCCAGGCCCAGGGCCTCGGCGGTGGCCTGCAGGGCGCCGTGCACCGACTCGGCGCTCCATTCGCCCAGCGCCGCCAGGCGTGTGCGCACCTCGGCCAGCGGCGTGCGCGCGGCGGCGGTGAGGTGCTTGGCCACCGAGGCTTCGTCGTACTGCTCCAGCGGCGCGTACCAGACGTGGGCGCGCTCGGCCATTTCCTTCAGCGTCTGCACGCGGTCGCGCAGGGCCACCACCACGTCGGCGGGCTTCGGGCCCTTCGACAGGTCGTAACCGTGGGCGAGCAGCTGCGGTTCGAAGTGCTTCGCCACCTCGGCCGGATCGTCGGTCTTGAGGTAATGCTGGTTGAGCCAGCCCAGCTTGGCCGGGTCCAGGCGCGAGGCCTTCTGGTTCACGTCCTCGATGGCGAAGAGCTGCTTGAGCTCGTCGCGGCTGAAGATTTCCTGGTCGCCGTGCGACCAGCCCAGGCGCGCCAGGTAATTGACCAGCGCGTGCGGCAGGTAGCCTTCTTCCTTGTACGACATCACGTTGGCCGCGCCCGAGCGCTTCGACAGCTTGGCGCCCTCGGGGTCGAGGATCATCGGCATGTGCGCAAAGTGCGGCACCGGCGCGCCCAGCGCCTTGTAGATATTGATCTGGCGCGGGGTGTTGTTGACGTGGTCGTCGCCGCGGATCACGTCGGTGATGCCCATGTCCAGGTCATCCACCACCACGGCGAAGTTGTAGGTCGGGTAGCCGTCGGAGCGGAAGATCACCAGGTCGTCGAGCTCGTCGTTGCTCCACTCGATGCGGCCCTTGATCTTGTCGTCGAACACCACCGTGCCGCCGATGGGGTTCTTGAAGCGGATGACGCGATTCGGGTCGTCGCGGTACGGCTCGTTGCGGTCGCGGTAGAAGCCGTTGTAGCGCGGCTTCAGGTTCGCGGCCATGGCCGCCTCGCGCATGGCCTCGAGCTCTTCCTTGGTTTCGTAGGCGTAATAGGCCGTGCCGGCGGCGACCATCTGCTCGGCCACCTCGCGGTAGCGGTCCAGGCGCGCGGTCTGGAAGATGGGGCCCTCGTCGTACTCCAGGCCCAGCCAGTCCATGGCTTCCAGGATGGCGTCGATGGCGGCCTGGGTGCTGCGCTCGCGGTCGGTGTCTTCCACGCGCAGGATGAACTGGCCGCCGCGGCGGCGCGCCTCCAGGTAGCAGTACAGCGCCGTGCGGGCGCCGCCGATGTGCAGGAAACCGGTCGGGCTGGGGGCGAAGCGGGTGCGGCAGGTCATCGTGGGGGCCGGAATGGGGCGGTGGGCCGCGCATTTTACGGCAAAACCCGGGCCCGGCCGGGCGGCTGCGCTACCATGGGCCGCTCCCCTGCCCGACCCTGCCCGGATGCCGTCGCGCCTGTCCCTGCTGCTTGCCCTGCTGCTGCCCCTGTCCGCCGCCGCAACCGTGGCGCCGGCCACCCCGCCTGCACCGGCCGAAGCGCCCACCGCCGCGCCGGCCTCGCCGCGCGTGCTGCTGGTGACCTCGATGGGCGAGATCACGCTCGAACTCGACGCCGACGCCGCGCCGCGCACCGTGGAAAACTTCCTGGCCTACGCCCGCGACGGCCACTACAACGGCACCGTCTTCCACCGCGTGGTGCCGGGCCTGCTGGTGCAGGCCGGCGCCTTCACGCCCGACCTGCAGCCCAAGCCCAGCCGCGCGCCGGTGCCAAACGAAGCCGCCAACGGCCTGTCCAACCGCCGCGGCACCGTGGCCGCCGCGCGCGACCGCGGCGTCACCGATTCGGCCACCACGCAGTTCTTCATCAACCTGGTGGACAACCCCAAGCTCGACTTCCAGTCCGCCGACAGCCCCTACACCGCGGGTTACGCCGTGTTCGGGCGGGTCGTACAGGGCCTGGAAGTGGTGGACCGCATCGCCGTGGTGCCCACCGGCGCCCAGGGCCCCTTCCCCGCCTGGGTGCCGACCACGCCGGTGGTGATCGAACGCGTGCAGCTGCTCGAACCGGTGGCGCCATGACCGTGCTGCTGGTCTCCGACCTGCATCTCGACGCCGCGCGCCCGGCCACCACGCGCGCCTTCCTGGCGCTGCTCGAAGGCGAGGCGCGTTCCGCCGAAGCGCTCTACATCCTCGGCGACCTGTTCGAAGCCTGGGTGGGCGACGACAACCCGGGCGAACCCGGGGCCAGTGTCTGCACCGCGCTGAAGTCGCTCGCAGATTCCGGCGTGCCGGTGTTCCTGATGCGCGGCAACCGCGATTTCCTCTACGGCCCGCGCATGGCGGAGCGCTGCGGCGCCACCCTGTTGCCCGACCCCTGCGTGGTGGACCTGCACGGCACGCCCACCCTGCTCATGCACGGCGACCTGCTGTGCAGCGACGACGCCGCCTACCAGGCCTTCCGCCGCCAGGTGCGCAGTCCGGAATGGCAGGCGGACTTCCTGGCCCAGCCGCTGGCCGCGCGCCAGGCCTTCGCGGCGCAGGCGCGCGCCGCCAGCCGCGAGCACCAGCAGGGCGTGGCCGAAGCCATCACCGACGTGGCGCCGGCGACGGTGGTGGAAACCATGGCGCGTTACGGCGTTTCCCGCCTCATCCACGGCCACACCCACCGCCCGGCCATGCATGCGCTGGAAGTGGACGGCCGCCGCGCCCCGCGCATCGGGGTGGGCGCCTGGTTAGACCAGGGCAGCGTGCTGCGCGTGGAAGCCGAGGGCCGGGCCCGCGAGGCCCG
>JAIBEO010000170.1 GCA_019459185.1 Rhizobium sp. | reverse complement strand
CCCCCCCCCCCCCCCCCCCCTCCTACAGATGATTTCGTCAGAGGTGCTGGCGGAGGAAGGGGATGGTGATGCGGCGCTGGGCGGCGAGGCTGGCGCGGTCGAGGGTGTCGAGCAGGCGGGTGAGGCTGGCCAGGTCGCGGTCGACGCGGCGCAGCAGGTAGTCGAGCACGGTGTCGTCGAGCTCCAGTCCGCGGCGGGCGGCGCGTTCGCGCAGCACGGCGCGGCGGCCGGCTTCGTCCAGCGGTTCCAGCGTGAGCCGCACGCACTGGCCCAGGCGCGTCACCAGGTCGGGCAACACGATGCCCAGCGCCGCCGGGTTGCCGCGCGCGGCGTAGAGCACCACGCCGCCGCCGGCGCGGGCACGGTTGTGGAAATGGAACAGCGCTTCCTCGTCCTCCGCATTCCCGGCAATCGCGTCCAGGCCGTCCAGGCACACCAGGTCGAAACCTTCCTGCTGCGCCAGCGCAGCGGCCAGGCGGCCCGCGAACGCCGCTAGCGGCAGGTAGGCCGCACGCCGGCCCGCCGACGCGGCTTCCGCGCAGGCGGCCAGCAGCAGGTGGCTCTTGCCGCTGCCCGCGGGACCGGCCAGGAACAGCCAGTCGCGCGATTCGCCGCGCGCGGCGGCGCGCACCGCGTCGCGCACGAGGGGTTGGCCGAGGAAAGCGTCGAGTCGCTGGTCCGGCGGCGCGCGCAGGGACAGCGGCAGCTGCGGCGTGCTCACGGCTTGGGCGTCGGCCCCTGCGAACCGTCGGCCGGCGGCGCCTCGAATTCGTCGCCCTCGCTGCCCACCGGCACCTTCGCCACGGCGGCGGCCACGTCGGCCGGCACCACTTCGTCGTCGGCGCCGTAGAGGCGGCTGTGCGTGTAGCGCTCGTAGGCGTAACGCCCCACCACCACCGCCACCGCCGCCACCGGCAGCGCCAGCAGCACGCCCAGGAAACCGAACAGCTGCCCGCCGGCCATGATGGCGAAGATCACTGCCACCGGATGCAGGCCGATCTTGTCGCCCACCAGCCACGGCGTCAGCCAGAAGCTTTCCAGCAACTGGCCCAGGCCGAACACGCCCAGCACCAGCGCCAGGTGCATCAGGTCGCCGTGCTGCACCAGGGTGGCGATGACCGCCGCGCCCAGGCCGACGATGGCGCCCAGGTAAGGCACGAAACTCACCAGGCCCGCCACCAAGCCGATCAGGATGCCCAGGTCCACGCCCACCGCGGTCAGGCCGACGGCGTAGATGGCGCCCAGCGAAATCATCACGCTCAGCTGGCCGCGGATGAAGCCGCCCAGCACCTCGTCCGATTCGCGCGCCAGCTTGCTCACCACCGGTTCGACCGGGCGCGGCAGCATCACGCGCAGCTTTTCCAGCATGTCCCAGCCGTCGCGCATGAAGTAGTAGGTCACCACCGGGATCAGCGCCAGGTTCGCCAGCCAGCCCAGGATGGCCAGGCCCGACTTCGACACGCCGCCGAACACCGTGGCCACGATGCCGCCCGCTTCCTGCCAGTTCTGCTTGAGCAGGTTGATGATCTGGCTCGGGTCGACGTAAGCCGCCAGTTCCACCTTGAAGCGGTGCTCGACCCAGGGCACCGCAGTGCCGGTGAGCCACAGGCCGAAACGCGGCAGCCAGTCGATGAATTTCGATATCTGGCTTTCGAACAGCGGCACCAGCAGCAGCACGCCCAGCACCAGCACCAGGCTCATCAGCCCGAACACCAGCACCACGCCGGTGTTGCGCGAACGGCCACTGCGCTCGATGCGGCGCACCAGCGGGTCGCCCAGCCAGGCCAGCAGCGCCGAGATGACGAAGGGCGTGAGCACCGGCCCGAGCAGCCACACCAGCACGCCGATGCCGGCGGCCAGGGCCAGCCACTGCCAGCGGCGGCGGTCGCTGAAGGGATCGACGGAGGCGTTCATTCGGCGGGGGTCCTCGGGTGGCGCCAGGCACGCACACCATAACGAATCACGTAGTCCACGCCACTGAGCGCGGTGAGCAGGGCCACGGCCAGCAGGCCTTCGATGCGCCAGCGCAGCGGGATGTCCCAGCCGGCCAGGTCCACCAGGCACACCAGCACCAGGGCGATCTGCGCGCCGGTGGTGATTTTGCTGAGCACGCTGGGCTGGCCGCTGAAGGGCCCGGCCAGGCGCCACCAGGCGGCGGCGCCGGCCACGATGACCAGGTCGCGCGCCAGCACCAGGCCCACCAGCCAGGCCGGCAGCGCCTGCGCCAGCCACAGGCCGGCCATGGCCGCGCCCAGCAGCAGCTTGTCGGCGACGGGGTCGAGCAGGCTGCCCAGCCGCGACTGCCAGCCGAAGCGCTTGGCGATCACCCCGTCCACGGCATCGCTGGCGCCGGCCACGGCCGCCACCCACAGCGCTTCCCGGTAGAAGCCGGCCCAGAGCAGCCAGAACAGTACTGGCGCCATCGCCAGGCGCAGCCCGGTGATGGCGTTGGGCAGGTGACGCAGGCTCATCGCAGCCGAAAGGTCGGCGTGGCGTCGGCAGGGTTGGCCGGGTCGGCCGGGTCGGCCGGGTCGGCGGACAGCGTGTCGCCGGCGGCGACGAAGCTGGCGAAGGCCTCGGCGCCGACGGCCAGGTCCAGTTGCAGGCGCAGGCTGTCGGGCGTGGCTTCGAGCACCACCAGTTCGCGCACCACCGGCAGGGTCTGCAGGTAGCCCATGGCGCGCAGGTAGTCGTCGCCGCCGCCGAGGCCGGCGATGCGAACGACCTGGCGGGTGGGTTCGCCCACGTTCGCCGCCACCGCGTCGCGGCGGGCGATGGCGTCGGCGGCGCCGTCCGCACCCGAGGCGATGGCGCGCTGCGGGCTGGGGTCGGTGAAGGACCAGCGCGAAAGTTCGTTGCCGGCGCGGCTGAGCACCCAGTCGGCGGTCCAGCCGGCGCCGCCCTCGGCGCGGTAGAGCCGGCCCAGCAGCTGGGTCTGGTTGCCGTAACGTTCGGTCAGGGGCTGCATGGGGGCCGGGTTCTGGGCCCAGATGGTCTGCACCGCGGCCTGTTCCACCGCGCTACCGGACGGCAGGCCGAAGCTCAGGCCGCGCTCGGTGCCGCGGCTGGCCAGCGGCTTGACCACGTTGAGCTGCTGGCTGTTCACCAGCCGGGCGCCGCGGCCGTCGTCGATGGCCAGCCACAGGATCGGCCGCGGGCGGTCCGGGCCCCAGTAGGCCAGGCCGGCGCCGGCGATCAGCGCGTCCACCCGGCCCGGGTCGAATTCCACCCGCAGGCGCGTCTTGTACACGGGTACGCCGCCGATGGCGGTGTTGCCCTGCTGGTCGGAGCTTTCGGCTTCGCTGGTCTGCTCGGCGGTGGCGAAGCTGGCGGCGTCGCCCAAGGCGCGGCGCACCACCGGGTTGGCGGCGGCCAGCGGGTTGCCGGTGAGCTTCACCAGCACCTGGGCCAGAGCCCGGGCCGTGGCGGCGCGACGCTCGCCGGCGCCTTGCGACATCAGCTCGGTTTCGCCCACGTACAGGGCCAGGTCGCGCGCCGGGGCTTCGGCCACGGCGGTCGGCGCGGGCACGTCCACCGGCTCGAACTGGGCGGCGGCCGGCAGGGCAGGCGCCAGCAGGGCGGCGGCGAGGAGGACAGGCAGGGCTGGGCGCATGGGCTCGGGCGGGGCTCGGGTGAGCGTGAATGGTGCCGCATGGGGGGCGGAGCGTCCAACGGCGGCAGGCATGTCGGGCCTGAAGGCCCTCCCACAAGTGCCCGAACCGTTGTGGGAGGGCCTTCAGGCCCGACGCGCTTGGTAGAATGCGCCTCTTTCCCGCGCCCGGACCCCGCCGTGACCACGCCTACCCCCCTCACCTACCGCGATGCGGGCGTTGACATCGACGCCGGCAACGAAGTCGTCGAGCGCATCAAGCCCCTGGTCAAGCGCACCTTCCGGCCCGAGGTGATGGGCGGACTGGGCGGTTTCGGCGCCCTGTTCAACCTGTCGGGCAAGTACCGCGAGCCGGTGCTGGTGTCGGGCACCGACGGCGTGGGCACCAAGCTCAAGCTGGCCCAGCAGCTCAATCGCCACGACACCATCGGCATCGACCTGGTGGCCATGTGCGTGAACGACGTGCTGGTGCAGGGCGCCGAGCCGCTGTTCTTCCTCGATTATTTCGCCACCGGCAAGCTGCACGTCGACACCACCGTGTCGGTCGTCTCCGGCATCGCGAAAGGCTGCGAGCTGGCCGGCTGCGCGCTCATCGGCGGCGAAACCGCCGAGATGCCCGACATGTACCCGCCGGGCGAATACGACCTGGCCGGCTTCACCGTGGGCGCGGTGGAGAAGAGCGCGCTGCTCGACGGCGCCAAGGTGCGCGAGGGCGACGTGCTGCTGGGCATCGCCTCCTCCGGCCCGCATTCGAACGGTTATTCGCTGGTGCGCCGCATCTACGACCGCGCCGGCCGCCCGGCCGACCTGGACGTCGGCGGCGTGAAGCTGGTGGACGCGCTGATGGCGCCCACCGAGATCTACGTCAAGCCGGTGCTCGAGCTGCTGCGCGCGCACGACCTGCATGCCATGGCCCACATCACCGGCGGCGGCCTGACCGAAAACATCATCCGCGTCATCCCCGGGGGCCTGGGCCTGGACATC
Source organism: Rhizobium sp. (assembly GCA_019459185.1). Taxonomy (GTDB): domain Bacteria; phylum Pseudomonadota; class Gammaproteobacteria; order Xanthomonadales; family Xanthomonadaceae; genus Arenimonas. The sequence continues at coordinate 10,148 of JAIBEO010000170.1, read as the reverse complement.
GAGGCCTCGGCCATCGTGCTGCCGCCGTTGTTCGACTGGCTGCAGCGCGAGGGCGCGGTGCCGGCGCCGGAAATGTGGCGCACCTTCAACTGCGGCGTCGGCTTCGTGCTGGTGCTGGCGCCGGGCGACGTGGCGGCAGTGTCGGCCGACCTGGCCCGCCGCGGCCTGGCGCACCGCGCCATCGGCCAGGTGGTGAAGGCCACCGGCGAAGAGCGCGTGCACATCGGCTGACTGTGGGAGGGCCTTCAGGCCCGACCTGCCGGCCAGGCCTGAAGGCCTTCAAACAGGGTAGTGAATGAGCCACTTCCGACTTGCCGTGCTTGCCTCGGGCCGCGGCAGCAACCTGCAGGCTCTCATCGATGCCATCGCCGATGGCCGCCTGCATGCGCGCATCGCCGGCGTGTTCTCCGATAAACCCGCCTGCAAGGCGCTGGCCATCGCCGGCGCGGCGGGCCTGAACGCCGTGGCGCACCGCCCGCGCGACTACCCCGACCGCGACGCCCACGACCAGGCGCTGTTCGACGCCGTGGCGGCGGTTCAGCCCGACCTCATCGTCTGTGCGGGATACCTGCGCATCATCTCCGAGCGCACGGTGCGAAGGTTCGAGTCCCGCATGATCAACATCCACCCCTCCCTGCTGCCGCGCCATCCCGGCCTGGACACCCACGCCCGGGTGCTGGCCGCCGGTGAAACCGAACACGGCGCCAGCGTACACGCCGTGATCCCCGCGCTCGACGCCGGCCCGGTGCTGGCGCAGGCGCGCATACCGGTGCTGCCGGGCGACACGCCCGACGCCCTGGCCGACCGCCTGCTGCCGCGCGAACACGCGCTGCTGGTGGCTTCGGTGGCGCTGCTGGCCAGCGGCCGCGCGCGCCTGGGCGCCGCCGGCTTCGAACTCGATGGCCACCCCCTGGCCGCGCCGCTGCAGCTGGGCGCCGACAACCACCTGCACCCGGAGCCCGGCCATGCGTAAGTTCCTGTTCGCCACCCTGCTGGCGCTGCCGCTGCTGGCCAGCGCCGCCTCGCCGCCCAAGCCCTTCGAGGCCGATTACGAAGTGCGCCGCAACGGCGAGGTGATCGGCGCAGGCCACATCCGCCTGCGCACGCTGCCCGAGGGCGGCTTCGAAATGAGCACCCGCAGTGAAGGCACCGCGGGCCTGGCGGCCGTGGCCGGTGTGAAGCGCGAGGAAACCTCGCGCCTGCGCTGGACCGGCGACGGCCTGGAGTCCACCGACTACCGCATGCGCCAGAAGGCCGCCTGGAACACCCGCGAGCAGCACACCACCATGGACCCGCGCAGCCACGCGGTCACCAGCACCACCAAGGGCGAAACCGCGCGTTATGCCGGCCGCCCCGGCCTGCTCGACAAGCAGGCGGTGACCGCCGCGATGATGGTGGCCGTGGCCGACGGCCAGCGCGGCCTGCTGCGCTTCCCCATCGCCGAGCGCAAGGGCGTGGAAGAGCAGCGTTACGAAGTGGCGGCGGCGGTTCGCCTGCGCACGGCCATCGGCGTGGAGCGCGCGCTGCGCATCGAGCGCCGCCGCGACACCCCCGGCGGCCGCCAGACCAAGATCTGGCTGGCCCGCAACCACGGCTGGCTGCCGCTGCGCATCCTGCAGATCGAGGAAGACGGCGAGCGCATCGACCTGCGCATTACCGCCATCCGCTGATTCCGCCCGCCCTGGGCGACTTGCCTTATAGCCCATATCGGTATACGGTATAATCGTGGCAATCGTGTCGTTCTCCTGCAAAGACACCAAGGCACTGCACGAACGCCGGAGCGCCAAGCGCTTCGGCGCCCTGGAGTCCGTGGCCAGGCGGAAGCTCGCAATGCTGGACGCCGCGGCCTCACTGAAGGACCTGGCCAGCCCGCCCGGCAACCACCTTGAAGCACTACGGGACGACCGGGCCGGCCAACACAGCATCCGGATCAACAAGCAGTTCCGGATCTGCTTCGTCTGGACAGACGACGGCCCGAAAGACGTCGAAATCGTTGATTACCACTGAGGACCCGCCCATGACCAGGAAACTGCCCCCGATCCACCCCGGCGAGATCCTGCGGGAGGAATTCATGATCCCGCTCGGCCTGTCGAGCAACGCCGTCGCCCGGGCGATCGACGTGACCCCGAGCCGGGTGAACGACATCGTGCGGGAACGACGCGGCATCACGGCCGACACGGCCCTGCGGTTTGCGCGCCTGTTCAATACCTCGCATCGCTTCTGGATGAACCTGCAGGCGAACTACGACCTGCAGTGCGCAGAAGATGCCGCCGGCAAGGCGATCGCGACGATCAAGCCCGTATCCGGGCTGGCCGCCTGAGGACGGCTTTCAGCCCGGCAGGCGCCGGATCTTCGCGCCGAGGGCACCGAGCTTTTCTTCGATGTTCTCGTAGCCGCGGTCGATGTGGTAGATGCGGTCGACGATGGTCTCGCCCTTGGCCACCAGGCCGGCCAGCACCAGCGAAGCCGAGGCGCGCAGGTCGGTGGCCATGATCGGCGCACCGGTCATCTGCGGCACGCCGCGGATGATGGCGGTATTGCCTTCGATGCGGATGTCCGCGCCCAGCCGCTGCAGTTCGTTGAGGTGCATGAAGCGGTTTTCGAAGATGGTCTCGGTGATCACACCCACGCCTTCGGCGATGGTGTTGAGCGCCGCGAACTGCGCCTGCATGTCGGTCGGGAAGGCCGGGTACGGCGCGGTGGTGAGGTTCACCGCCTTCGGGCGCTTGCCGCGCATGTCCACTTCGATGGTGTCGTCGCGGGTGTTGATGTGCGCGCCGGCTTCCTCAAGCTTCACCAGCACCGCGTCCATGATGTCGGCGCGGGTGCGGCGCGCCACCACGCGGCCGCCGGTCATCGCGCCGGCCACCAGGAAGGTGCCGGTTTCGATGCGGTCGGGCAGCACGTCGTAGTGGATGCCGGCCAGGCGGTCGACACCGTGCACGACGATGCGGTTGGTGCCGGCGCCTTCGATCTGCGCGCCCATGGCGACCAGGCAGTTGGCCAGGTCGACCACCTCGGGCTCCATCGCGCAGTTCTCGAGCACGGTGGTGCCCTTGGCCAGCACGGCGGCCATCAGCACGTTCTCGGTGCCGGTGACGGTGATCATGTCGAACACGTAGCGGCCGCCGCGCAGGCGCTCGGCGCGGGCCTTGATGAAGCCGTTCTCCACCGTGACCTCGGCGCCCAGCGCCTGCAGGCCGCGGATGTGCTGCTCGACCGGGCGCGAACCGATGGCGCAGCCGCCCGGCAGCGAAACCTCGGCGTGGCCGAAGCGCGCCACCAGCGGGCCCAGCACCAGGATCGAGGCGCGCATGGTCTTCACCAGCTCGTACGGCGCCACCGTGGAGGTGATGAAGCGCGGGTCGGCGGTGATGGTGAGCTTTTCATCCACCATCAGCTGCACGCCCATGGCGCCCAGCAGTTCCATGGTGGTGGTGACGTCGTGCAGGTGCGGCACGTTGCCGATCGAGATCGGGCCGTCGGCCAGCAGGGTGGCGGCCAGGATGGGTAGCACGGCGTTCTTGGCGCCGGAGATCTGCACCTCGCCGTTCAGCGGTTCGCCGCCGGTGATTACGATCTTTGCCATTCGTCGTCGGTCTCAGGCCTGGGCGGCTCGGGTGGCTTCTTCGGGGGTCTGCGTGCGCAGGGCCAGCGCGTGGATGGCGCCGCCCATGAGCTCGCCCAGGGTGGCGTAGACCATGCGGTGGCGGGCCAGCGGCAGCTTGCCGCGGAAGGCTTCGCTGACCACGGTGGCTTCGAAATGCACGCCGTCGTCGCCCTGGACGCGGACCTGGGCGCCGGGCAGGCCGGCCTCGATGAGGTTCTGGATGGTTTCGGGGGTCATGGCGGACGGGGCGCGGGGCGGCCGCGCAGGCCTTACAATACGGCCCCGCATCATACTCCCTAAGCCCCCCGCATGAATGCCCCGAATTCCGCCCTGGCAGTCCCGGACGAGGCGCTGATCGCCAGCGGCCGCACCGTCATCGACATCGAGGCGCAGGCGCTGCAGGCGCTCAAGGGCAGCCTGGGCGCCGACTTCGCGGCCGCCTGCCGGCACATCCTGGCGTGTCGCGGCCGGGTCGTATGCACGGGCATGGGCAAGTCGGGCCACATCGCCACCAAGATCGCCGCCACCCTCGCCTCCACCGGCACCCCGGCCTTCTTCATGCACCCTGGCGAAGCCAGCCACGGCGACCTGGGCATGGTGACCGACGCCGACGTGGTTCTGGCGCTGTCGAACTCCGGCGAAAGCGACGAAATCCTCTCGATCATTCCCTCGCTCAAGCGCCAGGGCAACGTGATGATCGCCATGACCGGCCGCCCGGGCTCCAGCCTGGCTCGTCTGGCTCACGTGCACCTGGACGCCAGCGTGCCGGCCGAAGCCTGCCCGCTGGGCCTGGCCCCAACCTCCAGCACCACCGCCGCGCTGGCCCTGGGCGACGCCCTGGCCGTGGCCCTGCTCGAGGCCCGCGGCTTCACCGCCGAAGACTTCGCCCGCTCGCACCCGGCCGGCGCGCTGGGCCGCCGCCTGCTGCTGCACATCCGCGACATCATGCACGCCGGCGACGACATCCCGCGGGTGCCGGTGGAAGCCAGCGCCTCCGCCGCGCTGCTGGAAATGACCCGCAAGCGCCTGGGCATGACCGCCGTGGTGGACGCCGACGGCGTGCTGCAGGGCGTGTTCACCGACGGCGACCTGCGCCGCTGCCTGGACGACGAGGACACCGACCTCAAGGCCACGCCGGTGTCGCAGCTGATGGGCCGCCGCCCCAAGACCATCGGCGCCGACGCGCTGGCGGTCGAAGCCGCGCACCTGATGGAGGCGCACAAGGTCAACGCGCTGGTGGTGGTGGACGCCGCCAACCGCGTGGTCGGCGCCCTGAACATTCATGACTTGTTGCGCGCGCGGGTGGTCTGATCAGGCCATGACCCAACTCACCCCCGACCTGCTCGAACGCGCCGCGCGCGTCCGCCTCGCCTGCTTCGACGTGGACGGCACGCTCACCGACGGCCGCCTGTTCTACGACGCCGAAGGCCGCGAATCCAAGGCCTTCCATGTGCTCGACGGCCAGGGCCTGCGCCTGCTGGAAGACAACGGCATCGCCGTGGCGCTGATCACCGCGCGCCGCAGCGCCGCCGTGCAGTCGCGCGCCCGCGACCTGGGCCTGCAGCACGTACACACCGGCGTGAAGGACAAGGCCGCCACCCTGCGCATGCTCTGCGCCAGCCTGGGCCTGGCGGCCAGCGAAACCGCGCACATGGGCGACGACCTGCCCGACCTGCCGGCGCTGATGCTGGCCGGCTTCTCGGCCGCGCCCGCCAACGCCCACCCCTGGGTGGCCGAGCGCGTGCACTGGCGCGCCAGCGCGAAGGGCGGCCACGGCGCCGCGCGTGAGCTCTGCGACCTGATCCTGGAGGCCCGCGGCCTGCGCGCCGCCGTGCTCGAGCGCTTCGGCGCGACATGAACCGCCGGGTCCTCAACCCGCTGCTGCTGGTACTGGCCTTCGTGCTGGGCAGCTACGCGGTGTGGCAGTGGCAGCAGCGCCAGGCGCCGCCTCCCGAACCGTCGCAGCGTTCCGACTACGTGCTGCGCGACTACGAGCTGATCACGCTCAACGAAGCCGGCGAAGAGGCCTTCACCGTGGTCGGCCCGGAGCTCGAGCGCGACCCGCAGGGCAAGACCCTCACGCTCGACCAGCCGCGCTTTTCCTTCCCCGCCAAGGGCGGCGGCCGCTGGAACGCGCGCTCGGACAGCGCCTGGGTCAGCGCCAAGGCCGACGAGGTGCGCCTGCTGGCGCGCGTCGAAATGGTCGGCCCGCCCACCGAAACCGGCCATCGCACCGTGTTCGCCACCGATCGCCTGTTCGTCTTCCCCGACGCCCAGACCGCCAATTCCGGCGGCCGGGTGACCGTCACCCATGGCGACTCTATACTCGCCGGGACCGGCCTCGAAGTGGACATGCAGGCCAAGCGCTTCCAGCTGCTGAACGACGTCAAAGGACGCTATGCACCCCGCCGCTAACCTGCTCCTCCTCGCCGCGCTGGTCGCGGCCACGCCGGCGCTGGCCAAGTCCAGCGACCGCCAGCAGCCCATGGACATCAGCGCCGACAGCACCGACGCGGTGATGGAAGACAACGGCATGTCGGTGCTCAAGGGCAACGTCAGCATCCGCCAGGGCACGCTGGAGGTGAACGCCGACCGCGCCGAAGTGCACCGCGTGGCGGGCGACATCCAGCGCATCGTGCTCACCGGCGCGCCGGCGCGCCTGAAGCAGGTGTCCGACGCCGGCGAGGCGATGGAAGCCGAGGCCCGCCAGGTCACCTACACGCTCAGCGAAGACACCATGCTGCTCACCGGCGCGGTGCAGGTGCGCCAGCCGCGCGGCACCCTCAGCGGCGAAACCGTGCGCTACGACATCGGCACCGGCCGGCTCAACGGCGGCGGCGACGGCCAGCGCGTGAACATGCGCATCCTGCCCAAGACCGCAGCGTCGAACTGATGCTCAGCGCCTCGGGCCTGGCCAAGAGCTACCGGTCGCGCCAGGTCGTGCGCGACTTCGGCATGGAGGTCCGCCCCGGCGAGGTGGTGGGACTGCTGGGCCCGAACGGCGCCGGCAAGACCACCTGCTTCTACATGATCGTGGGCCTGGTCGGGGCCGACCACGGCCGCATCCTGCTCGACGGCCAGGACATCACCGCCCTGCCCATGCACGAGCGCGCCCGCCGCGGCGTGGGCTACCTGCCGCAGGAAGCGTCGGTGTTCCGCAAGCTCACCGTGGCCGAGAACATCGAGGCGGTGCTGGAGCTGCGCGACGACCTCGACGCCGCCGGCCGGGCCGACGAACTGTCGGCCCTGATGGAAGAACTGCAGGTCGGCCACGTCGCCGAGCAGGCCGGCGCCAGCCTCTCGGGCGGCGAGCGCCGCCGCGTCGAAATCGCCCGCGCCCTGGCCGCCAAGCCGCGTTTCATGCTGCTCGACGAACCCTTCGCCGGCGTCGACCCGATTTCGGTCGGCGAGATCCAGAAGATCGTCCGCCACCTCAAGGCCCGCGGCATCGGCGTGCTCATCACCGACCACAACGTGCGCGAGACCTTGGGTATCTGCGACCACGCGTATATCCTCAACGCTGGCACGGTACTTGCCCAGGGCACGCCCGAGGCGGTGCTGGCCAACCCCGACGTGCGTCGCGTCTACCTGGGCGAATCCTTCCGCCTGTAGCCCCGGCGCCGCCGCCCCCGCGGAGCGCCATGAAGCCGACCCTCCAGACCCGCCTAGGCCAGCAGCTCTCCCTGACGCCCCAGCTGCGCCAGGCGATCCGGCTGCTGCAGCTGTCGGCCCTGGAACTGGAGGCCGAGCTCAACCAGGCCCTGGAATCGAACCCGCTGCTCGAACGCGAGGACGAGCCCGAGGCCGGTTTCGGCGACGCGCCGGATGGCGACAAGGCGCCCGACGCCCCCAGCGGCGAAGAGGCCGGCGACAGCCCCGACAGCGGCGACTTCGACCCCGGCGAAAGCATCGAGTGGTACGAAGCCAGCGCCGGCGAACGCCGCAGTGGCGACGACGAGCCAGAGGAATTCACCGCCGCCGCCCCGGTGGACCTTCACGCCCACCTGCTCTGGCAGCTGCGGCTCAGCCACCTGGGCCCGCGCGACCTCGCCATCGGCCAGGCCCTGATCGAGGCGATCAACGACGATGGCTACCTGGAAGGCCCGCTGGCCGACATCCAGGCCGCTATTTTGCCGGAGATAACCGCCGATGAGGCGGAAATCGAGACCGTTCTCCACATCATCCAGCACTTTGACCCGGTCGGCGCCGGCGCCCGCTGCCTGTCGGAATGCCTGCGGGTGCAGTTGAGCCTGCTCAGCCCCGACACCCCGGGCCTGGACCTGGCCCGCCGCCTGGCCCGCGAGCACCTCGACGCCCTCGCCCGCCAGGGCGCCGCCCGCCTGGCTGGCCAGCTGGGCTGCCCGGCCGAGGCCATGGACCAGGCCGTGGCCCTGCTGCGCTCGCTCGACCCCAAGCCCGGCGCCCAGGTCGGCGGCGGCGAGGCCGAATACATCGCCCCCGACGCCATCGCCTTCCGCCAGGGCGGCGTCTGGAAGGTCAGCCTCGCGCCCGGCAGCCAGCCGCGCCTGGCCATCAACCGCCACTACGAGCGCCTGATCGGCAAGGCCAGCCGCGAGGACGACAGCTACCTGCGCGGCCAGCTGCAGGAGGCCCGCTGGCTGATCAAGAGCCTCGAGACCCGCGCCGACACCCTGGTGCGCGTGGCCCGGGCCATCGTGCGCCAGCAGAGCGCCTTCCTCGACCACGGCCACGAGGCCATGCGCCCGCTGACCCTGCGTGAAGTGGCGGAGGAGCTGGGCCTGCACGAGTCCACCATTTCCCGCGCCACCACCCGCAAGTACCTGCGCACCCCGCGCGGCACCTTCGAGTTCAAGCACTTCTTCAGCTCGGGCATCGCCACCGACCACGGCGGCGCCGCCTCGGCCACCGCCATCCAGGCCATGCTGCGCAAGCTCATCGACGCCGAGAACCCGCGCAACCCGCTGTCCGACCAGCGCCTGGCCGAAACCCTGAAGGGCGAAGGCATCCCCGTGGCCCGCCGGACCGTGGCAAAATACCGGGAAGCAATGAACATCCCCGCTTCCAACGAGCGGCAACGGCTGGCCTGAGGCCCGACACCATGGCAGACGCCAGCCTGCGCAGCGAAGCGCGCATCCTTTCCCAAACTTGACGCCGGTCACGCCCGATTAGCATCCGGCGTGATTACCTGTAGCTGCACCCAACGAAGGAGGATCGTAACCATGCGGATCGACATCAGCGGCCACCAGATCGACGTCACCCCGGCCCTTCGCGACTACGTGAACGACAAGCTCGCGCGCGTCACCCGCCACTACGACCACCACGCCGAAGCCCGCGTCCTGCTCTCGGTGGACAAGCTCGAGCAGCGCGCCGAAGCCACCATCGGCACCCCCGGCAAGACCCTGCACGCCGACGCCGTGGCCCCGGACATGTACGCCGCCATCGACCTGCTGGCCGACAAGCTCGACCGCCTGCTGATCAAGCAGAAGGAAAAGATGACCGACCATCACCGCGGCGAGTCGGCCGCGCGTTCGGACAGCTTCGGCTGAGCCATGCACCTGCTCGACCTGCTGAGCCCGGGGCGCGTGAAGGCCCTGGGCCCCGTCACCGGCAAGAAGCGCCTGCTCGAGCAGGTGGCGAAGCTGCTGGGTGACAGCCCCGAGGTCGAGCGCGCCGTGTTCGATGCCCTGATCGGCCGGGAACGCCTCGGCAGCACGGGCCTCGGGCACGGCGTGGCCATCCCGCACGGGCGCAGCAGCAAGGTGTCCACCGCGGTGGGTGCCTTCCTGCGGCTGGGCGAACCGGTGGACTTCGGCGCGCCCGACGGCCAGCCGGTGGACCTGGTGTTCGCGCTGGTCGTGCCCGAACACTTCGCGTCCCAGCACCTGATGCTGCTCTCGCAGCTGGCCGAGATGTTCGGCGAGCAGGCCTTCCGCGACCAGCTGCGCACGGCGCGCGATTCGGCCGCGCTCTACGCCCTGCTTTCGGACTGGCAGTCCGCCCACGCGGACGGCGCCTGAACCCATGGCCGACCGCCTGCGCGCCCGCGAACTCTTCTCGGAGCTGGGCGAACGCCTCGAACTGCGCTGGATCGCCGGCCAGCGCGGCGGCGAGCGGGTGATCGAACGCGGCGAACACCTTTCCCGCCGGCCTTCGCTGGCCGGCTACCTCAACGTCATCCACCCGAACAAGGTGCAGATCGTCGGTTCGGCCGAACTGGCCTGGCTCGACGGCCTCGACGCGCGCACGCGCTGGGAAGTGCTGCAGAAGATCATGCAATCGCGGCCGCTGGCGATGGTGATCACCCAGGGCCAGCCCTGCCCGGCCGACCTGCGCGACGCGGTGGAAGAATCGGACACGCCGCTGTGGGTGTCGCCGCGGCGCGGTTATGAATTGCTGAACCTGCTGCAATACCACCTGGCGCGCGCGCTGGCGCCGAGGGTGACGCTGCACGGCGTGTTCATGGAAATCTATTCGATCGGCGTGCTGGTGACCGGCGATTCCGGCGCCGGCAAGAGCGAGCTCGCGCTCGAGCTCATCAGCCGCGGCCCCCCCCAGG
>JAIBEO010000165.1 GCA_019459185.1 Rhizobium sp. | reverse complement strand
CCCAGCTTTCCCACCCCCCCCGGGGGCGGGGGGGGGGCGGGGCGGGCGAGCCGGCGCGTGTCTAACAACTGGGGGCCGCGGCGCGGCGCCACCACGCCCAGGCCGTCGGCGCCGACGTGCAGCGCGGCGCCGCCCAGTTCCTGCACGACCAGGCCATCGCCCACGCCGAAACGCCGCAGTTGCCGCCCCTCGGGCTCGAGCCGCAGCAGGCCGCGCGGCGTGGCCAGCCAGAGCGCGCCGCGGGGATCGCGCGCCAGCCGCGCGCCCAGGGCGGCCGGCACGCCGTCGCCGGGGCCGAAGCTGCGCTGCGGATGCAGCCGCCCGCGCTCCCACTGCAGGCGCGACAGCCGGCCCATGCCGGCCAGCCACACGCTGCCATCGGGCTCGGCCAGCAGGTCGAGCACGGGCCCGGGCGGCGCGCCGGCCACCGGCTCGAAGCTCGCCGCGCCCGGCACCCAGCGCGCCAGGCCATTCCCGACGGCAACCCACGCCTGGCCGTCCGGCCCGCGCCACAGTGGCCCTGGTGGCGGACCCGGAAGCCCGCCCAGCTTCGCGCCGTCACCGTCCCGCCATTCGATGCCCGCCGCGCCCACGAGCCAGACGCGCCCATCCGATGCCTCCAGGAGCTTCGCCACCGCGCCACCTGCCGTGGGCAAGGACTGCCGGCGCCACGCCGCCGCCTGCGCATCGAACACCAACCGCGACAGCGCCGCCCCCTGCGCCAACCACAGGCTGCCGTCGGCCCGGGCCAGCAGCGCGGTGATGGGCGAAGGCGACAGCGCCGGCAGCACCGAAGGCGTGCGTTCGCGGCCAGCGCCAAGATCGAGCAGCCGCAGCGACGCGCCGCGCGCGACCCAGGCGCCGGCTTCGCCGGCATCGGCCAGCAGGGGTGCGGCATCGGCTTCGGTTCCGGTCGCCGGCAGGAAGGCAAAGCTGCGCCAGGTTGCCGGCAGCGCCAGCAGCCCGTCGTCGCGCGTGCCGAACCACAGCCCGCCCCCGCGGTCCTCGAACAGCGCCAGCACCGCGCGCCCGAAGGCCGGCGCCGGCCAGGCCGCGACTACCCCGCCCGGCGCGATGCGCTGCAGCCCCGCTGGCCCGCCTTCCCACAGCGCACCCTCGCGGTCGCGCAGCCGGGTGACGGGCGCCGGCAGGCCGTCCACCGGCGACACCGGCGACGCCGCGGCCGGCAGGAAACGCCGCCCGTCCCGATCGAAACGCCACAGGCCCTGGCCTTGCACCGCGACCCAGACCTGGTCTTCGCCATCGACGAACACCGACTCCACCGCATTGCCCGGCAGCGAACCCGGCTGCCCGGGCACCTGCCGCCACACGGTGAAGCCCAGCCCGTCGTAGCGCGCCAGACCGTCGGGCGTGGCCAGCCACAGGTACCCGGCGCGGTCCTGGGCGATGGCCTGCACCTGGCTGGACGGCAGCCCGTCGGCCACGCCGAAGCTGCGGAAAGGCGCGGCGGCGGCCGCCAGCCCGGCCCAGGCCAGCAGCCCGGCCAGCAGGACCGCGGCCACGCTGCGTTGCATTCGCGATGGCGGCCCCATGCACCCTCCCTGCACCGATGCGGCCTAGACTAACCACCGCTGCCCGTGTGCCGATTCGGAAAAAGGATGAATGCGCTGAGGAAAGCGCTGTTTTGTCTGCTCCTGCTAAGCGTGTCCGGCCTGGCGGTCGCCGCCGACGCCTGGCGGCTGGACCCGGTGCACACCCGCGTGCTGTTCAAGGTGGACCACGCCGGCTTCTCCCAGGCCCTGGGCCTATTCCCGGACGTGCAGGGCGAACTGCGCTTCGACCCGGCCGACTGGGCCTCGGCCCGCCTCGAGGTGCGCATCCCGCTGGCGCGCCTGCAGATCGGCGACGACGGCTGGCGCGACAAGCTGCTCACCCGCGCCTTCTTCGATGCCGCCGACTTCCCCGAGGCGCGCTTCGTCTCCACCCGCGTCGAGCCGGTGGATGCGGAAAATGCGCGCGTCTTCGGCCAGCTCACGCTGCGCGGCGTGGAGCGCGAAATCATGCTCACCGTGCGCCTGAACCGGCTCGCCCGCCACCCGCTCACCTTCCGCCGCACCGCCGGCTTCAGCGCCAGCGCCGAACTCGACCGCCGCGACTTCGGCATGGATGCCTGGCCGAATGTCATCGGCCAGACGGTGCAGCTGGAAATCCAGGCCGAAGCGACCCGCACCCGCAACGACCAGGAGCACGACGATGCCGATCCGGAACACCGCTGAGCGCTGGGGCTGGGTCAGCATCGGCCTGCACTGGCTCACCCTGCTGGCCATCGCCGGCCTGGTGCTGGTGGGCTTCGTGATGCAGGAGCTGCCCAATTCGCCCACCAAGATCCAGGTCTACGGCCTGCACAAGAGCTTCGGCCTGACCGTGCTTGCGCTCACCGTGCTGCGCCTGCTCTGGCGCCTGCTGGCCGGCACGCCGGCGCCGGTGCCGGGCACGCCGCGTTGGCAGTCCTTCGTGGCGCAGGCCACGCACGGCGCGCTGTACGTGATCCTGCTGGCCATGCCGCTCAGCGGCTGGCTGTACAACTCGGCCTCGGGTTTCCCGCTCAAGTGGTTCGGCCTGTTCGCGCTGCCCAAGCTCAGCGGCTACGACGCCGGGGTGAAGGCCTTCGCGCTGGCCGCGCACGAATGGCTGTTCATCGCCCTGGCGGCGATCGTGGCGGTGCACGCCGCGGCCGCGCTCAAGCACCACTACCTCGACCGCGACGCCACCCTGTCGCGCATGCTGCCCGGCCTGCCGGAACCGGCCGGCCGCGACGCCACGAACCAGGACGCCTGACATGAGCCTGCGCCTCACCCTCGCCCTCGCCGCCCTGCTCGCCTCCGCCGTCGCCAGCGCGGCCGATTACCGCGCCGACGCCGGCTCGACGCTCGGTTTCCGCGCCACCTACATGGACGAAGCCTTCGACGGCCGCTTCGCCCGCTTCACGCCGGAAATCCGCTTCGACCCGGCGAACCTGGCCGCCTCGCGCTTCGACGTGCGCATCGCCCTGGCCAGCGCCGGCACCGACAACGAAGAGCGCGACCAGATGCTGGTGGGGCCCGAATTCTTCGACGCCACCGGCGCCGCCGAGGCGCGTTACGTCGCCACCGCCTTCCGCGCGCTGGGCGGCAACCGCTTCGTCGCCGAAGGCAGCCTCACGCTGCGCGGCGTCACCCGGCCGGTGCCGCTGCAGTTCACCTGGACCCCGGGTGCGAAGCCGGTGCTCGAAGGCAGCGCCACGCTCAGGCGCCTCGATTTCAAAGTCGGCGAAGGCGACTGGGCCGACACCGCCCTGCTGCCTGACGAGGTGAAGGTGAGCACGCGCCTGGTGCTCTCGCCGCAGTAGTCCCGCCCGCGGCGACACGCCGCCGCAACACGTTCCTGCGATACTTCGGGCCGTATGAATCCCTTCCTGACCCGCCTCGCCGCACTGTTTGCGGCGCTCCTGCTCGCCGCCTGCGCGCCCGCCGCGCGCGACGTGCGCGAACCCGCCCCGGCGCCGGCCCACCCGGTGCTGCTGGTTTCCATCGACGGCGCCCACCCCGGCCGCCTGTTCCAGGGCGACACGCCGAACCTGGACGCGCTGGCCCGCCGCGGCACCCGCGCCGAGGGCATGCGCCCGTCCTACCCCAGCCTCACCTTTCCCAACCACTACACCCTGGTCACCGGCCTGCGCCCGGACCGCCACGGCATCATCGACAACCGCATGCGCGACGAGGCGCTGGGCGAGTTCTCCATGGCCGACCGCGGCGCGGTGGGCGACGGCCGCTGGTGGAACGACGGCGAACCGCTGTGGGTGACCGCGCAGGCACACGGCCTGCGCAGCGCCACCATGTTCTGGCCCGGGTCCGAAGCCGCGGTGCGCGGCGTGCGCCCCGACCACTGGTTCCCGTTCGAATACGGCCTGCCCGAATCGCAGCGCGTGGCCACCGTGCTGGGCTGGCTGGACCTGCCGGCGGCGAAGCGCCCGCACCTGATGACGCTGTACTTCGAACGCGTGGACAGCGCCGGCCACGTCTTCGGCCCCGACAGCGCGCAGGCGCGGGGCCCCCCGGGCCCGCGGG
>JAIBEO010000141.1 GCA_019459185.1 Rhizobium sp. | reverse complement strand
CGCCCTGGTCATGGTCACCCACGATCGCCGCCTGGCGCGGCGACGGGATCGAACCCAGGAACACACCCAGGGACCGCTGCGCCCCCTGACCGAGGGCTAGCGTGCCCCCCCCGCCGGGGGGGGGCGCGCCCCCCCCCCGCGGGGGCGGCACGCTAGCCCTCGGTCAGGGGTCGCAGCTGTCCCTGGGTGAGTTCCAGGGTTCGATCCAGTCGCCGCGCCAGGCGGCGATCGTGGGTGACCATGACCAGGGCGGTGCCCTGTTCGCGGTTGAGTTCCAGCATCAGCTCGAACACGCCGGCGGCGGTCTTTTCGTCGAGGTTGCCGGTGGGCTCGTCGCCCAGCACGCAGGCCGGGCGGGTGACCAGGGCACGCGCCACCGCGGCGCGCTGGCGTTCGCCGCCCGACAGTTCGCCCGGCTTGTGGCCCAGGCGATGGCCCAGGCCGACGCGCTCAAGCAGCGCCCGGGCCGGCGCCTGCGCGGCGGCCACGGCTTCGCCGCGGATGAGCAGGGGCATCATCACGTTCTCGAGCGCGGTGAACTCGGGCAGCAGGTGATGGAACTGGTAGACGAAACCCAGCGCCCGATTGCGCAGTTCGCCGCGGGCGCGTTCGCCCAGGGCCGACATGCGCTGGCCGGCCACGTAAACCTCGCCCGAACTGGCGCTGTCCAGGCCGCCCAGCAGGTGCAGCAGCGTGCTCTTGCCCGCACCCGAGGCGCCGACGATGGACACGGTTTCACCGCGCCGCACCGTGAGGTCGAGGCGGTCGAACACCGGCGTGCGCAGGTCGCCTTCTTCATAGGTCTTGCCGAGCCGCTCGCAGCGGATGACGACGTCCATGTGCGGGGTCTCACTCATAACGCAGCGCCGTGGCAGGGTCGGTGCGCGAGGCGCGCCAGGCCGGGTAGAGGGTGGCCAGCAGGCACAGCACGAAGGCCACGCCCGCCACCGACAGCACGTCCATCGGGTCCACCAGCGTCGGCACGCCGGATATGTAATACACGTCGGACGGCATCAGCTCGGCGCCGACCAGGCGCTCGACGAAGCGCACCACGTGCGAGAGGTTGCTGGCCAGCAGCACGCCGCCGGCCACGCCGATGGCGATGCCGACCACGCCGATCACCAGCCCCTGCACCACGAACACCCGCATGACCCCGCCGGGCGACATGCCCAGGGTGCGCAGGATGGCGATGTCGGACTGCTTGTCCTGCACCAGCATCACCAGCGAGGACACCAGGTTGAAGGCGGCGATGGCGATCACCAGCGACAGCAGGATGAACATCACCGTCTTTTCCATCTTCAGCGCACGAAAGAAGTTGGCGTGGTCGCGGGTCCAGTCGCGCACGCGGTAGGCGCCGTCGAGCCGGTCGCTGAGGTCGCGCGCCACCGGCCAGGCTTGCCAGAGGTCGTTGAGCTTGAGCCGCACGCCGGTGACGCCCTCGCCCATCCGGCCCAGCTTTTGCGCGTCCTGCAGATGTACCAGGGCCATGCCCAGGTCGTACTCCTGGGCGCCGGCTTCGAAGATGCCGACCACGGTGAAGCGCCGCGCGCGCGGCATGGCGCCCAGCGGCGTGACGGTGGATTCGGAGATGTAGACGTTCACCGCGTCGCCGACGCCCGCGCCCAGCATGAGCGAGAGCTCGCGCCCGAGCACGATGCCGTAGCCGCCGGGCTTGAGGTCGGCGAGCGAGCCCTGGACCATCTTTTCGCCAAGCTCCGACACCCGCGGCTCGAGCTCGGGCAGCACGCCGCGGATGATGGCGCCGCGGCGGTTGAGGCCCTGCACCAGCGATTCGGTCTCGACGTAAGGCGCGGCGCCCAGCACGCGTGGGTCCTGCCCGGCCAGTTCGACCGCGCGCGGCCAGTCCTGCAGCGGGCCGTCGAGGCCCGACACGGTGGCGTGCGCCACCATGCCCAGGATGCGGTCGCGCAGCTCCTGCTGGAAGCCGCTCATCACCGCGATGGTGGTGATGAGCGCGATGACGCCGATGATGATGCCCAGGATGGACGCCATCGAGATGAATGAGATGAAGCCGTTGCGGCGCTTGGCGCGCAGGTAGCGCAGGCCGATCGAAAATGGCAGGGGCTGGAACATGGGGTCCTAGGCTGCCACGGCGGGCAGGATGGGGTCATGGCGGGACATGGCGGCCACCGCGAGCCTGAGCTGGCGGCGGCCCGCCGCATCGAGCGTGTCGGGCCACCAGGCCAGCCGCAGCCTGCGGCCACCGGGCAACGTTGCGCAGAGTAGCGTGAGCGGACCCTGTTCGCGCAAGCGCGGGGCGTGCAGCACGGGGCCCTCTTCGCCGCCGTTCATGATGCGCAGGATCGCGCCGGTGGCCGACAGCGACAGCGGCGGGCGCCGCCGCTCGCGGCGCGCCAGGCGCCAGCCCTCCGCCGCGGCCAGCGCGGCCAGTGGACTGCGCAGGCTGGCGGGCAAGGCACTCAGCAGCAGGGAAAGGCCGGCCAGCAGGCCGATCAGGCGCAGGACCCGCGGCAGCCAGCGCGAGGGCCGCCAGTCAATGCGGCAGGTCGATGATGCGCTGGACGAAACCATCGAGGTCGCTGTCCCCCGGCCGCTCGCGGCCCATGAACCAGCGCCAGAGCTTATCGTCCTCGGTGTCGAGCAGCCGTAGGAAAAGCGAACGTTCGGCGTCATCCGCCGCCGGCCAGCGGCCGTCGAGGTAGCGCAGCATCAGCTGGTCGAGCTCGCGCATGCCGCGACGGCAGCGCCAGCGCAGCCGTCGCAGTTCGGCGTCGTCGCTCATCCCCGCGCCCTCAGGCGCCGCGGCGCTGCAGCATCAGCTTCTTGATCTCGCCGATGGCCCGCGCCGGGTTCAGGCCCTTCGGGCAGGTGCGCGCGCAGTTCATGATGGTGTGGCAGCGGTAGAGCTTGAACGGGTCCTCGAGGTCGTCGAGGCGGGCGCCGGTGTCCTCGTCGCGCGAATCGATGATCCAGCGGTAGGCCTGCAGCAGGATGGCCGGGCCGAGGTAGCGGTCGCCGTTCCACCAGTAGCTGGGGCAGCTGGTCGAGCAGCAGGCGCACAGGATGCACTCGTAGAGGCCGTCGAGCTTGGCGCGGTCTTCCTTCGACTGCAGGCGCTCCTTGGCCGGGGCCGCGCTCTGGGTGCGCAGCCAGGGCTTGATGGAGGCGTACTGGGCGTAGAAGTGGCTCAGGTCCGGCACCAGGTCCTTGATGACCGGCATGTGCGGCAGCGGGTAGATCGGCACGTCCTTGCCACCGCACTCGTCGATGGCCTTGGTGCAGGCCAGCGTGTTGGTGCCGTCGATGTTCATCGCGCACGAACCGCAGATGCCCTCGCGGCAGGAGCGACGGAAGGTGAGCGTGGGATCGATCTCGTTCTTGATCTTGATGAGCACGTCCAGGACCATCGGCCCGCACGCGTCCATGTCGACCTCGTAGGTGTCGGTGCGCGGGTTGGCGCTGTCGTCCGGGTTCCAGCGGTAGACCTTGAAGGTGCGCACGTTCTTCGCGCCGGGCGCGGGGAAGTGCTTGCCCTTGGTGACCTTGGAATTCTTCGGGAGGGTGAACTCAGCCATTTTCTCGATTCCGGATATGTAGGAGGGCCTTCAGGCCCGACCAGTCGGGCCTGGAGGCCCTCCCACAGGGTCAGTACGTGCGGGCCTTGGGCGGCACCACTTCGACGTCGTTCGACAGCGTGTACATGTGCACCGGGCGGTAGTCGAGCGTGGTGTTGCCCGCTTCGTCCACCCAGCACAGGGTGTGCTTGTGCCAGTTGGCGTCGTCGCGCTCCTGGAAGTCCTCGCGGGCGTGGGCGCCGCGCGATTCCTTGCGGTTCTCGGCCGAGACCATGGTGGCCACGGCCTGGCCCAGCAGGTTCTGCAGCTCCAGGGTTTCGATGAGGTCGGAGTTCCAGACCAGGGAACGGTCGGAAACGCGCACGTCCTCGAACGACTTCACCACTTCGCGGATCTTCTGCACGCCCTCGAGCAGGGTCTCGCCGGTGCGGAACACCGCGGCGTTGTTCTGCATGACCTGCTGCATGTTGGCGCGGATGTCGGCGGTGGGGGTGCCGCCGCTGGCGTTGCGAAGCTTGTCGAGGTTGGCCAGCGACTTGTCGCAGGCCGACGGCGCGAGCGACTTGTGCGGCGCACCCGGCTTGATGGTCTCGGCGCAGCGGTTGGCCACGGCGCGGCCGAACACCACCAGGTCGAGCAGCGAGTTCGAGCCCAGGCGGTTGGCGCCGTGCACCGACACGCAGGCCGCCTCGCCGATGGCGTACAGGCCCGGCACCACGGTGTCGGGGTTGCCGTTCTTCAGGGTGACCACTTCGCCGTGGTAGTTGGTCTGCAGGCCGCCCATGTTGTAGTGCACGGTCGGCAGCACCGGGATTGGCTGCTTGGTCACGTCGACGCCGGCGAAGATCTTGGCGGTCTCGGCGATGCCCGGCAGCTTCTCGTGGATGTCGGCCGGGTTGAGGTGGGTCAGGTCGAGGTGGATGTGGTCCTTCTTCGGGCCCACGCCGCGGCCTTCGCGGATCTCGATGGTCATCGATCGGCTGACCACGTCGCGCGAGGCCAGATCCTTGGCGTTGGGCGCGTAGCGTTCCATGAAGCGCTCGCCGTTGGAGTTGCGCAGGATGCCGCCTTCGCCGCGCACGCCCTCGGTGATGAGGCAGCCGGCGCCGTAGATGCCGGTGGGATGGAACTGCACGAACTCCATGTCCTGCAGCGGCAGGCCGGCGCGCAGCGCCATGCCGCCGCCGTCACCGGTGCAGGTGTGGGCCGAGGTGGCCGAGAAATAGGCGCGGCCGTAGCCACCCGTGGCCAGCACGGTGCCCTGGGCGCGGAACAGGTGCAGCTCGCCGGTGGCCATGTCCAGCGCCAGCACGCCGCGGCAGGCGCCCTCCTCGTCCATGACCAGGTCGAGCGCGAAGTACTCGATGAAGAACTCGGCCGAGTGCGCCAGCGACTGCTGGTAGAGCGTGTGCAGGATGGCGTGGCCGGTGCGGTCGGCGGCGGCGCAGGTGCGCTGGGCGGTGCCCTTGCCGTAGTGCGTGGTCATGCCGCCGAAGGGGCGCTGGTAGATCTTGCCGTCTTCGGTGCGCGAGAACGGCACGCCCTGGTGCTCGAGCTCGATGATGGCCGGGATGGCTTCGCGGCACATGTACTCGATGGCGTCCTGGTCGCCCAGCCAGTCCGAGCCCTTGATGGTGTCGTAGAAATGGAAGCGCCAGTCGTCCTCGCCCATGTTGCCCAGCGCGGCCGAGATGCCGCCCTGCGCCGCCACGGTGTGCGAACGGGTCGGGAAGACCTTGCTGATGCAGGCGGTCTTGAGGCCCTTCTGGGCCAGGCCGAAGGTGGCGCGCAGGCCGGCGCCACCGGCGCCGACGACGACCATGTCGTAGGTGTGCTCGTGGATCTTGTAGGCGGACGTCATGGCGTTCTCAGGCAGTAAAAACGATGCGGCCGATGGCCAGCAGGGAGGCGATGGCGGCGATGGCATAGGCGAACTTCACCGCCACCTGCAGCACCAGTTCGGCGCCGCCGTGCACGTAGTCCTCGATCACCACCTGCAGGCCCAGGCGGGCGTGCCAGAACAGCGACAGCACGAAGGCCGTCAGCAGGATCGCGGTGAGCGGCTGGGCCAGGGTGGCGCGCACGATGGCCTGGTCGTCGCCGACCAGCCCGACCATCAGGATCACGAACCACGGAGTCAGCAGCATCAGGGCGATGGCGGTCAGGCGCTGGTGCCACCAGTGGCTGGTGCCGTCCTTGGCCGAGCCCAGGCCCTTGGCGCGCGCGAGCGGGTTGCGCAGGCTCATGCCGCACCTCCCGTCGTGAAGCCGAAGTACCAGAGCACCGCGGTCAGCACGATGGCGAGCGCGATCACCGCGTAGCCGCTGGCATACACCTTGGGGATGTCGTAGCCGTGGCCGGCGTCCCAGGCCAGGTGCCGGATGCCGTTGAGGAAGTGGTAGACCAGGCAGGCCGAGAAGGCGAACAGCAGCACCTGCCCCGGCACCGAGGCCAGCACCGCCTGCAGCGATTCAAACGCGCCCGGGCTGGACGCGGCGGCCACCAGCCAGCCGGCGAGCACCAGGGCCCCCACGGCGAGGGCCACGCCGGTGGCGCGGTGCAGGATGGACATCACGCTGGTGATCTGCGGGCGATAGACCTGCAGGTGCGGTGACAGGGGTCGTTCTTGCGTCGCCATGGGCTGCGCTCGTCTGGGTTAGGTGGGAAGTATGGGAGGCGCGATGTGGGCGTCGCGTCAGAAGTCGATGCAGCGGCCGTTCTTTTCCCAGTCGCCGTAGCGGGTGGGTTCGGGGCCGTCGCGGCCCCCGACTTCCGCCGGTGGCGCCACGCCCGGCGCGCCCGGTGACGGCTCGCCAGGCAAGGGCTCGGGGGATGCGGCTGTTTCGCCTATGATTCGCGGCTCGGTCGCCATCCTCCAATGTTAAGTCCCGCACCCATGTCGTTCAAGCCAAACCTTGCCGCGAACGCCTGCCATCCCCTGCCCGGCCACGGCGTGCTCGAGGTCTCGGGCCCCGATGCCCCGGCCTTCCTGCAGGCGCAGGCGATGAACGACGTGGCGGCGCTGGCGCCCGGTCATTGGCACTGGAACGGCCTGCTGACGCCCAAGGGCCGCGTGATCGCGCTGTTCGCGCTTGTCCATGTGGTGCCGTCGCGTTTCCTGATGGTGCTGCCGGATTTCCCCGCGGAAGAACTGGCGACGCGACTGAAACGCTTCGTGTTCCGGAGCAAGGTGGTGCTGCAGCCACTGCCCTGGGTGGCCGCGGCCGGCCCCTCGTCCGCCTTCCCCGCGGCCGATGCCGTGCTCGACGGCGGCGACGAGGGCCTGGCGCTCGACATGGGCGGCGACGGCGGCCCGCGCAGCCTCTGGCTGCTGCCGGCCGGGCACCCGTCGCTGGCGGAACCCGACACCGCCGTGGCTTCGGCCTGGTACGCCGCCGACCTGGCCCACGGCCTGCCGCGCCTTCCGGAGGGCCAGCGCGAGGCCTGGACGCCGCAAATGCTCTCGCTCGAGCGCCTCGCCGCCTTCAGCCTGAAGAAGGGCTGCTACCCTGGCCAGGAAATCGTCGCACGCACCCATTACCTGGGGCAGGCCAAGCGCGGCCTGGTGCGGCTGGCCGGCGAAGGCCTGCAGCCCGGGCAGGCGGTGGAGGCCGCCGGGCAGGCCGTCGGCACCGTGGTTTCGAGCCGGGACGACGGCCGCGAGGCCCTGGCCGTGCTGGGCGCGGACGCGCCGGAGGAACTGGCGGCTGGCGGCCACCCCTGCCGCCGCCTGCCGCTGCGTGAAGGCCTGCGCCGCCCCGCCTGAGACCCGCGTCACGATTGGCGTCCCCCCGCCCTATCTGCTATATCGGGCCGCAAGGGAGGAGTCCAACATGAAGCGTATCCGTGGCCTTGCGGCCTTAGTTCTTGCTTTCGTCTCGGCGCCGTCGCTGGCCGCCGACTACACCCTCGCGGTCGAACCGAACTACCCGCCCTCGCAGGCGCAGCTGGTCTACAAACCGCTGCTCGACTACCTCTCGGCCAGCACCGGCCACACCTTCAAGCTCAAGACGGCGGCGAACTACCACGTGTACTGGCGCGACCTGCGCGCCGGCATGAAAGTGGACTTCGCCTTCGAGGAAGCGCACTTCACCAGCTTCCGCATCGACCGCCTGGGCTTCACGCCGCTGGTGCGCGTGGCCGAACCCACCCGCTACTCGCTGCTGGCCGACGCGGCCATCGCCGAGGGCGGCACGGCGGGCCTGATCGGCTACCGCGTGGTCAGCATGCCGGCGCCCAGCATGGGCTACCTGCTGCTGGGCGAAATCTACCGCAACCCGATCGCCCAGCCCGAGATCAAGTCGGTGGCGTCGAACTGGCGCGACGGCGTGGAGATGGTCTTCTCGCAGGAAACCGAGGCGGCGATGGTGCCCAACTACATCGCCCAGCTCTACCCGAACCTGGTGGTGGTGTCGGAATCGCGCGAATTCACCGGCCGTACGCTCAGCGCCGCCGGCACCGTGCCCAGCGACGTGCGCCAGGCCGTGGCCACGGCCATGCTGAAATTGCACGAAGACGCGGCCCTGTACGAAGTGCTGGCCGAACTCGGCGCCAGCCAGTTCGTCGAGACTTCCAACGACGCCTATGCCGGCAGTGAAAAACTGCTCGCCGGCGTCTTCGGCTACCGCGCCAAACCCTCGGCCCCGGCCCCGGCGCCGGTGGAAGAAGTGGAGATCGACGAGGACGCGCTGGGCGGCATCGAGGTCCAGGCCGAGGACTGAACCCGGCCGGGCGCTTCAGTCCAGTTCGAACTGGATGGCATCGCCGGTGTTCACGGCGATGCCCTGCCCCAGGCTGATGACGCCCGACTTGCGCAGGTGCAGTTCGTCGCGGTGCAGCTTGATCTCGTCGTCCTCGCCGATGCGCACGTAGGTGCCATTGGTGGAGCGGTCCGAGAGCGTGAAGTGGCCACGCTTGTATTCCACCATGGCGTGCGTGCGGCTGACCCAGTCGGCCTCCACCTGCAGGCCGTTGCCCGGTTCGCGGCCCATCGAGAACGGCTCCGACTGCGGACCCAGCTCGACCACCCGGCCGCGGTGGCGCAGGCGCAGCACCGCGGCGCCCTCGCCTTCTTCGGCGGCGGCGCGCACTGAACTTTGCACCATGGTCATGCCGGAGGTGTCCTCCTGCCAGACCAGGTCGACGATGGCGATCGGCAGCAGCTTGCCGCTGACCCGCGCCTTGCCCAGGCTGCGCGCCTCGGGCGCACGGCCCGACAGGCTGTCGTAGGTGGCGGCCGTGGTCACCACCTGTTCGCGCTTGGCCAGCGAAGCCATGCGCGCGGCGGTGTTCACCGCGTCGCCGTAGACGTCGCCGTCGGCCTCCTCGAGCGCGTCGCCATGGTGCAGGCCGATGCGCACGGCCAGGCTGTCGCGCACGAAGTCGATGTCGCGGGCCATCCGCCGCTGCATGTCGCAGGCCGCCAGCACGCCGTTGAGCGCGGCCGGGAAGGTGCACATGATCTCGTCGCCGATGGTCTTGATGACCCGCCCGCCGTGCTGCTGGCAGACCTGGGTGAGCGCGCCCAGCACCAGCGCGATCAGCCGGCGCGCCTCGACGTCACCCTTGGTCTCGAACAGCCGGGTGCTGCCGCTGACGTCGGCGAAGAGGATCGTCTGGGGCCGGGACGGGTTCATGTCCAGCAGAACGGCATCAGGCCAGGCGCTCGGCCATGGCGACAATGTCGTCGTCGCTGGGAATGACCAGGAAGGCGGCGCCGGCGAGCGGCGTGTAGGTGTCCTCGCCGACCACCCGGCGCAGCGGCTTGGCGCCGTGGCCGGCCTCGACCACCGCGGTGATCACGCCTTCGCCCACGCCGGCCGAACGACGGCCTTCGTCCACCACCAGGATGCGATCGCATTCGCCGGCATTGCGGCCGATGGCGTCGCCGTTGAGCGGCTGCAGCCAGCGCAGGTCCACCACGCGCACCTTCCAGCCCTTCGCGGCCTCGATGCGACGGGCGGCGCGCAGACTCATGGGCACGCCGTTGCCGAAGGTGAAGATGACCAGGTCGCGGGCCTCGGGCGCATAGACGCGCTCCTCGCCGAGGACCATGGCCTGGTCGGTCGGCGGGTAGCTGGTGAGCCACTGGCCGTCGCCCGCTTCGTACAGGTCCTTGGTCATGTACAGCGCGATCGGCTCCAGGTAGGCGCAGACGCGCCCGTCCACCTTCGCCATGGCCATCATGGTGCGCAGCATGGTGGCGGCGTCGTCGCCGCGGCTGGGGCAACCGACCACCAGACCGGGGATGTCGCGCAGGGCGGTGATCGAGTTGTCGTTGTGGAAATGGCCGCCGAAGCCGCGCTGGTAACCCAGCGAAGCGACGCGCATCACCATCGGGTTGCGGTACTGCCCGTTCGAAAAGAACTGCAGGCTGCAGGCTTCGCCGCGGATCTGGTCGCAGGCGTTGTGGAAATACGCCAGGTACTGAATCTCGGGCATCGGCAGCATGCCCATGTTGGCGTAACCCTGGGCCAGGCCCAGGATCATGGTTTCGTCGAGCAGGGTGTTGAACACGCGGGCGTTCTTGAACGCCTTGTGCAGGCCCTTGGTGACCGTGTACACACCGCCCTTCTGCGCCACGTCCTCGCCGAACAGCAGCGTTTCCGGGTATTTGCAGAACAGGTCGTGCAGGGCCTGGTTGATCTGGATGGCCAGGTGCTTCGGAGGCTGGCTCTCCGGCAGCCTGGCCTCGCCGCCGAACACGGCCAGGCGCTTGTCGGCATAGTCGCTGCGGGCGGCCTCGGCGGCCACCTTGTCGGGCGTGAACGGCGCCAGCGGCGCCATCACCTCGGCCAGGTCGGTCAGCTTCGGGCGGCGGTCGGCTTCCTCGGCGGCGGCGAAGCAGCGGGCGCGCATGGCTTCGTACTTCGCCAGCAGTTCGTCCTTCGACATCAGGCCCGACACCAGCGCGATCTCGGCCGAACGCAGCAGCGGGTCGGTGGCCTCCACCGCCATCAGTTCCTCGAAGCTGCGCCACTCGATCTCGAAGTCGGTGCCCGCGTGGCCCATGATGCGGGTGGTCCTGAGGTGCAGGAAGGTCGGGCGGCGCGTGCGGCGGCAGTGTTCCACCGCGGCCCGCACCTGGCCGTAGCCTTCGGCGAGGTCGAGGCCGTCGGCGTAGAAATAGTCCAGCCCGTCGCGGTGGCGGAAGGCGTTGCCGATCCAGCCGCCCGGGGTCTTCACCGAGATGCCGATGCCGTTGTCCTCGCAGACGAACAGCACCGGCGCCGGCAGCTTCTGGTAGGCCGTCCACTGCGCGGTGTTGAAGGCGGTCTGGGCGGTGGCGTGGTTGCTCGAGGCGTCGCCGAAGCTGCAGATGGCGATCGAATCCTGCGGTATCGGCAGTTCGTGCCCGATGCGGCGTGCCTGCTCGATGGCAATGGCGGTGCCCAGGGCCTTGGGCAGGTGCGAGGCGATCGTCGAAGTTTGCGGCAGTACCCACAGTGGCTTGCTGCCCCAGACCTTGTGGCGGCCACCCGAGGCCGGGTCGTCCTTGCTGGCGGCGAAGCTGAGCGCGGAATCCATCACCGGGTCCAAACCCGGCAGCTTGCGGAAGCGCTCGGCCATGAAGCCGCCCGAGCGGTAGTGCAGGAAGGCCGGGTCGGTGTGGCGCGTAAGCCGCGCCACCATCGCGTTGCCTTCGTGGCCCGAGGAACCGATGGTGTAGAACACCTTCTGCTGCACGCGCAGCACGCGCGCCATCAGGTCGAGGTGACGCGACACCAGCTGCGATTCGAACAGGGCCAGGAAGTCTTCGGCGGTACAGGCGCTGCCGTCGAGCACCGGCTCGTGCGGCGCCGGCCGGTGCTGCGGCGTCCCCGACCAGCCCTTCACGAACTCGACGAAGTTGTCGTCGCAGACCTTGGCTCGGTTGACGTCCTTGTGGCGTGCGGGGATCAGGGGCGCGGTCATTGGCGCGCTCAGAACGCGTTGATGCCGGTGACTTCGCGGCCGATCACCAACTGGTGCACGGTCTCGGTGCCCTCGTAGGTGATCACCGACTCGAGGTTGAGCGCGTGGCGGATCGGCGGGTGCTCGGTGGTGATGCCGGCGCCACCGAGGATGTCGCGCGCCTCGCGCGAGATGTCGAGCGCCATGCGGCAGTTGTTCCACTTCGCCAGCGACACCTGGGAATGCTGCAGCGTGCCGGCGTCCTTCAGGCGGCCCAGCTGCAGCGACAGCAGCTGCGCCAGGGTGATGCGGCGGGCCATGTCGGCCAGCTTGAGCTGCACGGCCTGGGTGGCGGCGATCGGGCGGTTGAACAGGATGCGGGTCTTGGAATACTCCAGCGCCGAGGTGTAGCTGGCGATGGCGGCGCCGATCGGGCCCCAGGTGATGCCGTAGCGGGCCTGGCTGAGGCAGCCCAGCGGGCCCTTGAGGCCCTTCACGTTCGGAAGGCGCTGGCTGTCGGGCACGCGCACGCCGTCGAAGAACAGGGCCGAGGTGACCGAGGCGCGCAGGCTCATCTTCTTGTGCACGACCTGGGTGTCGAAGCCCTTGGTGCCCTTCTCGACGATGAAGCCCTGGATGCCCTCGTCGGTCATCGCCCAGACGATGGCGATGTCGGCCAGCGAACCATTGGTGATCCACATCTTGGCGCCGTTGATGACCCAGTCGCCGCCGTCCCTCTTGGCAGTGGTCTTCATGTTGGCCGGGTCGGAGCCGCCGTGCGGCTCGGTCAGGCCGAAGCAGCCGATGATCTCGCCGCGGGCCATGCCCGGCAGGTACTTCTGGCGCTGCTCTTCCGAGCCGTAGGCGTAGATGGGGTACATGCACAGCGAGCTCTGCACCGACACGAAGCTGCGGATGCCGGAATCACCGCGCTCGAGTTCCTGGCAGATCAGGCCGTAACTGACGGCGTTGAGGTTGGCGCAGCCGTACTTCTCGGGCAGCGAGGAACCCAGCAGGCCCATGGCAGCGATCTCGGGCACCAGTTCCTTGGGGAAGCGGGCCTGGTCGAAACAATCGCCGATGATCGGCAGCACCTTCTCGTCGGTGAAGCGGGCGACGCTGTCCTGGATCATGCGCTCCTCTTCCGAGAGCAGCGAACGGATGTCGAACAGGTCGGTCGGATTCAGGGCCATGGTTTGGGGTTTTCGCAGGACGGGAAAACCTGGATTTTAGCCGGTTCCCCGGCCGCCCGGCAGCCCGTCGGCGGTCAGCCCAATGAAGAAGGGCCGGCCATGGTGGCCGGCCCTCCGGGGAGCGACGCGGGGGGAGGAGGCGCGTCAGCCCCTGGGCGGGGTTCCGGCGCCGGCGGCGGCGATCACGCCGTTCTCCACCGGCAGGCGGTCACCCGGGTCCTCGGCCATCACCAGGCTGCCGGTCTGGCCCTCGTAGCGCCAGGTCACGTCGTAGCCGACGATCTTGTCGCGCTCGCCCAGCAGGACCTGGTCGCCCGGCTTGGACTCGACCCGGACGCTGCCGAGTTCGCCCTCGCTGCGGTAGGTCACGTCGTAACCGACGATCTCCTCGCGCGGCTCGGTCACGGTCTGGCAGACCTGCTCGACCTCCGTGTACTTCTTGCCGCCCGTGTGGCGGCGGTCGATCTCGCGGCCGGCATAGGCGCCGCCCACGGCACCGGCCACGGTGGCCAGCTTGCGGCCGTCGCCGCCGCCCACTTGGTTGCCCAGCAGGCCACCGACCACGGCGCCCACGACCATACCGTCCTTGTCGCCGAAACGCTCGGGCTGGCGCTTCTCCACCACCCGGTCCTCGCACACCTGCCGCGAGCCGGTGCGCATCTCGGTGATGGCGGTGGAAGACACCACTTCGCCGTAGATGGGCTCCTTCTCGGTGATCGGGGTGGACGACACCACCTCGGCATACGGGGTGGCGAAGGTCTGGTACGCGGCGATGGCGCCGCCGCCAACCAGCATGCCGGC
This sequence comes from Rhizobium sp., assembly GCA_019459185.1. GTDB lineage: Bacteria > Pseudomonadota > Gammaproteobacteria > Xanthomonadales > Xanthomonadaceae > Arenimonas. The sequence goes on along the minus strand of JAIBEO010000141.1, from coordinate 4,552 downwards.
CAGCACGGCCAATACGGTCTTGTTCATGGTCTTGTCCTCGTTTGGCGGCGGTTCCCCGCCGTCGCGTCCGGAGCCTCGCGCAAACCGCCTGAACGGCACCCGAAAGCACGGCCGCCGCCATCACCGCATGTTAAGTTCGGCGGCACGCCCCTTGCAGGAGCACGCCATGGCCCACCCGCTCACCGGACCGCTGGTCGGCTTCGCCTCCCGGCTGCGCTTCCCCACGCTGTTCAAGCTCACGCTCGTGCTGATGCTGGTGAGCTGGCTCTGGCCCTTCGACCCCCTGCCCTTCATCGACGAGATCGTGACGGCGCTGGCGACCCTGGTGCTGGCCAGCTGGAAGCGCCGCGACGTGCCGCCGGCACCCTCCAAGGGACAGGTCATCGACGGCGAAGCCCGGCGCGAATGATCCGGCTGTACGACAGCCACTGCCACCTCGACGCATCCGAATTCGACCCGGACCGCGACCAGGTGCTGGCGCGCGCCCGCGCCGCCGGCGTCACCCGGCAACTGGTGCCGGCCGTGGACCGGGCCAGCTGGCCCACCATCCGGGCGCTGTGCGCCGCCGACCCGGGCCTGCGCCCGGCCTACGGCCTGCATCCCATGTTCCTCGACCGCCACCAGCCCGCGGACCTTGACGCGCTGGCGGAATGGCTGGCCCGCGAGCGCCCCGCCGCGGTCGGCGAATGCGGCCTGGATTTTTTCGTCGAAGGGCTGGATCCCGGGGCGCAGCGCAGCTACTTCCAGCGCCAGCTGGAACTGGCGCGCGAGTTCAACCTGCCGGTGGTGCTGCACGCGCGCCGCGCCGTGGACGACGTGATCGCCTCGCTGCGCCGGGTCGGTGGCCTGCGCGGCGTGGTGCACAGCTGGTCGGGCAGCGAAGAACAGGCGCGGCAGCTGTTCGGCCTCGGTTTCCACCTGGGCATCGGCGGCCCGGTCACGTTCGAGCGCGCGCAGCGACTGCGCCGGACCGTGGCCACGATGCCGATCGAATGGCTGCTGCTGGAAACCGACGCGCCGGACCAGCCCGACGCCGCCCACCGCGGCGAACGCAACGAACCCGCCCGCCTGCCGAACGTGCTGGCCGTGGTGGCCACGTTGCGCGGCGAAACGCCGGAATCCGTGGCGGCCGCGACGGCCGCCAACGCCGAACGCCTGTTCGGCTAGCGAACGCCTGGCCTCAGCGCGCCTTGGCCTTGAGGATGAGTTCCAGCGCCTTGCCGGCCATCGCGAAACCGAAGGTGCCGGTCACGTGCGTGGCCGCGCCCAGGCCGGCACCGCAGTCGAGCTTGAGCGCCGCGTCGGCACCCACCTGCGGCCGCACGCCGCAGACGCTGCCGTCGGCCTGCGGGTACTTCACGTTTTCCAGCGAATACACCGCCGGCACGCCGAAATAGCGGTCCGGGTTTCGGGGGAAGTTGAAGTCGGCGCGCAGGCGCTTGCGCACCAGCGCCAGCATGGCGTCGTGTTCGGTGCGCGAGAGGTCGCGCACGCGCACCAGGGTCGGGTCGGTGCGGCCGCCGGCCGAGCCGCAGACCACCAGCGGCAGCTTGCGGCGCCGGCACCAGGCGATCATCTCGAGCTTGCTCCTGAGGCTGTCGCAGGCATCGAGCACCACGTCGTGGCCGCGGTCGAGCAGCGATTCAAGATTGGCCGACACCAGGAACTGCGGCACCACCTCGACCTCGATGCCGGGGTTGATGGCGCGGCAGCGTTCGGCCAGCACTTCGCCCTTGTTGCGGCCGAACTGGCCGTCGAGGGCGTGCAGCTGGCGGTTGGTGTTGCTGACGCAAACCTCGTCGGCGTCCACCAGCACCAGCCGGCCCACGCCGCTGCGCGCCAGCGATTCCACCGCCCAGGAACCCACGCCACCCAGGCCGACGATGCAAACCTGGGCCTGGGCCAGCCGCTGCGCCGCGCCGCGGCCGTAAAGCCGGTCGATGCCGGCGAATCGGGAAGAAGCCATGCCGCCATTCTACCCAGGGCCCGGTCGGCCGGAGTTCAGGTGCAGGCGCCTAGGTTCGGACGCGAGTTCCCGTCCCAAGGAGAGCGCCATGAAGACCCCCCTGCTGATCGCCGCCGCCCTCGTCCTCACCCTGTCCGCCTGCGCCAGCCAGCCGCGCTCGTCGGGTTACGGCTACGACCGCGGTTACGGCTACGCCGAGCCGCAGCGCTGTTACGACTGCGGCCGCATCGAACGCATCGAAGTGGTGTACGGCGCCCGCGACAACAGCCGCACCGGTGCCATCCTCGGCGGCCTGGTCGGCGCCGTGGCCGCGCGGGAAATCCCCAAGCACGGCAGCCAGGGCAACAAGAACACCGCCACCGTGGCCGGCGCGGTCGCGGGCGCCGTGGCCGGCAATGCCATCGAGAACAAGGTCAACGAGCAGACCTACGACGTGCACGTGCGCATGGACGATGGCCGCCTGCTGGTGATCAACCGCAACGGCCTGGGCAACGGCATCCGCGAGGGCGCCTACGTGCGCGTGGACGGCACCCGCCTCATCCCGCTGCGCTGAGCCCGCTGCCCGCGAAAGACCGCCGTGATATCGTCACGGCGGTCTTTTTTCGCCCGGAGTCCGTGCATGCGTTCCCTGATCCTGGTCCTGGTCGGCCTGTTCGTCGGCGCCGCCGCCACCCTCATCGCCATGAACGCCCTGCGCCAGGGCACGGCCTACCCCAACGGCGTGATGGCCGTGATGTCCGCGCAGATGAAGGGCCTGGACCAGTCGCTCAAGCAGAACCGCTGCGCCGCCACCGACCTGACCCCGCGCCTGCAGTCGCTGCGCCACCTGGCCAACGACCTCGAGCCGGCTTTCCTGCCGACCCAGGACGACGAACGCTTCATCCAGCACTCCACCGTGCTGCGCGCCTCGCTCGACGCCGCGCTGGCGACGCCGCCGGCCGACTGCGCCGCCGCGGGCGTGGCCATCAACCGCATCCAGAACGGCTGCCAGGCCTGCCACCGCGACTTCAAGGGCTGAGCAGCCACTGCGCCACCACCGGCGCCACGGCGCCGGGTTCGCGCATCCACCGGAAGTGGTCGGAGCGGGCGCCGAGCCTCGTATCGTCGAACAGTTCCCACCGGCGCGGGCCCGCACCCAGCTTGGCCACCAGCCCCTGCAGCGAAGCTTCGGGCACGAACCAGTCGTGTTCGAAGCGCAGCGCCAGCACCGGCAGCGCCAGCTCGCGCAGGCGTTCTTCCAGCGGGCGCCCGGTGCCGTAGTCGGCATACCTGCCGGTGCGCACGGTCCTGGCCCAGTCGCGCATCAGCTGGCCGGCCTCGCGTCCGGCGAAGCCCAGTCGGTGTCCGGGGTAATAACCCACCGCGCGCGTGAGCGGCGGCAGCAAACGCGAGAACGCGGAGATCAGCAGGCGCTCCCAGGCCGGGAACGTGCGCGCGTCCGGCACGCCGGTGGCCGCCAGCACCAGCCCCGCGCAGCGCGCCGGCGACAGCGCCGCGGCCATGGCGGCGAACTGGCCGCCCAGGCTGTGCCCGCCGAACGACCAGCGCAGCGAAGGATCCAGCGCGGCCACGCTGGCCGGCAGGTCATGGCCCAGCAGTTCGGCATAACCCCAGTCCAGGCCCCGGCGGGCGCGCAGCGCGCTGCCGCCGATGCCGCGCCATTCGTGCAGCGCCACCGCCACGCCGGCCTGCGCCAGCGCAGCGGCGAAACGGTCGTACTTCTGCGCCGGCACGCCCAGCGCGGGCACCCACAGCAGACCCGCGCGCGCACCGGGCGGGAGCCACACGCGCAGCGGGAAACGATGGCCATCGGCGGCAACGAGCGGAGTTTCGACGGGAATCATGGCCTTGCCGGCAACGGAGGGAACGAAAGCATAGCGGGCGCATCGCGGCCGCGGCAGGGTGAATCACGCCACCTGCACGTGGTCGCGACGCACGGTTGACGCCGCCGCGACCTCGCCACGACACGCGTAGCGGGATGCTGCGCGGGTGCCCTCTCCCCCGGCACCCAACCCCAGGAGAAACCCATGACCCTGCTGCGCAAGTCCCTGCTCGCCCTGCTGCTCTCCGGCGTCGTCGCCACCCCGGCCATCGCCGGCCACCACAACGAGGCCAAGCCGGCCGGCACCATCGTCGACGTCGCCGCCGGCAACGCCGACTTCGAGACCCTGGTTGCCGCGGTGAAGGCTGCCGGCCTGGCCGAGACGCTCAGCGGCGAGGGTCCGTTCACCGTGTTCGCGCCCACCGACGAAGCCTTCGCCAAGCTCCCGGCGGGCACGGTCGAGGACCTGCTCAAGCCCGAGAACAAGGACAAGCTCGTCGCCATCCTGACCTACCACGTGGTCGCCGGTAAGGTCACCGCCGCCGACGTGGTCAAGCTCGACACCGCCACCACCGTCAACGGCCAGGCCGCCGACATCACCGTGGAAGGCAGCACCGTGAAGGTGGACAACGCCACCGTCACCGCCACCGACATCGCCGCCAGCAACGGCGTCATCCACGTGATCGACACCGTCATCCTGCCAGACTGATCCACCCGTTCCGTGCGTCCCCCGGGGGGGGGCCGGGGGGGGGGGGGGGGGGGGG
>JAIBEO010000117.1 GCA_019459185.1 Rhizobium sp. | reverse complement strand
CGGGGCCTTGCCGGTGAGGATGCGGTCACCGTCGAAGGTCAGGGTGTCGGTGGCGAGCACCGGGGTGGCGCCGGCGGTGATGGAGAAGTAGATGGCGCCGTCGGCGGTGGTGTTGACCGCGCCGATCAGGTTCGACGGGTCACCGCCGAAGGCGACGGTGGTACCCGGGGCGAACTGCACGCCCGGGCAGTGCAGGCGGGCGTAACGCACTTCACCCGGCGAGAAGGCGTACTCGATGGTGGTTTCGATATCGAGGTTGTCGTTGTTAACGATGGTGCGGTTCGGCGGAATGATCAGCTCGTCGGCGATCAGGCGCGGGCTGTTGCTGCCCGGGACCGTCAGGCTGACCACCGGGATGGCCTGCAGGATCACGCGCTCCCAGCCATTGCCGTACTCCCACTGGTGGTTGCCGCAGCTCCAGCCGGGGCTGGTGTTGCCACCGCTGGTGTGCACGCACATGCGCTGGTTGATCTGGGTCGGATGCGTGTCGCAGGAGTTGCGGGAGATCGGCTGGCCCACCGGGGCGAAACCGAAGGAATGACTGTCGTTGAAGTACCAGGCCGTGCCGTTGGCGTCATGCGGCACGTTGCCGGTGCCGGTGTCGAAGAACACATCGGTGCGCGGCGCCTGGGCCAGCACGTCGAAGCTCGCCTGGCCGACCGGGCGGCAGGCGTACATGATGTTTTCCTCGGAGCAGGCCGCGAGAATGGAGGCGACCGAGGTGCCGGATTCCCCGTACAGCGAGGAGTGGCAGACGGTCCAGCCGCCCGAGAGCACGGTGGCTTCGGGCACATTTTCCTGCGGGCCGACCGGCAGGTAGTTCTGCGCGGCGGCATCGCCCGAGAACACGAAACCCGCCGCCAGCAGCAGTGCTGCGCGACTTGCGTAATTGGAAAGCATTGCGATGTCCCCTGTTTGATGGTGAACCCGGACGGTCCGGAGCGGCCATGCCTGCGGCTGCACCCTGCCTGGCCTTCACGAAATATACACCGCGAATCAGGGGCTTGCCACGGCTGTGGCCGGCCGGCTGGCCCAGGCCGGGGCGCCATGGAACAATGCCGGCTGGAAGCGGGGGTGCCCGGCGGGACGCGGGCTGAGACAGTCCCTTCGAACCTGATCCGGCTGATACCGGCGTAGGGAAGCTTCGTGACACCCGGGGTCCGCCCGGGGTCCGGCGCCGCCGCTTCGTTCCCGCCCCGCCCGGGGCCCTGAAGGACGAACCGAATGAATGCCCTGCCCACCGAGCTGCTGCGCCAGGCCCAGCAACTGTCCGAAGAAGTCACCCGCCCCATTCCCGGCTCGCGCAAGGTCCACGTGGCCGGCTCGCGGCCCGACCTGCAGGTGCCGATGCGCGAGGTCGCGCTCTCGCCCACGCCGCGGGTGTTCGGCGTGCAGGAGCCGAACGCGCCCTTCACGGTGTACGACACTTCGGGCCCCTATACCGACCCGGACGCGCGCATCGACCTGGCCACCGGACTGCCGGCCCTGCGCGCGGCCTGGATCGCCGAACGCGGCGACAGCGCGCCGCTGCCCGGCCTGAGCTCGGACTTCGGCCGCGAGCGCGCCGCCGACGCCCGGCTCGACGCCGTGCGCTTCCCGGCGCTGCGGCCGCCGCGCCGCGCGGTGGCCGGCGCCAACGTCACCCAGATGCACTACGCCCGCCGCGGCATCGTTACGCCGGAAATGGAATACATCGCCATCCGCGAGAACCAGCGCATCGACGCCATCCGCGAGGCGCACCTGCTGCGGCAGCACCCGGGCGAGTCCTTCGGCGCCAACCTGCCCAGGCTCATCACGCCGGAATTCGTGCGCGACGAGGTCGCCCGCGGCCGCGCCATCATCCCGGCCAACATCAACCACCCGGAAATCGAGCCGATGGTCATCGGCCGCAATTTCCTGACCAAGGTGAACGCGAACATCGGCAACTCCGCGGTGTCGTCGGGCATCGCCGAGGAAGTGGAGAAACTGGTCTACGCCATCCGCTGGGGCGCCGACACGGTGATGGACCTTTCCACCGGCAAGCACATCCACGAAACCCGCGAGTGGATCATGCGCAATTCGCCGGTGCCCATCGGCACCGTGCCGATCTACCAGGCGCTGGAAAAGGTGGACGGCAAGGCCGAGGAGCTGACCTGGGAGATCTTCCGCGACACGCTGGTCGAGCAGGCCGAGCAGGGCGTGGACTACTTCACCATCCACGCCGGCGTGCTGCTGCGCTACGTGCCGCTGACCGCCAGGCGCGTCACCGGCATCGTCAGCCGCGGCGGCTCGATCATGGCCAAGTGGTGCCTGGCGCACCACCGCGAGAATTTCCTCTACACGCACTTCGAGGAAATCTGCGAAATCATGAAGGCCTACGACGTCAGCTTCTCGCTGGGCGACGGCCTGCGCCCGGGTTCGATCGCCGACGCCAACGACGCCGCCCAGTTCGGCGAGCTCGAGACCCTGGGCGAGCTGACCCAGATCGCCTGGAAGCACGACGTGCAGACCATGATCGAGGGCCCCGGCCACGTGCCCATGCACCTGATCAAGGAAAACATGGACAAGCAGCTGCGCGAGTGCGGCCAAGCGCCGTTCTACACGCTGGGCCCGCTGACCACCGACATCGCGCCGGGCTACGACCACATCACCAGCGCCATCGGGGCGGCCATGATCGGCTGGTTCGGCACCGCAATGCTGTGTTACGTCACGCCCAAGGAACACCTGGGCCTGCCCAACAAGGCCGACGTGCGCGAGGGCCTGATGGCCTACCGCATCGCCGCCCACGCCGCCGACCTGGCCAAGGGCCACCCGGGCGCGCAGGCCCGCGACAACGCGCTGAGCAAGGCGCGTTTCGAGTTCCGCTGGGAGGACCAGTTCAACCTGGGCCTCGACCCCGAGCGCGCCCGCGAGTACCACGACGAAACCCTGCCCAAGGACGCCCACAAGGTCGCGCACTTCTGCTCGATGTGCGGCCCGCACTTCTGTTCGATGAAGATCACCCAGGACGTTCGGGAGTACGCTTCCGGCAAGGGCGTGGCCGACGAGGCCGCCGCGCTGGAGCAGGGCATGGCCGAGAAGGCCGCGGAGTTCCGTGCCCAAGGGTCGCAGGTGTATCGCCGGGAATAAGGAGCCGAGCGCGTGTTCAAACCCAGGCCGAGGATCGAAACGCTGCCCCTCGAGGGTGGGCCCCCGTGCCTGGTGGTGGACGACGCGCTGTCGGAGCCGGGCCACTGGGTGGCGCTGGCGGCCAGGCATGCGGCGGAATTCGCGGTGGACCCGCATGCCGGCCACCCGGTGCGGCGGCTGGCGCTGCCGGGCCCGGTGCTGACCCAGCTGGACGTGTATTTTTCAGAATTCCTGCGCGACCGCCTGGGCTTCCGGCGTGTACTGGATGCGCAGGGCTGGCTGTCGCTGGCCACGGCAGCGGCCCCGCGGCCCTCGCGGGCCTCAACGCACCTGCCGGGGCAGGGCACCGCCGTGGTCTCGCTGTGCCTGTTCGAAAATGCCGCGCTGGGCGGCACCGTGTTCCCCGACCCGCGCGCCGGCGCCCTGGCGCCGCCGCTGGGAAGGGTGGAGGCGCGCTACAACCGGCTGGTGGTGTTCGACGGCGGGCGCTGGCACGCGCCCGACATCGGCCCGGCGGCGACGCTGTCCGACGATCCGCGCCGCGGGCGCCTGACGCTGGACGCCCGCTTCACCTGCCGGCGCCGCGCTCAGTAGTTGAGCTTTTCCGGGCTGTCTTCGAAACGCTGGATCGAGTCCAGGATCTCGCGGCGGGCCGATTCGGCGCCTTCCCAGCCGTCAAGCTTGACCCACTTGCCCTTCTCCAGGTCCTTGTAGTGCTCAAAGAAGTGGCCGATGCGCTCGAGCCAGTGCGGGCTGACCTGGCCGATGTCCTGGATGTGCGAATAACCCGAGAACACCTTGTCCACCGGCACGGCCAGCAGCTTGGTGTCTTCGCCGGCCTCGTCCTTCATCTTCAGCAGGCCCACCGGGCGGCAGCGGATGACCGAGCCCGGGATCAGCGGCAGTGGCAGGATGACCAGCACGTCCACCGGGTCGCCGTCGCCACACAGGGTGTGCGGCACGTAGCCGTAGTTGCAGGGATAGCGCATGGGCGTGGACAGGATGCGGTCCACGAAGATCGCGCCAGTGGCCTTGTCGACCTCGTACTTGACCGGCTCGGCGTCCTTGGGGATTTCGATGACGACGTTGATTTCGTTCGGCACGTCGCGGCCGGTGGGCACTAGGTCAAGGGCCATGGGGATCTCCTGAATCCGCCCGGGGGAGGGCATGCGTGGGGGCCGGAAGGATACGTGAAAGGGCTGGAGCCCGCACTCGACGGAGCGCGGATGCCCCCGCTTCCGGGCTAGGCAGCGGCGTCCCCAGCGGCCAGAATAGCCCCGTCGCCCCTGTCGGAGCCCCCGCCCCATGGCCCAGTCCCTGCTCGACCCCAAGGCGCTCGAACTGCTGCGCATGCTGGACCGGGACCGCCCCGGCGCCTTCAGCGAGTTCGTGCGCATGTTCGTGCACGAGGCCCCGGACCTGGTGCGCAAGATGGAGCACGCCCAGGTGGCCGCCGACGCCGACGCCCTGGGCAAGGCCGCGCACTACCTGCGCTCGGCCGCGCTGGCCATGGGCGCCAGCGATCTGGTCGAGGTGTGCCACAACCTCGAGCACCTCGACAACGACCAGCTGCGGACCGACGCCATCGACACCCAGTTCGTCGAACTGCGCCGCCGCACCCGCGACGCGCTGCTGCTCCTGCTCCAGGAAGTCCCGCAGATCTGAGCTATTCGCTCATATCTCACACGATTCGCGATGCGAATCGCGGGCCCCGGCTCATTCCTTCCAATCCCCGCGCCTTCGGCGCGCCCCCTTACCAAGGGGGCTCCCCAACCCCGGCATCCACAAATGAAAACCCCGGCCGGAGCCGGGGTTTTTGGTGGTGGTTCGCTTCTGATCAGAGCATCGGGATCAGCAGCAGCGCCACGATGTTGATGATCTTGATCAGCGGGTTGATGGCCGGGCCGGCGGTGTCCTTGTACGGGTCGCCGACGGTGTCACCGGTGACCGCGGCCTTGTGGGCTTCGCTGCCCTTGCCGCCGTGGTGGCCTTCCTCGATGTACTTCTTGGCGTTGTCCCAGGCGCCGCCGCCGGTGCACATCGAAATGGCCACGAACAGGCCGGTGACGATGGTGCCCATCAGCAGGCCGCCGAGCGCATCGGCGCCCAGCACCAGGCCGACGATGATCGGGATGAACAGCGGCAGCATCGAGGGCACGATCATTTCGCGGATCGCCGTCTTGGTCAGCAGGTCAACCGCCTTGTCGTACTGCGGCTTGCCGGTGCCTTCCATGATGCCGGGGATCTCGCGGAACTGGCGCCGCACTTCCTCCACCACCGCACCGGCCGCGCGGCCCACCGCCTGCATGGCGAAGGCGCCGAACAGGTAGGGGATCATGCCGCCGATCAGCAGGCCGATCACCACGTCCGGGTTGTCGATCGAGAAGTTCACTTCGCGGCCCGATTCCTGCAGCTTGTGGGCGTAGTCGGCGAACAGCACCAGCGCGGCCAGGCCGGCCGAACCGATGGCGTAACCCTTGGTGACGGCCTTGGTGGTGTTGCCCACGGCGTCCAGGGCGTCGGTGGTGACGCGGATTTCCTTGTCCATGCCCGACATTTCGGCGATGCCGCCGGCGTTGTCGGTGATCGGGCCGTAGGCGTCGAGCGCCACGATCATGCCGGCCATCGACAGCATCGAGGTGGCGGCGATGGCGATGCCCATCAGGCCGGCGATCTCGTAGCAGCCCCAGATGGCGGCGGCCACGGCCAGCACCGGCGCGGCGGTGGACTTCATGGACACCGCCAGGCCGGCGATCACGTTGGTGCCGTGGCCGGTTTCCGAGGCCTTGGCCACCTGCTGCACCGGCGCGTATTCCGTGGCGGTGTAGTACTCGGTGATCACCACCATGGCCGCGGTCAGGGCCAGGCCGATCAGGGCGCAGAAGAACAGCGGCATGCCCAGGCCGGTGGCGAACATGTTGTCGGTGACCACGTAGAACGCGCCCGCCGCCAGCACGCCCGACACGGCCAGGCCGCGGTAGAGCGCGTTCATGATCTTGCCGCCGTCACGCACCTTCACGAAGAAGGTGCCGACGATGGAGGCGAGGATGGAAACCGCGCCCAGCACCATCGGGTAGAGCACGCCGGCCCAGCCGTACACGTCGAAGGCGATGCCGGCGATCAGCATCGCGGCGATGACCGTCACCGCGTAGGTTTCGAACAGGTCGGCCGCCATGCCGGCGCAGTCGCCGACGTTGTCGCCCACGTTGTCGGCGATCACCGCCGGGTTGCGCGGGTCGTCTTCCGGGATGCCGGCTTCGACCTTGCCCACCAGGTCGGCGCCCACGTCGGCGCCTTTGGTGAAGATGCCGCCGCCAAGGCGCGCGAAGATGGAAATCAGCGAGCTGCCGAAGGCCAGGCCGATCATCGGCTGCATGGCCGCCTGCACGGTTTCGGCATTCGGCGCGGCGCCGCCCATCACGAACCAAAAGTAGCCGGCCACGCCCAGCAGGCCCAGGCCCACCACCAGCATGCCGGTGATGGCGCCGCCCTTGAAGCTGACGTTGAGCGCGGTGTTGAGGCTCACCGTGGCCGCCTGCGCCGTGCGCACGTTGGCGCGCACCGAGACGAACATGCCGATGAAGCCGGCCGCGCCCGACAGGATGGCGCCGATGGCGAAGCCGATGGCCGTGGGCCAGCCCAGGCCCGGCATGAAACCGATGAGCAGGAACAGCGCCACGCCGACGAAGGCGATGGTGCGGTACTGGCGGCTGAGATAGGCGCCCGCGCCTTCCTGCACCGCCGCCGCGATCTGCTGCATGCGCTCGTTGCCGGCGGGCTGCGCCACGATCCAGCGCGCCACGAATATGCCGTAAAGAATGGCGACCGCCGCACAGGCGATCGCAAGGTGTAGTCCGTACTGCTCAAACATGCCAACCCTCCCCAGAGTCAAACAGTGAACAAACGTAAGCGGCCGGTCGGCCGCCCTTCCCGAGTATGGCCCGAAGCGGGGAGGTGAAGCCACACGGCCCCGGAGGGCACGCGGGAGGGGGCGTGGGCGCGGCTCAGCGCACCGGGCAGGCGGGGTCGGGCGTGCGCGCGGGGCCGGCGCCGGGCAGCAGCGCGCGGTTCACCAGGGCCTGCTCATGTCCCGGGTCCAGCGCCAGCGCGCACTCGTAGGCGGCGCGCGCGCCGTCCGTGTCACCGGCCTGCTGGCGAGCCCAGCCAAGGTTCGCCCACGGTCGCGCCTTCGCCGGCGACTGCCGCACCGTGGCCTGCCAGAGCGCGGGTTCGCTGCGCCAGTCGTCGTTGCGGCGCTGGGCCAGCAGGCCCATGCACAGCACCAGCGCCACCAGGCCGGCCCGGCCGGCGCGCCGCCAGCCCGCCTGCAGCGCGGGCACCACCAGCAGCAGCGCGGCGCCGGGCAGCGCGAGGTAGAGGTGGCGGTCGTTGGCCAGGTCGAAGCGCGGCAGCAGCGAATTGGTGGGCGCCAGCTGCAGCGCCACCCAGGCGATGCCGAAGCCCAGCCATGGCCAGCGCCGCCGCGACAGCAGCGCGGCGGCACCCGCGAGCACGGTGGCGGCCAGCGTCGCCAGCGTGGCGGCATACAGCCCGTCGGGGACGCGCAGGTCGGGATCGACGTTCGGCGGCAGTGCCAGCAGGGCCTGCGCCAACAGGTAACGCAGCGCCTCCGCCTGCGCCAGAAGCTGTTCGAACAGGCCGCGCGTACCGAGGCTGAAATGCAGGAAACGCCCGTAGGCGCCGGTGGCCAGCGCCGCCCCCAGCACCAGCAGCAGTACCGCCAGGTGCGGGCCGAGGCCGCGCAGCGCCGCACGCGGCGAGGTGCCGCCGAACCAGGCCAGCAGGAACAGCGCCGCCGGCAGCGTCACCGCCGTTTCGCGCACGCCCAGCGCCAGCGCGAACAGGAATGGCGAGGCCAGCGCCGACAGCGCGCGGTTGCCGCGCCGCACGCCTTCGGCGAAACACAGCAGCGAGGCCAGGTAGGGCAGCGCCATCAGCGACAGCGAGCGGCCGCTGATGTAAGTGACGGCTTCGGTGGCGGCGGGATGCAGCGCGAACAGCAGCGCCAGCCACCAGGCTGCATCCGCCGGCAGCGTGGGCCGCGCCAGCGCCGCCAGCCAGTGCCGTGCCAGCGCCCAGGCCAGCAGCGCGTTGGCGCCATGCACCGCCAGGTTCACCGCATGGAAGCCCCGGGGCGACGGCGACGCCGCCCAGTTCAGCGCATAGCTGAGCTTGAGCAGCGGGCGGATGCCCGGCATCGACTGCCACCACGCGGCCAGGCCATGCACCGACGGGTTGTCGACGATGACGTTGTAGTCGTCGAACTGGAAAGGACCGGCGAGGCTGTTCGCATACACGAGCGCCACCGCCGCCAGCAGGCCCAGCGTGCCCAGCGCCGCGGCGGGCGCCGACAGGGGTTTCATCGCGCGGCGGTCGCCGGCGCGCGGCGGGCTTCGTCGAAGGCCAGCTCGAGCAGGGCCACCGTGTCCCACCAGCGGTCGGGCGCGTGCAGCAGGATGGCCATCACCTCGTGGCCGTCGCGTTCGGCCAGCGCGATCAGGCAGCGGCCCGCGCCCGGCGTGAAACCGGTCTTGAGGCCGATGGCGCCGGGGAACTGGCCCAGCAGCGCATTGGTGCTGCGCACCGAAAACGCGCGGCCGCCGAGGCTCTTGAAGGCGAAGCTTTCGCGCTTGGCATCGGCACTGATGAGCGGCTCGGCCATGGCCGCGCGCGCCAGTTTCGCCAGGTCGCGCACGCTGCTGGCCTGGCCCGGGGCGTCGTGGCCGCAGGCGTTGGCGAAGGTGGTGTCGTGCATGCCAAGTTCGGCGGCGCGGGTGTTCATCATGGCCACGAACGTGGTCAGGTCGCCGCCGCGCCAGTCGGCCAGCGCGCGGCAGGCGTCGTTGGCCGAGCGCACCAGCATGGCGGTGAACAGGTCGGAGGCGCGGAAACGTTCGCCGGCGCGCAGGCCCAGGCGGGTGCCGGTGGCGGCCGCGGCGCCGCGGCTGACCACCACGGTGCCGTCGAGTCCGCCGTGTTCGGCCAGCAGCTGGGCGGTCATCAGCTTGGCCTGGCTGGCCATGGGCAGCGGCTGGTCGGGCGGGCCGGCCCAGGTGGGCCGGCCGTCGATTTCAACCCAGTAGGCCTTGGCGACGCTGGG
>JAIBEO010000114.1 GCA_019459185.1 Rhizobium sp. | reverse complement strand
GGGCGCCGGGCCCCCCCGCCCCCCACCTCAGTAACGGATGAGCGCCGAGCCCCAGGTAAAGCCGCCGCCGAAGGCCTCGAGCAGCAGCAGCTGGCCGCGCTGCACCTTGCCCGAGCGCACCGCTTCGTCCAGCGCCAGCGGCACCGAACCGGAAGAGGTGTTGCCATGCTTGTCCACGGTGACGATGACGCGGTCCATCGGCATCTCGAGGCGCTTGGCGGTGGCTTCGATGATGCGCAGGTTGGCCTGGTGCGGGATCAGCCAGTCGAGCGCGGACTTGTCCAGGCCGTTCGCGGCCAGGGTTTCGTCCACCACGGCGTCGAGCGCCTTGACCGCATGCTTGAAGACTTCGTTGCCGCTCATCAGCACACGCACGCCGGCGTTCTTTTCCTCGGGCTTGAAGCCTTCGGAGACGCCCACCGGGTTGTACAGCAGTTCCTTCTTGCCACCGTCCGCGTGCAGGTGCGTGGACAGGATGCCGGCCTCGGCGTCGGCCTTGAGCACCACCGCGCCGGCGCCGTCGCCGAACAGCACGCAAGTGTTGCGGTCGGACCAGTCGAGCATGCGCGTCAGGGTTTCGGCGCCGATCACCAGGATGGTCTTGCAGGTGCCGGCGCGGATGAACTGGTCGGCGATGCTGAGCGCAAAGATGAAGCCCGAGCAGGCCGCGTTGACGTCGAACGCGGCGCAGCCGTTGGCGCCCAGCCGGTGCTGCACCAGGCAGGCGGTGGACGGGAAAATCAGGTTCGGGGTGGTGGTGCCGAGCACGATCATGTCGAGCTCGGACGCCTGCACGCCGGCCGCTTCCATGGCGGCGCGGGCGGCGCGCTCGGCCAGGTCGGCCGTGGTTTCGCCCTCGGCGACAACGTGGCGCTGGCGGATGCCGGTGCGGCTCGCGATCCACTCGTCGCTGGTCTCGACGAACTGCTCGAGGTCCTTGTTGGTCAGCACCTTCTGCGGCAAGGCGCTGCCGGTACCGGCGATACGCGAAAACACGGCCATCGTCACTCCCTCTGTGCGCTGGCGGGCGGGCCGGCGCGCGGCCACCCACCGTCAGAAACGCGCGCGGCGGGACAAGGCCCGCTGCGCTCGGCTTGCTATGGCTCCGCCCCGGGGGGCGGAACGCGGCCTCAGTCTTCCGAGACGACCGCGGACTTCACGTCCACGACCTTGCGGCCACGGTAGTAGCCGTCCTTGGTGACGTGGTGGCGCAGGTGGGTCTCGCCCGTGGTCGGGTCGGTGGCCAGCTGCTTGGCGGTGAGGGCGTCGTGCGCACGGCGCTGGCCGCGGCGGGACGGGGAAACACGGGACTTCTGGACGGCCATGGCTTGTCTCCAACTACTTCTTGTGTGCCTTCAACGCGGCAAGCGCGGCGAAAGGATTCGGTTTCTCTTCTTCCTCCCCGGCGTCGGCGGGCCAATTGGCCGTCACCTCCGTCGAGTCGGGGTCAATCGGTACCACCGGGACGGCGAGGATCAGTTCGTCCTCGACCAGCCCGGCGGGGTCCAGCTCGCCGCTGGCGTCCAGCAGGAGGGGTTCGATTCCCTCCGGCAGCGCCGCCTCATCCGCTTCGTCGGTGATCAGGCCCAGGCGCTGGGTGACGCGCACCGGGTACACGAACCGTTCCAGCGTCCGCTGGCACTGCAGCGGCAGTTTGGCCTCGATGCGCAGCTCGACGTAACGCAGGTCCATCGCGTCACGGCCGAACTCCATCTCGAACCGGCATTCTCCGTCGGCGTCCGCCAGGGCCGGCAGCAGCCGGGTCATCCCGGACAGCGGCAGGTGGCCTTCGAACAACCGCTTGGCCGCAACCATGCGCCAAGCGTCGAGCACAGGCGGCAAGGGAGCGGACATAAGCGCGAAATGATAGGCGCGGGGCGGCCGCATGTCAAACCTAAGCCGTTGCGCCCGCAAGGGTTTGCCGCCCCCGCCGGGGCTGGTGCAGACTGCCTGCTGACGCCCGGAAGCCCGCATGCCCACCGCGATACTCATCCTTGGCCTGGCCAGCCTGGCCCTGGCCGCCCCCCTGCTGTGGTGGATCCTGCGCGGCCGGCGCCGCGACCGCAGCCTGGCCAGCCTGTTGGACCTGGCCGACGAGATGGAGCGCCTGCTCGACCGCAGCCAGGAGCGCATGCAGGCCCTGCAGGCCGTGGTGGGCCGGGTCCCGGCCGACATCGGCGCCGTGGCCCAGGCCTCGCTGGACGGCGCCCTGCCGGTGCGCGAGGCCAAACGCGACCTGCTCCAGCACCGCCTGTGGATCAAACACCACGGACAGGCCGCCCGGCAGTCCGAGCTCGACGCCGCCTGCGCCGCCCTGGCCCGGGCCCGTGACCGCCTGGCCGGCGAACTGGCCGACCTCGAGCGCGCCGGGGCCGAACTGGCCGAGGCCACCGAGGCCAACGAACAGGCCGCCCTGCGCGAACCGCCGGGCCTGCGCCGCGGCGCCGGCGAACCATGACCCCGCTGGTGCTGGGCTCCACCTCGCGCTACCGGCGCGATCTGCTGCAGCGGCTGGGCCTTCCCTTCGACGTTGACCGGCCGGAGGTGGACGAAAGCCCGCTGGCCGGCGAATCGCCCGCTGCGCTGGCCACCCGTCTGGCCGAAGCCAAGGCCCGGGCCGTGGCCGAACGGCACCCCGGCGCCTGGGTCATCGGCTCGGACCAGGTCGCCGACCTCGACGGCCGCCCCTTGGGCAAACCCGGCGGCCGCGACGCCGCCTTCGCCCAGCTGCGCGCCGCCTCCGGCCGCGAGGTGCACTTCCATACGGCCTTTTGCCTGTTCTCGACGGCGCAGGCGCGGCCCCATGCCGGCCTGGACCTGACCACGGTGCATTTCCGCAGCCTCGGTGACGAAGAAATCGCCCGCTACCTCGACGCCGAGCGGCCCTACGACTGCGCCGGCAGCTTCAAGTGCGAAGGCCTGGGCATCACGCTGTTCGAGGCCATCGACAACCGCGACCCGACCGCGCTGGTCGGCCTGCCGCTGATCGCACTTTCGCGGGCGCTGCGTGCCGCGGGTTACGCCCTGCCCTGATCACTCGATTACGAGCACCTGCTCCGGCCAGCGTTCGACGCTGCCGTCGGCGCCGTGCAGCACCAGCCCCAGCCAATATCGGCCGGGCGGGCGCGACGAGAGGTCGAGGCGGGCCCTGAACCCGAAGCCGTTGCCCGCCTCCGCCGGCAGGCCCCAGTAATCCGCCACGTGCGGCATGGCATGGCCATAATCCGCCACCGCGACCACTTCGCCGTCGAGCGTCACTTCGACCCGCGCCAGCGTGCCGCCCTGCTTGAACGCCCAGCCGGCCACGTCCAGCGCCCCACGCACGGCGGCGCCCGGCGAAGGCGCGTCGATCCAGGCCAGCGCAGGCAACACGCAATCGCCCGGCGCAGGCAGCACGAAACGCAGGAAACGCTTGCGACCGTGGTCGACGTCCAACACGCGGGGAGGCGGCAGGCCGCCGCTGCCGGCGCAGAGTTCGCGGTAGGCCTGCAGCCGCTGTTTCAGCGGGCGCGCCGTGTCTTCGACGACCAGCAGCACCGGGCCGTCGCCGGCGCCGCGCGGCGCGTCCAGCAGCAGGCCCCAGTCGGCGAGCTGCACGGCGCGGCCGTGCTTGGCGTTGAGCGGGTGGTCGAGCACGCGCACGTCGCCGCGGTCGAGTTCGAAGGCCAGCTGCGCGCCGAGCATGAAGTTGTCGGCCACCAGCATCGTTCCGGCCGGCATCGCCGCCAGGTCGTCGCGCACCGCCGCAGCCACCTCGTGCCAGCCGCTGAAGTTGTCGGCGTAGGCCGCGCCGCCGGCCAGCATCGTGCGCCCCTCGGGCCGCACCAGCAGCGCGAGGTAGCCGAACAGGAGCAACACTCCGATCGCCGCGCTGGCCTGCAGCACGCGCCGCGACCACGGCCGCCAGCGCGCCAACACGGGCGGCGCCAGCGCGCACAGCGCCAGCCAGCCCGCCAGCGGCCAGTGGAAGGTGACCCGCTCGGCATCGGCGAAAAAGCCCAGCAGGAAATAGCCCGGCACCGCCACGAAACCCAGCCCCGCCATGAAGCCCCAGGCCGGCAACTTGCGGTGGCGGGGGGGTTGGCCGGGCCCGGCCCGCCCCAGCCGCAGCAGGTGCAGCCCCGGCCGGTAGGGCGGAAACAAATGCCCCAACCAGGCCCCGCCGGCCCCGCGCCGCAGCGGGGCGGCGCAGAAGGCGCCCAGCACCCCAGGCAGCACCAGC
>JAIBEO010000104.1 GCA_019459185.1 Rhizobium sp. | reverse complement strand
GGGGGCGCCGCCGGGGGGGTGGGTGCCTGCGACTATACCCGTGCGTAAACCCTCCAGGGTGCAGCGCCACACCTGCAGGTTGTCTTGCTGGCCCGGGGAAATGCGGGGGGGGGTGGGCGCCGCGGCCGCGGCGCTGCCCTCGATCTTCAGGCCGCCGCAGTCCAGGTGGATGTCGTCGCTGGCGAGCGTGATGGCCGCGCCCTGGCTGATGGCGGTGGAAAGATCGCCCGTCAGGCAGTAGCTGCCCGGGGCGTCGAGCACCGCCGGCAGGCTGGCGACCGGGGTGCAGGCGAGGGCGGGCGTGGCGGCGAGCGCGACTGCGGCGGCACCCAGGAGTTCTTTGAGCATCGACGGCTCCAGGCCAATGTGCGGGGGCACGAGGCCTACACCTTAGTGGCTCCGGGATTAACACGCCAAGCCACGGCCAGAGAAAATTTCGTGTCCCAGGCTGGTCACGCAATGACCAATCGGGTTGACACCCGCGCCCCGCCTGCCTGGTGGCGATCCATCCACAGGAGTTCTCCCAGGCTTGTCCACAGGCACTGTGGATCACGCGCGGGGGCTGGTCATTCCTTGACCAAACCCGCTGCAGGCCGCGCCGGGCAAGGCGCGCAGCACTTCGCCCACAGGTTTGTCCCGACGGCTATCCACAGGCCCTGTGGATTCACGCCGGGACGGAATCGCGCGCCGCGTGGAAGGCGCGCACGCGCGGGTCCACCACCCGCCGCCACAGCGGTGGCACCAGCGCCAGCACGAACATCGCCGCGTAGCCGCCTGGCAGCTGCGGGCTGTCGGCGTGGTGGCGCAGGATGGCGTAGCGCCGCTTCGGGAAGGCGTGGTGGTCGGAGTGGCGCTGCAGCTGGAACAGCAGCAGGTTCGACAGCGCGTAGTCGGAGTTCCAGCTGTGCAGGTGGGTGGTGCGTTCGTAGCGGCCGTCGGTGCCGCGCCGCCGCTCGAGGCCGTAATGCTCGATGTAGTTGATGATTTCCAGCGAGCCCGCCGCGAACAGCCCCTGTAGCAGGAAAAACGCCAGCCCCACCGGACCCAGCCACGCCGCCATCGCGCCGGCCAGCACCAGCCAGGCCGCCGTCCAGCCGATCATCTCGTTGCGCCATTGCAGCGCCGGCAGGCCCAGTCCGCGCAGGCGCATGGCTTCCAGCCGCCACGCATTGAGCGTGTTGCGCCACAGCGCCCGCGGCAGGAAGTGCCACAGTGACTGCCCGAAGCGCGCGCTCGAGGCGTCTTCCGGCGTGGACACGTGCACGTGGTGCCCGCGCACGTGTTCGATCTTGAAGCCGTGGTAGCCCACGCTGGCCAGCAGCAGCCCGCCCACCGCCGGTTCCAGCCGGCCGTCCTTGTGGATGAGTTCGTGCGCCGTGTTGATGGCCAGGATGCCGCCCACCACGCCCTGCGACAGCAGCCAGCCGGCCATGCCGGCGGGTCCGCAGCCGGCGTTCGCGAACCAGTGCGCCGACCAGGCCAGCACCGCCAGCTGTACCGGCAGGCAGGCGAGCGTGAGCGCCTTGAACCACGGCTGCAGCGCCACCTCGCGCTCGCGCTCCGGCGGCACGTTCACCGGGTCGTGGCCCAGCGCGTAGTCGGCCGCCGGCAGCAGCACGAACAGGAAAAACAGCGGGAACCAGGCCATCAGGTCCGGCCGGCCCGTGGCCGTGCCCAGCCAGGCGGCGGCGGGCATCAGCGCCGGCACGACGAAGACGATGAGGAAGGCGAGGGCTTTGCCCGGCGACATGGTCGCGATGCTCCCGGTGGCCTGGCCGCCAGCATACGCCGCGGGCCGTGGCCCGCAAGCGCGCGGCCGGCCCGGCGATGGCGTTAAGCTAGCCCCCGCCCCAGCCAACCAACGAGTCGCCATGGACCTGACGTCCCCGCTGCACATCACCTTCGCCATCTACATCCTGGGCATGGTCGGCATCGGTTTCGCGGCCTGGTACTACACCCGCAGCTTCGACGACTACATCCTCGGCGGCCGCTCGCTGGGCAGCTTCGTCACCGCGCTTTCGGCCGGCGCCTCGGACATGAGCGGCTGGCTGCTGCTGGGCCTGCCCGGTGCGCTCTTCGCCAGCGGCATCTCGGAAGCCTGGATCGCGGTGGGCCTGGTGATCGGCGCCTGGGCCAACTGGCGCTACGTGGCCGCGCCGCTGCGCCTGTACACCGAGCGCAGCCAGAACGCGCTGACCCTGCCGGACTATTTCACCCACCGCTTCGAGGACAAGGCCAAGCTGCTGCGCATCGTTTCCGCGGTCATCATCCTGGTGTTCTTCGCGGTGTACTGCGCCTCGGGCATCGTCGCCGGCGCGCGCCTGTTCGAATCGGTGTTCGACGTGCCCTATGCGCAGGCCATGTGGTACGGCGCCGCCGCCACCATCCTCTACACTTTCATCGGCGGTTTCCTGGCGGTGAGCTGGACCGACACCGTGCAGGCCAGCCTGATGATCTTCGCGCTGGTGCTCACGCCCATTTTCGTCATCATCGGCACCGGCGGCCCGGCCGAGAGCCTGGCGCTGGTGGAGCAGGTGAACCCGGCCAACCTCGACTTCTTCAAGGGCGCGACGGTGGTGGGCGTGGTCTCGCTGCTGGCCTGGGGCCTGGGCTACATGGGCCAGCCGCACATCCTGGCGCGTTTCATGGCCGCCGAATCGGTGCGCACCATCCCGGTCGCGCGCCGCATCGCGATGACCTGGATGGTGCTGTGCCTGGCCGGCGCGATGGCGGTGGGTTTCTTCGGCATCGCCTGGTTCCAGGCGCACCCGGACAAGGCGGCGGCCGTCACGGCCAACCCGGAGCGCGTGTTCATCGAACTCTCGACGCTGCTGTTCAACCCCTGGATCGCCGGCATCCTGCTTTCGGCCATCCTGGCGGCGGTGATGAGCACGCTGAGCTGCCAGCTGCTGGTGTGCTCGAGCGCCATCACCGAAGACTTCTACAAGGGGTTCCTGCGCCCCGGTGCCGGGCAGCGCGAACTGGTCTGGGTCGGCCGCCTCGCCGTGCTGGGCGTGGCCCTGCTGGCCATATGGCTGGCCGCCGACCCCGGCAGCCGCGTGCTGGGCCTGGTCAGCTACGCCTGGGCGGGCTTCGGCGCCGCCTTCGGCCCGGTGGTGGTGCTGTCGCTGTTCTGGAAGCGCATGACCCGCAACGGCGCGCTGGCCGGCATGCTGGTGGGCGCGGCCACCGTGATCGGCTGGAAGCAGCTGGGCACCGGGCTGTACGAGATGGTGCCGGGCGTGGCCTTCGCCACCCTGGCCATCGTCGTGGTCAGCCGCTTCGGCCGGCCGCCGTCGCCGGCCATGGAAGGCCTGTTCGATTCGGTGCAGGGCGAACTGCGCCGCAGCGGCGCCTGAACCCGTGCGGGATACCCGCCCGGCGGCCATCGCCCTGATGGGCCCGACGGCCTCGGGCAAGACCGCGCTGGCCGTGGACTGGGCCCAGCGCCTGGGCACCGAGGTCATCAGCGTGGATTCGGCGCTGGTGTACCGCGGCCTGGACATCGGCGCCGCCAAGCCCGACGCCGCCACCCGCGCGCTGGCGCCGCACCACCTGGTGGACGTACGCGACCCGCACGAAGTGTTTTCCGCCGCCGATTTCGCCCGCGAGGCGCTGCCGCCGATGCAGGCCCTGGCGGCCCGCGGGCGGGTGCCGCTGCTGGTGGGCGGCACGGGCCTGTATTTCAGCGCATTGCTCGACGGCCTCTCGGACATGCCCGAGGCCGACCCGGCGCAGCGCGAACAGATCGCGCGCGAAGCCGCCGAACGCGGCTGGGCGGCCCTGCACGCCGAAATGGCGGCGGTGGACCCGGCCGCCGGCCAGCGCATCAAACCCGCCGACACCCAGCGCATCACCCGCGCGCTGGAAGTGTTCCGGCTCACCGGCCGGCCCATCAGCGACTGGCAGCGCGCCGGCGCGCCGCGGCGTTTCCCCTTCCGCGTGCTGCGGCTGGTGCTGGCACCGGCTGACCGCGCCGTGCTGCATGAGCGCATCGCCCGGCGCTTCGACCAGATGCTGGCCGAAGGTTTCCTGGACGAAGTGCGCCACCTGCGCGCCGACCCGCGCCTGCACCCGGACCTGCCCTCGATGCGGGCCGTCGGCTACCGCCAGGCCTGGGCACACCTTGAAGGCCGCACGGACGCCTCCACTTTCAGGGAGGAAGCCATCGCCGCGACGCGGCAACTGGCCAAGCGACAGCTCACCTGGCTGCGCGCGCGGCTGGACGCCCGCTGGTTCGACCCGGCCACTGAACGGGACGGGCTGGAGCAGGCGCTGGCGCTGTTCCTTGCCCGTGCGCCCGTTGCCGGGGCTGCTAGACTGCCCTGACTCGCGGCCCGGACCCTTTGGCCGCAAACCGCGCCAGCTGGCGCGCCACAATAAGAAGATGGAGTCCAACCGCATGTCCAAAGGCCAATCCCTCCAGGATCCCTTCCTGAACGCCCTGCGCCGTGAGCGCATCCCCGTCTCGATCTACCTGGTCAACGGCATCAAGCTGCAGGGCACGATCGAGAGCTTCGACCAGTTCGTCGTCCTGCTGCGCAACACCGTCAGCCAGATGGTCTACAAGCACGCCATCTCCACCGTGGTGCCGGCGCGCAACGTGCGCGTGGGGCCGGGCGGTGGCCAGGTTGCGTCCGCCGGTGGCGAGGACGAGGACGAGGCGGGCCAGGACGATTGAGCGTCCGGGTGACTGATGTTTGAGCGCGCCCGCAAGGGCGAACGCGCCCTGCTGGTCCAGCCGCACCCGCCCGGCCAGCAGGATCCGTCCCGCCTCGAGGAATTCACCGAGCTGGCCCGTTCGGCGGGCGCCACCGTGGTCGGCACCGTGCCCGCCCGCGTCGAGCGCCCGCACCCGGCCTATTACATCGGCACCGGCAAGCTCGACGAGGTGCTCTCGGCCTGCGAAGCCACCCAGGCCGACCTGGTGCTGGTGAACGAACTGCTCACGCCCGGCCAGGAGCGCAACCTCGAGCGCGCGCTCAAGCGCCGCGTCGTCGACCGCACCGGCCTGATCCTGGACATCTTCGCCCAGCGCGCTGCCAGCCACGAAGGCAAGCTGCAGGTCGAGCTGGCCCAGCTCAAACACTGGGCCACGCGCCTGGTGCGCGGCTGGACCCACCTCGAGCGCCAGCGCGGCGGCGCCATCGGCCTGCGCGGCCCGGGCGAAACCCAGCTCGAGCTCGACAAGCGCATGCTGCAGAAGAAGCTCGAATCGCTGCAGGCGCGGCTGGACAAGGTGCAGGTGCAGCGCACCCAGATGCGCCGCGCGCGCATGCGCAACGACATCCCGCGGGTGGCGCTGGTGGGCTACACCAACGCCGGCAAGTCCACCCTGTTCAACACGCTCACCGGCTCGGGCGTGTACGCCGACGACCGCCTGTTCGCCACGCTCGACCCCACCACGCGCCGCATCGAGGGCGTGGCGCCGCTGGTGCTGTCCGACACCGTGGGTTTCGTGCGCGACCTGCCGCACGAGCTGGTGGCGGCCTTCCGCTCCACGCTGTCCGAAGCGCGCGACGCCGACCTGCTGCTGCACGTGGTGGACGCCGCCGACGAACTGCGCGACGAACGCATCGGCCAGGTCGACGCCGTGCTGGCCGAGATCGGCGCGGGCGACATCCCGCAGGTGCTGGTGTTCAACAAGATCGACCGCATCGAAGGCGCCGCGCCGCGCCGCGACCCGCCGGTGGAAGGGCGCGAGCGCGTCTGGCTGTCGGCGAAGACCGGCGAGGGCCTGGGCCTGCTGCGCGACCTGCTGACCGACCGTTTCCTCGATCGCCGCCTTCACGCCGAATTGCACCTCGACCCGGGGCAGGGCCGCCTGCGCGCCCGCCTGCACGAGGCCGGGGCCGTGAAGGCGGAGTCAACGGACGAGTCCGGCTGGCGCCTTGACCTGGACTTGCCGCGTGCCGTGGCAGAAAGGCTGGCGGCCGAACCCGGCGGCCATCCGCTGTCCGCGCTCTTGCTTGTGACCCCCGACGCCCCTACCTACAATCCCGACACTGACTGACGCGCGATTCCCCGGCCCTGGCCCCCGCCAGCCCGCCGGCCCCGGAAGCGCGCCACGGAGCACCACATGGCCTGGAACCAGCCTGGCAAAGGCAACCAAGATCCCTGGAAGGGCAAGGACCCCGGCAACGAGGTCGAGGCCTTCCTGAACCGCCTCAAGGGCATGTTCGGCGGCGGCACCGGCGGCGGTGGCCGCGGCCGTGGCGCTTCGTCGCAGGGCAGCTTCAATCCGCTGCCCTGGGTGATCGGCCTGGTCGGCATCTGGTTGGTGTTCAACAGCTTCAAGCTGATGGACGAGCGCCAGCGTGGCGTCGTGCTGCGCTTCGGCGAGTACAACCGCATCATGACCCCGGGCCCGAATTTCAAGTGGCCATGGCCGATCGAGACGGTGTACGTGGTGCCCGCCACCGAAGTGGTGGAAATCACCGACCAGGTGCGCGTGCTGACCAAGGACGAGAACCTGATCGACATCAAGTTCAACGCCCAGTTCAGCCGCACCGACCCGCGCCTGTTCCTGTTCGGTTCGGTCAACCCGGAGCAGACGCTGAAGGATTCCGCCGAAAGCGCCGTGCGCGAAGTGGTGGGCCGCAGCAACATGGACACGGTGCTGTTCGACCGCGCCGAGCTGGTGATCTCGGCCAAGGACCGCCTGCAGGAGTCGCTGAACTTCTACCAGACCGGCCTGACGGTGGTGAACTTCAACCTGCAGGACGCGCGCCCGCCGGAAGAAGTGAAGCAGGCCTTCGACGACGCCATCAGCGCCCGCGAAGACAAGAACCGCATCGAGAACGAAGCCCGCGCCTACGCCAGCAAGGTGGTGCCGGAGGCGCGGGGCGTCGCCGCGCGCCTGCGCACCGAGGCCGAGGGTTACCGCGCCGCGGCCATCGCCCGCGCCGAGGGTGACGCCGAGCGTTTCACCCTGCTCGCCAACGAGTACCGCAAGGCGCCGGAAGTCACGCGCAAGCGCCTGTACCTCGAGACCATGCAGCAGGTGCTGTCCGCCAACCCGAAGGTGATGGCGGGCGACGACAACAACATCCTGTACCTGCCGCTGGGAGGCACCGCCGGCGCCGGCCAGCGCGCCACCGTGCCGGCCGAGGCGCCGGTGATCCGTATGCCGGCCACCCAGGCCGCGCCGGAAGCGGACGCCACGCCGCGCCCCGAACGCCGCCAGGGAGGCCGCTGACATGACCCGTGGATTCACGCTCGCCGTTTTCATCGCCATCGCCGCGCTGCTCGCGGCCATGGGTTCGGTGTTCATCGTCAACGAGGGCCAGACGGCCATCGTGCTCAACCTCGGCAAGGTCGCCCGCGCCGACCTCAAGCCCGGCCTGCACTTCAAGTGGCCGCTGGTGGAGGACGTGCGCAAGTTCGACCAGCGCATCCTGTCGCTCGACGACGCCCCGGAGCGCTACCTGACCGCGGAGAAGAAGGACGTCAGCGTCGACTTCTTCGTCAAGTGGCGCATCAAGGACGTGGCCACCTACTACCGCACCGCCAGCGGCGGCAGCGAGGAGGCCGCGCGCCAGCGCCTGACGCCCATCGTCAAGAACGCCCTGCGCAACGAGATCAACCAGCGCACGCTGCAGGAAGTGGTCTCGGCCGGCCGCGCCGAGCTCTCGGGCAGCTTCCTGGCGGTGGTCAACGCCGGCGCCAACTCGTTGGGCGTGGAAGTGGTGGACGTGCGCATCAAGCGCATCAACCTGCCCGAGGACAGCACCATCCTCGACACGGTTTATGGCCGCATGCGCACCGAGCGCACCCAGGTGGCCAACCAGCTGCGCGCCGAAGGCGTGGAGCAGAGCGAAACCATCCGCTCGGAAGCCGACCGCCAGCGCCAGGTGACCATCGCCGAGGCCGAGCGCGACGCCCAGAAGCTGCGAGGCGAGGGCGACGCCCGCGCCGCCGAGATCGCCGCCGCGGCCTACGGCCAGGACGCCGAGTTCTACGCCTTCTACCGCAGCCTCGAGGCCTACCGTAACTCGATGGCCGACGGCCAGACCGTGCTGGTGCTGGACCCGGATTCGGAGTTCCTGCGCTACTTCGGCAGCGACAAGCGCTGAGCGCCATGAGCGACCTGTCGGCGGCACTGTGCCTGGTGCTGGTGTTCGAGGGGCTGCTGCTGTTCGCGGCCCCGGGCACCTGGAAGCGGGCCGTGGCCCAGCTGCTGGCCCTGGGTGAGCAGCCGCTGCGGGTGGCCGGCGCGGTGATGGTGGGCCTGGGCCTGCTGGCCCTGCAGTTCGTGCGCGGCTAGCCGCCGGGCCGGCGGGGTAGCCCCGGTCGGCCAAAACCGGGATAATTTCCCAAAGCCGGGGCGACCTCCGGCTTTTTCCATGTCTGGGCCCCCGTCTGCGGCCCGACCGCGTCGCCCCGCCGCCATCCTTTTATTCCGGAGTTCAGGGTCATGGGTCAGTCGGTAGTGGTGCTGGGCGCCCAGTGGGGCGACGAGGGCAAGGGCAAGATCGTTGACCTGCTCACCGAGGAAATCGGCGCCGTCGTGCGCTTCCAGGGTGGCCACAACGCCGGCCACACCCTGGTGATCAACGGCAAGAAGACCGTGCTGCACCTGATCCCCTCGGGCATCCTGCGCGAAGGCGCGCTGTGCCTGATCGGCAATGGCGTGGTGCTCAGCCCGGCCGCACTGCAGAAGGAAATCGGCGAGCTCGAGGCCAACGGCGTCGAAGTACGTTCGCGCCTTAAGATCAGCCCGGCGACGCCGCTGATCATGCCGTACCACATCGCCCTGGACCAGGCGCGCGAAAAGGCCGCCGGCGGCAAGGCCATCGGCACCACCGGCCGTGGCATCGGCCCGGCCTACGAGGACAAGGTGGCGCGCCGCGGCATCCGCGTGGCCGACCTGAACTACCCGAAGGAGCTGGCCGAGAAGCTCCGCAACACCATGGACTACCACAACTTCGTGCTCACCAAGTACCTGGGCGTCGAGGCGGTGGATTTCCAGAAGACGCTCGACGAGGCCCTGGCCTTCGGCGCTTACGTCGACCCGATGAAGGCCGACGTGGCCGGCATCCTGCACGAGCTGCGCAAGCAGGGTAAGCGCGTGATGTTCGAAGGCGCGCAGGGTTCGCTGCTCGACATCGACCACGGCACCTATCCCTACGTCACCTCGTCCAACACCACCGTCGGCGGCGCCATGGCCGGCACCGGCGTGGGCGCGGATGCCATCGACTACGTGCTGGGCATCGCCAAGGCCTACGCCACCCGCGTCGGCGGCGGCCCGTTCCCGACCGAGCTCAACGACGAGGTCGGCCAGGGCATCCGCGACCGCGGCCAGGAATACGGCGCCACCACCGGCCGCCCGCGCCGCTGCGGCTGGATGGACATCGTCGCGCTCAAGCGCGCCGTGGCCATCAACGGCATCACCGGCCTGTGCATCACCAAGCTCGACATCCTCGACGGGATGGAGAAGCTGAAGATCTGCATCGCCTACGAATACCGCGGCAAGCGCACCGAATACGCGCCGCTGGACGCCGCCGGCTGGGACGAGTGCAGCCCGGTGTACCTGGAGTTCCCGGGCTGGAAGGAATCCACCGCTGGCATCACCGAGTGGGACAAGCTGCCGCCGGCGGCCCGCGCCTACCTGCGCGCGCTGGAGGAACTGGCGGGCTGCCCGCTGGCCATCGTGTCGACGGGCCCGGGCCGCGAATCGACCATCGTGCTGCAGGATCCCTTCGCCTGAGCTACGGCGCAGGCCTGGTCCGGGGAGCCCGCTTCGGCGGGCTCTCTGGCTTTCAGGGGGTCGGAAAACGAAAAAGCCCCGCCGGAGCGGGGCCTTTCGAAGATGGTGCCCAGGAGAGGACTCGAACCTCCACGGTTTTACCCGCTAGTACCTGAAACTAGTGCGTCTACCAATTCCGCCACCTGGGCAGGTGTCTCGTCGCAGGGCGACAAGAGCCGCGTAATTTAAAGGTCGGGCCGCGCCTTGTCAATGCCGGGCCGCGCCTTGTCAATGCCGGGCCGCGCCGGTTCACGCCGCGACGCGGGGCGGTACGGGCCCTGGGGTGTACCATGCCCGGATATGACAAAACCCCCGAAGAAAAAAGCCAGTACCGGCAAGCTGCCGCCCTGGATGCCCGAGAGCGCGCAGGCCGCGCATGCCCCGAAAACCAAGCCCGCCAAGGGCCCCAAGGCGCCCCGCGCGGCCAAGCCGGCCGGCGCGCCCGCCAAGCCCGGCCGGGGCCCGCGCCCCGGAAAGCCCGGCAAGCCCGGCGCCGCCCACGCCGCCGCGCCGGCGCCCGCCGGCAAGCCGCGCCGCGGCGCCCCGGCCCCGTTCCGCGCCGACCCGATGGCCGCCCGCGAAGCCGCCAAGTACGACAACCCCATCGCCAGCCGCGAGGCCATCGCCGACCTGCTCGGCGACAGCACCGGACCGCTGACGGCCGAGGAGATTTCCCGCGAGCTCGGCCTCACCGCGCCCGACCGCTTCGACGCGCTGTGGCGCCGACTGGCGGCCATGCTGCGCGACGGCCAGCTGCTGATGAACCGCCGCGGCGGTTATGCCGTGGCGCGCAAGCTCGACCTGGTCGCCGGCACCGTCATAGCGAACCCGGACGGCTTCGGCTTCCTCAAGTGCGACGACGGCGGCGAAGACCTGTTCCTGCCGCCGGGCGAACTGCGCAAGGCGCTGCACGGCGACCGCGTGCTGGCGTCCATCACCGGCGTCGACCGCCGCGGCCGCCGCGAAGGCGCCATCGTCGAAGTGCTCGAGCATCGCCTGACGCGCCTCACCGGCCGCTATGGCGAGCGTTCCCGCATCGGCATGGTCGTTCCCGACGACCGCCGCGTGCTGACCGAAGTGCTCATTCCGCCCGAAGACCGCAACGGCGCCCTGGAGGGCCAGCTGGTGGTGGTCGAAGTGACCGCGCCGCCGGAAAAGGGCCGCCCGCCGATCGGCCGCATCCTGCTGGTGCTGGGCGACCGCCTGACGCCTTCGCTGGTGGTGCAGGCCGCCATCCACGGCCACGACCTGCCGCATGAATTCCCGCGCGAGGCGCTGGCCGAGGCCGCGCTGGTGCCGGTGGAAGTGCCTGCCGACGAAACCCGCGACCGCGTCGATCTGCGCAAGGTGCCCCTGGTCACCATCGACGGCGAAGACGCCAAGGATTTCGACGACGCCGTCTGGTGCGAGCCGAACGGCGAAGGTTTCCGCCTCGTCGTCGCCATCGCCGACGTCTCGCATTACGTGCGTCCCGGCACGGCGCTGGACGACGAGGCGATCAAGCGCGCGACATCGGTGTACTTCCCGGGCTTTGTCGTGCCGATGCTGCCCGAGACGCTGTCGAACGGCATCTGCTCGCTGATGCCCAAGGTCGAGCGCATGTGCTTCGCCTGCGACATGCAGGTGGATTTCGACGGCAACGTCATCCGCTCGAAGTTCTACGAGGCGGTGATGCGCTCGCATGCGCGCCTGACCTACACCCAGGTCTGGAAGGCGGTGGGCGAGGCCGACACCGAGGCCGGCCAGGAAGCCGTGGCCCAGGTTGGTTCGCTGATGCCGCAGGTCCAGCGCCTGCACCAGCTCTACAAGGTGCTGGCCAAGGCGCGCAACCGCCGCGGCGCCATCGAATTCGAGTCGGGCGAAGTGCGCTTCGTGCTCGACAACAAGGGCGAGGTGGTGCAGGCCGGCATGCTCGAGCGCAACGACGCGCACAAGCTGATCGAGGAATGCATGATCGCCGCCAACGTGGAGGCGGCGAAGTTCGTCACCTCCAAGCAGGTGCCGGCGCCGTTCCGCGTGCACCCGCGCCCGCCCGAGGCCAAGTACGCCGACCTGCTGGAATACCTGTCCGAGTTCGGCCTGAGTCTGCCGCCCTGGGGCCGCGTGCAGCCGCGCGACTTCACCCAGCTGCTGCGCAAGATCCGGGTGCGCCCGGACGCGCCGCTGCTGGAAACCGTGCTGCTGCGCTCGCAGAGCCTGGCCGTGTACCAGACCGACAACCTGGGCCATTTCGGCCTGGCGCTGGAGGCCTACGCCCACTTCACCTCGCCGATCCGCCGCTACCCCGACCTGCTGCTGCACCGCTCGATCAAGCACGCGCTGCTGCACGGCGACCCGGACGGCTACCGTTATTCCGCCAAGGAGATGTCGGCCCTGTCGCTGCACTGCTCCGAGATGGAGCGCCGCGCCGATGAGGTGGAGCGCGAGGTGGACGAGCGCTATCGCAGCGCCTGGATGGAAAAGCACGTCGGCGACGAATTCGACGGCGTGGTCAGCGGCGTCACCAACTTCGGCCTGTTCGTCGAGCTGGCCGGCTCCAAGGTCAACGGCCTGGTGCACGTGACCCAGCTGCCGCACGACTACTACCATTTCGACCCGCTGCGGCGCAGCCTGGCCGGCGAGCGCACCGGCCTGAAGTTCCGCCTGGGCGATCCGGTGCGGGTGCTGGTGCTCAAGGCCAGCGTCGAGGACAAGCGCATTGATTTCAGGCTGGTGGTGCCGGAAGGCGCGCCGAAGAAAAAGAAGAAGGCCTGGGCCGAATAAGCCGGGCGAGGAAACCGAACGCATGAGCAGCAAGAAGGACAACTGGGTCGCCGGCATCAACGCGGTGGCCTCGGCGCTGGAACACGACCTCGAGCACGTGCGCGAAGTGCTGCTTGAGGCCGGCGCCAAGAACCCGCGCATCACCGAGATCGAAGAGACCGCCCGCCGGCGCGACGTGCCGGTGCGGCGCATCCCGCTGCAGTCGCTGGAAGGCATCGCCGGGGGCCTGCGCCACCAGGGCGCCATTGCCCGCTACGAAGCGGCCAAGCCGACCGACGAGAAGGAGCTGCCGCGCCTGGTGGAAGAGGCCGGCGGCAAGGCCCTGGTGCTGGTGCTCGACGGCGTGCAGGACCCGCACAACCTCGGCGCCTGCCTGCGCACCGCCGCGGCGGCGGGCGTCACGGCGGTGGTGATCCCCAAGGACAAGGCGGCGCCGATCAACGCCACCGTGCGCAAGACCTCGGCGGGTGCGGCCGACCGCATCCCCGTCGTCAGCGTCACCAATCTGGCGCGCACGCTGCGCGCGCTGCAGGAGCTGGGCGTGTGGATCTATGGCCTCGAGGGCGAGGCCACGACGCCCATCCACGCCATCGACCTCACCGGCAACATCGCCCTGGTGATGGGCGGCGAAGGCGAGGGCATGCGCCGGCTCACCCGCGAGCACTGCGACGGGCTGGTGAAGATCCCGATGCCGGGCGAAATGGAAAGCCTCAACGTCTCGGTCGCCACTGGCGTGGCGCTGTTCGAGGCCGTGCGCCAGCGCGGGGCGAACCCGTGAGCCTGCAGTGGTACGACTTCGTCGGCCTGGCCGGCGTCGGCTTCGTGCTGGTGTCGTTTTTCCTGCTGCAGGCCGGGCGCCTGGCCGGCGACGCGCTGGGCTATCAGCTGGCGAACCTGTTTGGCGCCATTTTCATCCTGGTGTCGATCTTCGGGCCGGGGCCGGATTTCGCCGACGTCATCTCGACCACCATCATGCAGCTGGCCTGGATCGCCATCAGCTGCTACGGCCTCTGGCGCGGCCTGAAGTCCCGCGCCGCGCGCTTCCGCCGGCCTCGCGATGGTGGCAGTTCGTCTTAACAACGCGGATAAGATAGGATTGAAGCGGATTAGAGCGAATCAAACGGATTTGATCCGCGTCAA